>NZ_JBSFER010000019.1:0-188818 GCF_053594535.1 Streptomyces sp. NPDC001889
GAGGCGGCGCTCGACGACACCAATCTCCAGCGGCTGATCCGGCTCATGACCGCCTCTTCACCTGTGGAGCTAAGGAGAATTGAACTCCTGACCTCCTGCATGCCATGCAGGCGCTCTACCAACTGAGCTATAGCCCCTTGCGAGATGCCGTCTCCCCGGAAGCTCTCTCCGCGGGCGGCGACGTGGACAACATTAACGCCCTCCCTCGCCCTTCACCAAATCCATTCCCCCGGGCCCCGGCCGGCGGGGCCGGGGGCCCTCCCCCGCCGCCGCGCGGCACCCCCCGGGCCGCCCGCTCACGCGGTGGCGAAGGAGTAGAAACGTTTCAGGGTGCAGTGCTCGTCCAGCAGCCGGCCGTAGATCGGCTCGCCTTCCAGCTCCCGATAGGTCTCGATCGGGTCGCCTTTTATGATCAGCGCCCGTGCGCACTCCTCGCACCAGTACTGATACTCGGGATTGACCGGGTCCATGTCCCTGACGATGGGCGTACCACTGCCGCACCAGTCGCATTTACGCCTGTGTGCCCCCATCACTCAGCTCCAGCTGTGACCGCAGGACGTACACACGTAAGAAACTCCGCCGTTGTCGCCGAGGACCTGGGCGACATGCGCCGATCCGCAGGGCGGGCAGCCGAGGAGAACGGACATCGCTCTCCCTCCCGTCCTGGCCGGCGGTCCGGTCCGGCCGTCCGATTCTGCCATGGTCGCGCAACGGGGTCAGCGGCGTCGACGTGAAGTGGTGCGAAACGCGTAATCCCGCCCTCTGCTGAGGACGGGATACGTGAGGTGTGTTCTGTGGAGCTAAGGAGAATTGAACTCCTGACCTCCTGCATGCCATGCAGGCGCTCTACCAACTGAGCTATAGCCCCTTGTGTTCTTCGCGCTCGGCGCTGCGAACAAGAAGAACTTTAGCCTGCGACCTGCCGGAAAGCGAAATCCGGGGGTACGGGGCCGAGGGCCGGGCCGTCCCCGTCCGGCGGAGCCGGCGGCGGGACGGGCCGGACCGGCGGGCGGCCGGTGTCAGTCGTCGTCGCCGAGGACCGGTTCCGGGAGGGTGCCGGCGTTGTGCTCCAGGAGGCGCCAGCCGCGCGCGCCCTCGCCCAGCACCGACCAGCAGGTGTTGGAGAGCCCGCCCAGGCTCTCCCAGTGCCGGGAGTCCAGCCCGAGGAGCCGGCCGATCGTGGTGCGGATCGTGCCGCCGTGGCTGGCCACCACGAGCGTGCCGTTCTCGGGGAGCTTCTCGGCGTGGCGGAGCACCACGGGAGCGGCCCGGTCGGCGACCTCGGTCTCCAGCTCGCCGCCGCCCCGGCGCACGGGCTCGCCGCGCTTCCAGGCGGTGTACTGCTCGGTGTACCGCTCGATGATCTCCTGGTGGGTCAGGCCCTGCCAGACGCCGGCCCAGGTCTCGCGGAGCGCCTCGTCGTACTGGACGGGCAGCCCCGTCAGCGCGGACAGCTCCTCGGCGGTGGCGGCGGCCCGCTTGAGGTCGGAGGCGATGATCGCGTCCGGCTTCAGGGAGGCCAGCAGCCGGGCGGCCCGGCGGGCCTGGGCGACCCCGGTCCCGGTCAGCTCGATGTCCGTGGTGCCCTGGAAGCGGCGCTCCAGGTTCCACGCGGTCTGACCGTGCCGCCACAGGACGATCCGGCGGCCGGTCTTCTTGTAGGCGTCCTCGTTCAGCTCAACTCACCGTCCGCCTTGCCGTGGAGCTCCGCGTGCTCCTGGCCCTTGCCGCGGGTCTTCATGGCGTCCTCGGGCAGCGGCAGCTCGGGGCAGTCCTTCCACAGCCGCTCCAGGGCGTAGAAGACGCGCTCCTCGCTGTGCTGGACATGGACGACGATGTCGACGTAGTCCAGGAGAATCCAGCGGGCGTCGCGGTCGCCTTCGCGGCGGACCGGCTTGGCGCCCAGCTCCTTGTTCAGCCGCTCCTCGATCTCGTCGACGATCGACTTGACCTGGCGGTCGTTGGGAGCGGAGGCGAGCAGGAAGGCATCGGTGATCGACAGCACATCGCTGACGTCGTACGCGATGATGTCGTGGGCAAGCCGGTCGGCGGCCGCCTGGGCGGCGGTGCTGACAAGCTCGATGGCGCGGTCCGTAGCGGTCACTAGCAGGCTTTCGTCGGCGGTCGTATTGACCCCACCAGGGTCTCACGTACCGCCGACAGCCCTCGCGCCGATTCTCCGTCCTCGATCATCACATCGCTGTCCATGCAGGTCAGACCCGCTGGACCGGTCGGTCAGTCCGTACCGAAGTCCTGGCCGAGCACCACGCCCACATCGGCGTTGGGGGCCTGGTCGCCCTTCTGGACGGCGCTCGCGGGGAGCCCCAGGGTCTTGGCGACCTCGGCGGCCTCCTCCTTGCGCGCGTCGTCACCGTAGGTCACCTTCGAGGTGGTCGCGGTGTCGCCCTTGCCGCTGTCGACGACCGCGTAGCCGCCGTTGACCAGGGAGACCCTGGCCGTCTCGGTGGCCTTGTCGGTGCCGGTCGCGTTCCGGATGCCCACCCGGACGGCGTCGCCCTTCTCGGGGCCGCCGACCGAGCCGCCCAGGATGTCCTTGACGACGGTGCCGGCCGCCTCCTGGGTGAGGGTGCCGTCCTGCTGGACCGGGAGCAGCGCGGTCCGGTAGTCGCCGCCCTTGGCCCGCTCCGAGAGCTTGGCCAGCGAGGCTCCGAGGTCACTCTCGGTGAGCGAGGGGTCGAGGATCTGGGCGAGGGTCTCCACGGTGACCGTGGCGGACTTGGCGTCGCTCGGGATCTTCTTGAGGACGGCCTGCATGACCTGGCCGAAGCGCTGGAGCTGCTTGGCCTCGGGCTCGCCCGAGCCGCGGTGGGTGGCGTAGGCGACGGCCGCACGGCCGTTCAGTGTCTGGTTCTCGCCCTTTTTGACCAGCGGGGCTTCGCCGTCCTTGGCACTGGGGACCATGGTGTCGGTGGTCAGGTCGATGGTGCCGACCAGATCGACCAGGTTCTCCAGGAACGGGGTGTCCAGCCGCCAGGTGCCGGTGATCTTCGCGCCGAGGAGGGTGCCGATGGCCTCGCGGGTGCCCTCCGAGCCGTCGTCGTCCACGGATTCGCCCAGCGTGGTCGCGGTGCCGTCGTCGGTGGCGAGGGAGAGGGTGTTGGGCACGAGGACGGTGGTGCCCTGACGGGTGGTGACATTGTCGACGAGGAGCGCCGTCGATGTGCCCTTCTTCTTGGTGTTGTGCAGATGCAGCACGATCACGTCCCGCTTCTGCGGGCCGCCGGCGCTCCCGCCGCCCTCGTCCGATCCCGAGCCGCCGGGCAGCGCGCCCGCGTACCAGAGGTAGCCGACACCGCCGGCGACGGCGAGCACCAGGGCGACGATGAGCGCGACGCCCCGGTTGCGCCCCCGGCGCTTGGCCTCCTCGCGGCGCTCGGAGCGGCTCTCGGTGAAGTTGAGCCAGTCGATGACGTCCTCGGAGTCGGCGTCCGGCTCCTCGATGAAGGAGAACTGCTCGGTGCGGTAGTCGCGTTCGGCGCCGGGGCCGCGCTCTCCGGGCACCCGCGGCCCGGGCTCGCCGGGCTGTTCGGGAGCCTGCCGCGGGGCGGGCTGTTCGGGGGCGGGCGCCGCCGCCGGCTCCCGGCCGTACCCCTGGTCCTGGCCGTAGCCGTACGCCTGTCCCTGGGCCGGGCCCTCCTGGACCGGGGGCTGCTGGACCGGGGACTGCTGGGGGAACTGGCCGTACGGGTCGTACGGCTGGGGCTGCCCGTACGCCGGCGCGGGCGCCTCGGGCTGCTGTCCGTAATCCTGCGGCTGTCCGTACCCGGGGGCGGGCGCCTGGGGCCGGGCGTACGGGTCGTGGCCGTAGCCCTGCCCGGGGACCTGCGGCTGGAGGCCGTAGGAGTCGTACGGCTGGGGCTGCTGATAGACCGGCTGCCCGTACTCGTCGTAGCCGATGATCTCCGGCTGCGGGTGGTACGGGTCGTACGGGTTCTGCTGGTCGTTCACCGGTGCCCCTCTCCGCGGCTCACTCGCCGCGGTACAACTGCCGCTTGTCGATGTAGCGGACCACACCGTCGGGCACGAGGTACCAGACCGGTTCGCCGTTGGCGACCCGTCCCCGGCAGCCGGTCGAGGAGATCGCCAGGGCCGGTACCTCCACGAGGGAGACCTTCCCCTCGGGCAGCCCGTCGTCCGTCAGATCGTGGCCCGGCCGGGTCACACCGATGAAGTGGGCCAGCGAGAACAGCTCCGTCGCGTCCCGCCAGCCGAGGATCTGGGAGAGCGCGTCGGCCCCGGTGATGAAGAACAGATCCGCGTCCGCGTTGAGGGAGCGCAGATCCCGCAGGGTGTCGATGGTGTACGTCGGCCCGGGCCGGTCGATGTCGATCCGGCTGACCGAGAACTGAGGGTTCGACGCCGTGGCGATGACCGTCATCAGATAGCGGTCCTCGGCGGGGGAGACCGCCTTGTGGGTCTTCTGCCACGGCTGCCCGGTCGGTACGAACATCACCTCGTCGAGGTGGAACAGCGCGGCCACCTCACTGGCGGCCACCAGGTGTCCGTGGTGGATCGGGTCGAATGTCCCGCCCATCACACCGAGTCGCCGCCGGCCGGACGCGGAGCCCGTCGGCACTGTCTGCTCTCCCATGCGTGCAGAGCCTACTGGCACGCCGGCCCGGCCCGACCCGCCCGGCTCAGCGGTCGCGGTTGAAGCGGGTGGTGATCCACAGCAGCAGGAGCAGCGCGAGCAGCGCGCCGGCGCCGACGACCAACGGTTCGAGGCTCTGGTGTCGGCCACCGCCCTCGGATGCCTCGGCGAGGGTGACCAGGTGGGTGGCGGTGCTGTTGAGGCTCATCTTCGGCGGGCCCTTGTCGATCGGAGGGACATGGCGGACAGACTTCGCCCACATCGTATGCGGGCCGCTCGGGCACGCTCACGCCGACTCAGTCGTTGTGGTGATCACGGCGCCGTTCCGGCGGTGCCGTGAAGGGTACGCAGGGCCGGTGGCGCCCGCGTTCCCGGGGTTGTCCACAGCCCCCGCCGCGGTTCTCTCCCAGCGCCTACGCTGGAATCCGCCAGGGGGACGAACACACCAGCCACACGTTCAACCTTGAACAGCGGCGACGGCGCGGGAGAGCGCCGCGCCGGGCACCATCCGGGTCACACAGGGGGCATGAATGACCGAAAGCAGCCACGAGAACGTGCCGAGCAGGCAGCGCAAGCGCTTCCCCGGCATCTCCTCACGGGCGTACGAACACCCCGCGGACCGCTCGGCGCTGGTCGCGCTGCGCAAGCTCAGCGGGTTCGACACCGTCTTCAAGGCGCTGAGCGGACTGCTGCCGGAGCGCAGTCTGCGGCTGCTCTTCCTCTCGGACTCGGTCCGGGTGAGCGATGAGCAGTTCGCCCATCTCCACTCGATGCTCAGGGACGCCTGCTACATCCTGGACCTGGAGAAGGTTCCGGCGATGTACGTCACACAGGACCCGCGCCCCAACGCCATGTGCATCGGGCTGGACGAGCCGATCATCGTGGTGACCACCGGTCTGGTGGAGCTGCTGGACGAGGAGGAGATGCGGGCCGTGGTGGGCCACGAGGTGGGTCACGCCCTCTCCGGCCACGCGGTCTACCGCACGGTGCTGCTCTTCCTCACCAGCCTGGCGCTCAAGGTCGCCTGGATTCCGCTCGGCAATGTGGCGATCATGGCGATCGTGACCGCGCTGCGGGAGTGGTTCCGCAAGTCGGAGCTGTCGGCCGACCGGGCGGGGCTGCTGGTGGGGCAGGACCTGAAGGCGTCGATGCGCGGGCTGATGAAGATCGCCGGTGGCAACCATCTCCACGAGATGAACGTCGACGCGTTCCTGCGGCAGGCCGAGGAGTACGAGAAGGGCGGCGACCTCCGGGACTCCGTGCTGAAGATCCTCAATGTGCTGCCCCGCTCGCACCCGTTCACCACCGTGCGGGCGGCGGAGCTGAAGAAGTGGGCCGAGAGCCGCGACTACCAGCGGATCATGGACGGCCACTACCCGCGCCGGTCGGAGGACAAGGACGCCTCGGTCAGCGACTCGATCCGGGAGTCCGCGTCGCACTACGCGGACACCGTGCGCACCAGCAGGGACCCGCTGATGAAGCTCGTCGGGGACATAGCCGGCGGCGCGGGCGATCTGGGCGGGAAGCTGCGCGACAAGTTCACGGGCGGCGGCAGCGGCGGCGGGAACGGCGCCGGCGGCGGTGACACACCGGGCGGCGGCGCACCGGGCGGCGGCGACAGGCCCGGCGGCGCCGGCTAGGCCACCGTCCGATCGGCCCCCGCGGGGGCCCGGGGGGTCACCGCCGGGGGCTCGGCTGGGCGCCGGGGGCCAGGGCGCCGCAGAGCGCCGTCGCGGGGGCCTCCAGGGCGTAGGGGTTGGTGTCCGCCGGGGCGGGCCGCTCGGCCCGGCGACCGGCCAGCAGGGGCCGCAGGGTCCCCGCGGAGTCGTCCGCACAGGACTGGGGCCCCGCCTGGACATGGCTGGTCAGCAGCTCCGTCCGGTGCCGGTACAGATCGTCCCGGTCGAAGCGGAAGCGCAGCTCCCGGCGGACGGTGAAGAGCGAGGCGCCGTCCGTCCCGCGCGCCGCGCCCGAACCGCCCACCCGGGAGGGCCCACCGGGGCGGGCGGCGGGGCGCAGGGTGTAGGCGAAGGTGTGGTCGGAGGCGATCTCCAGGGTGTCGGGGCCCGCCTCGGTGACCGTCAGGGTGCCCCTGACCCGGATCTCGGGGTCGGCGAGGGCCACCGCTTCCGGGTCGTAGCGGACCAGCCAGCCCGTGGCCGCGTGGCTGCCGTCGTTCGCCGGGGAGGCCATGCTGCGGTCGAACTGCTCCAGCTGGGCGGGGTCCAGCAGCACCCGCACGGGCCGGACCGCGCCGCCGGTGAGGACATCGGGGTCGAGCGAGGACCCCACCAGATAGTCCTTCGCGGTGGTGAGCGCGGTCATCACCTGGCTCGGGGAGAAGTTCTCCGTGCGCCGGGCGCCCGGGAGGGTGATGCCCGAGGCGCCGACACGGAAGTGGGCGGCGGCGCTGTGGGCGTAGAGATCGTCGGGGGTGCCCCCGGGAACGGCACCCCGGGGGGAGAGGGGGATCAGGGTGATACGGAGCGGCTCGGCCCGTTTGGCGGACGAGGTCTGGTGGACGGGGCGGACCCCCAGATAGACCGCGGTGGCGAACGCGAAGGCGACCAGCAGGACGAGCAGCAGAGCCGGAGCGGGGCCGGAGCGGAGCGGCCGGGTGGGCAGGGCGCGCACGGCGCGCGCGTGGGCACCCATCCGCTCCTGCGCGGAGTACTCCTGGAGCCGCGCAGCCCGGACGAACGATTCGTCGAAGACGACGGACCGGTACTCGTCCTCTCCACCGCCGGGGAGACCGTCGGCTGTCCCCTCAGGCGGGTCCTCGCGACCAGCCATACCTTGAGGGTGGGTCGAGCGGGGCTCCGGTAAACCCGGTGCTCCGCAACAAACCCCGACGAGCCCCCAACGAGCCCCGGACGAGCGCCGGTGCGTGCCCGGCCAAGCGCGCGGGGGCCGAACAGGGGCGCGAGGTCAGGGTGTGCGCGGTTCGGCGGACAGGGAGGAGGCGCGACGGTCCGCCGGGAGGGCGGGGCCCACGAGGCGGTCGGCGGACGGCACGGCCGGGTTGGTGGCGTCGACTCCGCTGGTCGCGGGCGGGGGCACCTGGTCCTGGCGGCTCCCCGCGGCGCCCCGGTAGACGGCGGTGAAGGCGAGGGCGACCATGCCGATGCCCATCAGCAGGGCGAGAATCCAGGCGACCGGCCGGTGCCAGCGGGCGCTGCTCCGGTAGGGGCGCAGCGCGCCGCCGTGCCGTCCGTAGGGGCCGTCGTCGTCCAGCGGGCCGTCGTCGTGGAGCCGTTCGCGGTCATGGGGGCCGTATCCGTCGCCGTACGGATCGTCGTCACGGCCCGGGCGGCCCGATCCGGCGGCGCGGGCCGCCTCCGCCTCGGCGCGGGCCTGCGCGGCGGCGAGCAGCCGTTCCACGGCGGTCGGCTCATGGATCTCGGCCGCCCTGACGAAGTCCTCGTCGAAGACCGCGGAGGCGAAGTCCTCGTCCGCGCCTCCGCGGTCGTCGTCGGGCTCCCAGCCGTCCGGGAACGGCCTGCCCCCCACGTCGTCCGGCACGCCCTCAGGGTAGACCCGGGCGGTGGGTTTGGGCAGCCCGAGTGCGGCCCCGGTGCACCGGCTACCGGGTGTGACCGTCGCCGGTGACGATGTACTTGGTGGAGGTCAGCTCGGGCAGTCCCATGGGCCCGCGGGCGTGCAGTTTCTGGGTGGAGATCCCGATCTCCGCGCCGAAGCCGAACTGGCCGCCGTCGGTGAAACGGGTGGAGGCGTTCACGGCGACGGTGGTGGAGTCGACCAACTGGGTGAAGCGGCGGGCCGCGGCCTGC
The DNA here is from genome assembly GCF_053594535.1 of Streptomyces sp. NPDC001889. Classification (NCBI taxonomy): domain Bacteria; kingdom Bacillati; phylum Actinomycetota; class Actinomycetes; order Kitasatosporales; family Streptomycetaceae; genus Streptomyces; species Streptomyces sp. NPDC001889. The sequence continues at coordinate 8,404 of NZ_JBSFER010000019.1, forward strand.
GAGGTGGTGACGATGGCCTCGGTGTGGCCGGAGGACCAGCGGCGGATGTGGGCGACGGCGTCGTCCAGCGAGTCGACGACGGCGGCGGCGATGTCGTACGAGAGGTACTCGGTCTCCCAGTCCTCCGCGGTGGCCGGCACGACCGTGGCCTTGGTGGCACCGGCGTGCTCGCGCACCCGCTCGTCGGCGTGGACGGTCACCCCGGCGTCCGCCAGGGCGTCCAGGGCGCGCGGCAGGAACGCGGCGGCGACGGACTGGTGGACGAGGAGGGTCTCGGCGGCGTTGCAGACGCTGGGGCGCTGGGCCTTGGAGTTGATCAGGATGTCGACGGCCATGTCGAGGTCGGTCAGGGCGTCGACATAGACATGGCAGTTGCCGGTGCCGGTCTCGATGACGGGGACGGTGGACTCCTCGACCACGGTGCGGATCAGTCCGGCGCCGCCGCGCGGGATCAGCACGTCCACCAGCCCGCGGGCGCGCATCAGCTCCCGCACGGAGTCCCGCGACTCACCGGGGACCAGCTGGACCGCGTCGGCCGGGAGTCCCGCCGCGCCCACCGCGTCGCGCAGGACCGCCACCAGGGCGGTGTTGGAGGAGTGGGCGGAGGAGGAGCCGCGCAGCAGGACCGCGTTGCCGGACTTGAGGCAGAGGGCGGCGGCGTCCACCGTGACATTGGGCCGGGCCTCGTAGATGATGCCGACCACCCCGAGAGGCACCCGGATCTGCCGCAGGTCGATGCCGTTGGGCAGGGTCGAGCCGCGCACGACCTCGCCGACCGGGTCGGGCAGGGCGGCGACATGGCGGACATCGGCGGCGATGGCCCGCACCCGCTCGGGGGTGAGGGTGAGCCGGTCGATGACCGATTCGGCGGTGCCGGCCTCCCGGGCGCGCGCGGTGTCCTCGGCGTTGGCCGAGAGCACTTCGTCCGTACGGGCCTCCAGCGCGTCCGCGATCGCCAGCAGCGCCTCGTCCTTGGCCGAGCGCGGCAGCGGGGCGAGGTCGGCCGCGGCGGCGCGCGCCCGGTGGGCGGCACGGGTGACCGGCGAGAGGGAGTCGTACGGCGGAAGCGGCGAGGGCGTGGTCATACCCGCAGGGTAGTGCGCTCGCCGCGGCCGTCCGGCCGGTATCCCGTGCCGTCCCGTACTGCGAGACAGCGGCCGGGCTCGGAGGGATCGGATCGCGTTGGATCAGGTCAGATCAGGTCAGGTCGGATCGGGTCAGGTCGGATCGGGTCGGAGAGGTCCGTGGGGACCGCCGGGGATCAGAAGGGGTGGACGCCCACCGGAGAGGCGGGCGGCGGGCCATAGCCCTCCGCGATCCGCTGGTGGTACGTCTGGCGGTCGATGACCTCCAGCCCCACGATCGTCCACGGCGGCAGTTTCGCGGTGGAGCGGTGCTCGCCCCAGAGCCGCAGCGCGACGGCCGCCGCGTCGTGCAGGTCCCGCGCCTCCTCCCAGTACCTGATCTCGGCATGGTCACCGGCATAGCGGCTGGTCAGCAGGAAGGGGTGGTCGTGCGCCAGCTGTTCGAGCCCGCGCCGGACCTCTCTGAGCGGCGCCTCGTCGCCGGAGACGCTGAGCGTGATGTGCCAGAGCTTCGACTGGACGCGCTCCTCGGCGCGCGCCGAGGTCTCCCCCGTACGGGCGGCGCCGCCCGGCTCCTGTCCCCGGCCCGGTACCCGGGCCGGCCGCTGTTCCTGTGGCTCGTCCTGTTCCTGTCCCTCCTCGGCGCCGTCGAAGTCGGCGCCCTCGAAGTCGGCGCCTGCCTCGACGCTCGTCAGAGCCCGTTCCTCGCCCGCCGCCCGACGGGCCTGGTCGCCCGCCGTCCTGCGGGATTGCTCACCCGCCGTCCTGCGGGCGTGGTCCGCCGCAGTCCTGCGAAGGTGCGGGACGCCCCCGTTTCCTCGGGGCACATCCCCTGGGCGCGCTCGTCTCACCGGCGGCCTCCTGATTGCATGTGTCGTCGTGCTGTACCCCGCCATCCCCCCGCAACAAAGTTGACCAGTCCCGGACGGAACATGGGGTGGTTTTGGTAAAGGTCCCTGTTGGTTGACGGGAGTTTCAGCCGTTTCAGGGGCGCAGGACGACCAGATCGTCCCTGTGTACGACTTCCCGCTCGTAGGCGGGACCGAGGTCCCGGGCCAGGTCCCGGGTGGAGCGGCCGAGGAGCTGGGGGATCTCCTTGGCGTCGAAGTTGACCAGCCCCCGGGCGACGGCGCTGCCCCGGGCGTCGCGCAGCTCCACCGGGTCCCCGGCGGCGAACTCGCCCTCGACGGCGGCGATTCCGGCGGGCAGCAGCGACTTCCGGCTGACGACCACGGCCTCGACCGCGCCGTCGTCGAGGATCAGCGCGCCCTGGGGGGTGGAGGCGTGCGCCAGCCAGAGCAGCCGGCCGGTGACGCGGCGTCCGGTGCGGTGGAAGAAGGTGCCGGTGGCCCGGCCGGCGAGGGCGTCGGCGGCGTGCACGGCGGAGGTGAGGACGACCGGGACGCCGGCGGCCGTCGCGATCCCGGCGGCCTCGACCTTGGTCGCCATGCCGCCGGTGCCGACCCCGGCCTTTCCGGCGCCGCCGGTCTCGACGTGCGCGATGTCGGCGGGGCCGCGCACCTCGTCGATCCTGGTGCTGGTGGGCCTGGCCGGATCACCGTCGTACAGGCCGTCCACGTCCGAGAGGAGGACCAGGAGGTCGGCGCGGACCAGATGGGCGACGAGGGCGGCGAGCCGGTCGTTGTCGCCGAAGCGGATCTCGTCGGTGGCGACGGTGTCGTTCTCGTTGACGACGGGGACGGCGCCCATGGTCAGGAGCTGGTCCAGGGTGCGGTAGGCGTTGCGGTAGTGGGCGCGGCGGCTGGTGTCGTCGGCGGTGAGCAGCACCTGGCCCACCCGGACGCCGTAGCGGGCGAAGGAGGCGGTGTAGCGGGCGACCAGCAGCCCCTGGCCGACGCTGGCCGCGGCCTGCTGGCGGGCGAGGCCCTTGGGGCGGCGGGCCAGGCCGAGGGGGGCGAGCCCGGCGGCGATGGCGCCGGAGGAGACCAGCACGATCTCCTTCTCGCCGCCGTCGCGGATCTTCGCGAGCACGTCCACGAGCGCGTCGACCCGGTCGGCGTCGAGTCCGCCCGACGCGGTGGTCAGCGAGGACGAACCGACCTTGACGACAATCCTGCGGGCCTGGGTTACCTGCTGCCTCACCACTGTCACGGACCGAATCTACGTCAGGCCCCGCGCCGGGTGCGCCGGTATTTCACCGGCTGGACAGCGGGTGCCGGAGGACGGCCGCGAAAGGTGCCGGAAGACGCGGGGCCCGTACGGCGCGCGCCGTACGGGCCGTGCGTCGACCGACCGGCTCAGCGCCGGAGCGAGGCTTCCGTTCCGGCTTCCGTCCCGTCCGCGTCGACCGGGTCCGCCGGGTCGACCGGGTCCGCCGGGTCGACCGGCTCGGTCGGGTCGGCGGGGTCCACCGCTTCGGCCTGGCCCGCCGCTTCGGCGGGGTCGGCCGGGTCCGCCGCGTCGGCGGTCTCCGCCTCGGCCGGCACGGCGGCCGGGCCCGCGTCGGGCTGGAGGTTCAGCTCGAACTGCGCCTCCTCGCTGAGCCGCGCCTCGACGCCCAGGTTGCGGGCCTCGGACTCGGCGGCCAGCTCCCGCACGGCGGCGTTGAACCGGTCCATCGAGGTGGGGTGGTCGGGGCCGAGGAGGTACTCCTTCAGCTCCTGGCGGGCACCGGCCAGCGGATCGTGCTCCGGGGACGCGACAGCCGCCAGCAGGGCGTCCAGTTCGACGGCGCTGTTGCTGAGGACGACGGCGGCGCGGGCGGCGGTGTTCTGCCGCAGGAACTCCCCGGCGCCCAGCTCGGCGGAGTCGGTGAGGGCGTACGGCTTGCCGCTCGCCATGAAGTCGGAGACCACGCTGGAGATGTCGGAGACCATCGCGTCGGACTCGTTGAAGCAGTCGTAGAGCTTGGGCTCGGGGCCGGTCACGACCAGGTGCTCCCAGAAGCCGGTGGAGCGCCAGTACGCGGTGTTCCACGCGTCCCGGAGTGCCTTGATCCGCTCCAGTCGCTGCGGGTCGGCGAGAGAGTCGCGGGACTCCTCGGCACCGTCGCGGCGGGCCCGGCCGGGCTTGGCGAGCGCGGCCAGCTCCGCCTCGATACGGGCCAGCTCGGCGCGGGCCGCCTCCTGGGCGGGCTTCGCGGCGGCGGCCCGGCCCGACCAGCGGGGGTCGGCGGCGCGGGCCGCGACGGCCTCCGTGATCATCGCGGTGATCCGCTCGTGGACGGCCTTGGCCCGCTGGTCGCGGATGCCGGTGAAGGGGTGCGGCTTGTAGATCACCCGCACCGGCCGCTCGGCGGTGAGCAGCCGCCGGATGATGTTCTCGCCGGCCAGCAGCAGGGAGGTGTTGCCGGGGTTGTCGTCCCAGCCCTCCCAGGTGGGGGCGTAGAGCACCGTCGGTACGGGGTTCTTCGGCGTCCCGGTCCAGGACTGGATGGGGGCGAGCTGGGGGCGTCCGACCTCGACGATGTCGTCGTCGCGGACACCGACGTCGGCGAGGGCGTAGCGGTCGCGGCCGGCCCGGCCGGCGGTCCACACCTCGTCGTACACCTTGCTGTACGGGTTGACGCTGGCCAGCTTGTCGCTGTCGCCGTGGCCGATGAAGACGTGCTGGATGGTCGGCACCCGCAGCAGGTGGATGTTCTTGCCGACATTGGCCGCGTAGAGCGCGACCCGGACCGTGGAGAGGTCCATGTTCATCAGATGGGTGGCGCCGGGCACGCAGATGACGGGGACGGTGGTCGGGTTCAGCTTGTTGACCAGACCGCGCTCCCGCATGATGATCAGCGGCCGCCCGTCGATCTCCTCCATCGTCTCCAGCCACATATTGGCCTGGTAGGCGGACTCCTTGGAGCCGGAGAAGTACAGCACGACGGTGGGGCGGTACTCGCGCAGCCAGTCGCTGACGGCCTCCAGGACCACCGGGGCCTGCGGGACCCGGCGCTTGGCGCGCAGATACGGGGCGAGCGCGGCGATGTAGAGGACGATCAGCGCGATGCTGGCGGCCACGCCCGCGTATCCGATGACGTCCCGCTGGAGAGCGGTGGCCAGCAGCACACCGATCACGGCCGGGATGTCCAGGTGGAGGACCTTCTCGGCGGCGCGGGTGCGCAGGGCGTTCGGCGGGGCGTCGGGGATGTTCAGCCGCTGGAGATCGACATTGCGGGTGACGACCGGCATCACCCGGCGCAGCCGGATCAGGGTGACCAGGGCGCCGTGCGGGGCCTGGAGGCCGTAGAAGACCAGGAAGCCGGCGACGGCGACGTAGAAGAGCGTGGTCTCGGCGAGGCCCTCGCGGGCGAGCAGCAGGACCAGCAGGACCTGGCGCAGCAGAAAGCGGATGGTCAGTCCGACGCGCAGCTTGCCGAGGCGGTTGATCAGGTAGCTGCCCCTGCGGTGCAGATACCAGTCGGACGCGTAGGTGACTGCCGCCGCCGCCGCGAACAGCCAGGTGTTCGGCAGCAGGGCGGCGATCATCACGCAGGGATAACCGAGTCCGAGAAGAACTGCGGCGGCCAGCTCGGACAGGCTGCCGACGCGCGCCAGACGAATGGCTGTGGAAATCACGAAGAACCTGCTCCAAGGGTGGCGGTTTGGTCCTTTTGCGAGAATTGCAAATCCCGGAACTTCGCTACCCGAAGGTGCAGTCAGGACTCCGCACAGTGCATGGCCGGCCCCGTGTCCCCAGCATCCCGGTATTCCGCGCGTCAGGATGCTCACAGGGGGCCCGCAGAACTGCTGTGACAGCATTCATCGCATTAACAGCGAATTATTGCATATCTTCTTCGCGCATCAGGACAGCGGCGAGCGCCTGCTCGAAGCCGGAGGCCTCGCTGGCGCCCCGGGTCGGGTCCTGCTGGCGTACGTCGATGACATGGCCGGTCAGTTCGGAGAGGAGCACATCGAGGGAGGTCCGGGCGACCGCCTCGGACGAGAGAAGACTGCCCGCGGGCTCGGCGCCGAAGGCCTTGGTGCGCATCGGGGTCGCCGTGCGCTCGGGATTGACGCAGTTGACGCGGATGCCTTCATTCGCCCACTCGTCGGAGAGGGCCTGCGTCAGATTCACCATCGCGGCCTTGGTGGAGGAGTAAAGGCTGTACTCGGCACGCCCGCGCGTATAGCTGGACGATGTGTAGAGCAGCAACTGCCCCTTGGTTTCGGCCAGATACTTGTATGAGGCACGGGCAATCTGCACCGGCGCCAGGTAATTGACGTTCAGCGCTTCCTGGATGGTGCTGTTGTCCGTCTCCGCCAACTTGCCGATACGCAGTACGCCCGCGGTGTTGATGACGTAATCAATCCGGCCCGTCTCGGAGTACGCCTTGGAGAGGGCGTCGTCCACGTGCTCGGGGTTCTCGACATGGGTGCCGGTGGTGGAGCGGCCCAGCGGGTAGACCTTGGCGCCGTAGGTCGCGGCCAGTTCGGCGATGTCCGCGCCGATGCCGTAGGAGCCGCCGAAGACGACCAGCGTCCTGCCCTTCAGCAGCTCGCGGTAGGCGGCCTCGTCGGCCTGGCGGGGGGCGGCGGTGGAGGCCAGCTGGAAGAGCTTGTCCGTGATGAAGACATCGACCGGCTGGGTGACCTTCATGTTGTACTCGTCGCCCGCGACGACGTGGATCGGCACGTCCGGCAGGTACTTGAGGACAACGGAACAGTCGTCGGTCGCCTGGAAGTTGGGGTCGCCGGCGGCGACCTCGTAGGCACGGCGGATCGTGGAGAGCTTGAACGCCTGCGGGGTCTGGCCCCGGCGCAGCCGGGAGCGGTCCGGGACGTCGGTGATGAACTCGCCGTCCTCACCGTGCGTGCGGGTCACGATGATGGTGTCCGCGGAGGGGATGGCGACGTCGACGGCCTGGTAGCGCTCCAGCGCGTCCACACAGTCCTGGATCACTCGCTGTGACAACAGCGGGCGGACGGCGTCATGGAAGAGGACGTTCCGGTCCTCGCCCTCGGCGAGGCCCTCGCCCAGGGCGGCGATGGCCCGCTCGGTGGTCTCGTTGCGGGTGGCGCCGCCCTCGATCACCTGGGTGACCTTGGTCAGTCCGGCCTTGGCGACGATCCTCTCGATGTCGGGGACGAACCCGGGCGCCATCAGCACGATCACATCGTCGATCGACTCCGCCTGCTGGAAGATCGTCAGTGTGTGCTCGATGACAGCCTTGCCGGCGATCTTCAGCAGCTGCTTCGGGATCGACAGACCCACGCGCTGGCCGGTACCGCCGGCGAGAACGACTGCCGTGGTACGGGGCTTGGCTTCGTGCGGCACAGACACAGAACGACCTACCTTCAGACGAGTGGGACCGTGCGATGGTCGCACTCTGTGTGACCGTCTCGCAAGCGAGTGGAAGCCGCCCCGCCCCCGGTGGTAGCCGGGGGTTCACGGAGTGGCCAGGGAGGTTGGGCCCCCACGACCCGCGCCCGGAAGTGACGGACGCCACAGCCCAGGTGCGTTTGGCGCCCTTCACGAGGCGGTATTGGGGCCGCCCGGGTGCTCAGCGGTCGACCACCCGCAGGACCAGTCCGTTGTCACCGTCGTAGGCGAGGGTCACCCGGACGAGGAGCTGCTCCCGACGGAGCAGCCGGCGGACCACCCGCCGGGCCAGCAGCAGCGGGCGCCGCCGGTGCGCGAGGGCGTCGGGGTGGACGAAGACATCACTCTTCTGGACCACGTCGTCAAGGAGGCGCGCGACCCGTACCGGGCTGTGGCCGGGGGCGAAACGGAGGAAGACGTCCCAGACGTCGTGCTCGGTGAGCCGGCGCCGGGCGACCGTGTCCCCGTCGATCACGGCCCGGAACTCCCGGGCGCCCTCGCGGTCGGCGGGGAGGTCCAGCTCCTCCCAGGGCCCGCCTCGGCGGCGCAGCACCAGCGAGGGCGCCCCGGAGGGCTCGACCGGGCCCAGCACCCGGCCCTCCAGGGTCAGCCGGGTGCCGTCGCGGCTGACTCCGCCGGCCTCGGCGTGCACCGGGCGCACCCAGGACCGCAGGGCGAGCTGCTGCCGGGGGGCGCGCCTGTGGGGCACCCGGTGGCGGACGCCGTCCCCGGGGGCGAGCCGGCCGGCGACCCGCAGGGAGCCGCGCTGGTCGACCGAGCGGGCGGGCAACGGCGTACGGAGAGTGGCGCCGGGCGCGCCCGGCGAGGGCTCGGGCGCCCCGGTGCGGGGGGCGCCCGAGGGTGCGGCACCGCCGGGGGGCTCGGGGGGCCGGGGGGAGGCCGCCCCCGGACCGTCGGGCGGTGCCGGGTGCTCCGTGTGGCAGAGCCACTGGCCCTCGGGGAGGTCGGCGGCGGCCGGGACGGTGGCGGTGCCGTCCGGGCCGAAGGGGAAGCTCCGGGTCTCCTCGGGACCGCCGCCGGCCCCGAGGACGCAGACCAGCCGGAGCCCGGACGGGACACCGGGACCGCCGGAACCACCGGGACCGCCGGGACCACCAGGACCACCAGCACCACCGGAACCGCCGGCGGCCCCGGGTCCGACCAGGGTGACGTCGATGGAGCCGTCGTCCCGGGCGACACAGTCCACCAGGGGCACGAACGCGCCATCGGAGGCAACCTCCGGGCCGTCCCGTACGTCTTCCGGGACAGCACCGTGCGGGGTGCCCGCGACCGGGGCGGGTTCCGCGGGGGTGCCGGCGCGGCGCCGGGCCGGTGTGCCCGCACCCAGTTCGGCGAAGAGGTCCGCGTACCGCCCTGCCACGGCGCCCGGGTCGAAGCGGCGGGAGTTCGCGAGCGCGGCGGCGCCCATCTTGCGGCGCATGCCCTCGTCCTCGATGAGGGTGATCAGGGCGCGGGCCACCGCGTCGGCGCTGCCGACCGGTACCAGCAGTCCGTCCTCGCCGTCCTCGACGATCTCGCGCGGGCCGTAGTCGCAGTCCGTGCTGACCACCGGGAGTCCATTGCGCATGGCCTCCACGAGCGTCATCCCGAAGGACTCGTGGCGCGAGGTGGAGACCGCGATGGCGCCCTTGACCCACTCGGGGTCGATCGGCGAGCGCGGCCCCATCAGATGGACGTGGTTGCCGAGCCGGTGCCGCAGTACGCGGCGGCGCAGCCGGTCCTTCTCGGCGCCCCAGCCGCAGATGCGCAGGGTCCACTCCGGGTGGCGCTCGACGACCTGGGCGAAGGCCCGGATCAGCACCTCGTACTGCTTCTCGCGGGAGAGCCGGCCGGCCGCGACGACGATCCGGTCGGAGAGATCGGAGGGGGCGACCACCGGCGCGGGGACGCTGTTGGGGATGGCGAGCACGCGGGTGCCGGGCAGGGGCATCCGTTCGCGCCACACGGCGGCGTCGCCCTCGGAGACCGTCACCAGGGCGTCGATGGCCGCGAGATGGGGCCGCAGCTCCTCCCGGAGCGCCTCGCTGTGGTGATGGTGCGTCATGTGCTCCTGGCCGATGACCACCGCGCCGGCGGGTGCGAACAGGGCCGCGTAACCGACCAGACCGGGCCGGGTGCCGATGACGACATCGGCGCCGGAGGCCGCGTAGTGCCCGCGCACCCGCTCGTCGGTGAGGGCGCTGTACTCGCCGTAGCGGGCCTCGGAGCGGAGGAAGTGCTCGGCGGGTTCCGCGCGGAGCGGGTGTTCCTTCTCCCGGGCGGGCGCCTTGGGGCGGATGTCGACCAGCGGTACGACGGCGACGCGCGGATCGATGTCGAAGAGGGGGCGGTCGCGGTGGCGGAAGACCGAGACGATTTCGACCTCGTGGCCGCCGGCCAGCTCCTCCGCCAGATTCAGCGTGGTCCGGATGGTCCCGCCGATGCCGTAGATGGTGTGGATGAGGAATGAGATCTTCACCGGTGCTCCGCTCGTCCGCCGGGGCCGTCCGGCCCGAGCCGTGAGACCAGGGTGAACCGTCACAGCCGCTGCCTGATGGCAGCGGCTGTGGGCGGCGGGGCCGGCGCGGGCCCGGGCGGGGCGCCGTGCACCGGGCCGGTGCCGGGCGGAGCCGGTCCGGGACGGGGCCCGGCCCGTCACCGGTTCGGTTCCGTCACCGGATCGGCTTCCTCACTGGAACGGGTGGAACTCGTCGTACTCGCGCTGGGCGTCGTCGCGCTCGGCGTCGCGGTCGCGGCGGCGCTGGGCGGCGGGCCTCGGGGCCTCCAGGCGGTGGTCCTCGCCGCGGCGCCCGAGCATCTCGGCGCCGGCCATCATGGTCGGCTCCCAGTCGAAGACCACGGCGTTGTCCTCGGGGCCGATGGCGACGCCGTCGCCCGCGCGGGCCCCGGCCTTCATCAGCTTCTCCTCGACACCGAGGCGGCTGAGCCGGTCGGCGAGGTAGCCGACGGCCTCGTCGTTGCTGAAGTCCGTCTGGCGGACCCAGCGCTCGGGCTTCTCGCCGCGCACCCGGTAGAGGCGCTCCTCCTCGCGGACCACGGTGAAGCCGGTGTCGTCGACCGCCTTGGGGCGGATGACGATCCGGGTGGCCTCCTCGGCCGGCTTGGCCGCGCGGGCCTCGGCGATGATCTGCGCGAGGGCGAAGGACAGCTCCTTCAGCCCGGTGCGGGCGACCGCCGACACCTCCAGGACCTGGTAGCCGCGGGCCTCCAGCTCGGGGCGGATCATCTCGGCGAGGTCCTGGCCGTCGGGGATGTCGACCTTGTTCAGGACGACCATCCGGGGGCGGTCGTCCAGGCCGCCGTACTGCTTCAGCTCGGCCTCGATCACATCGAGGTCGGAGACGGGGTCGCGGTCCGACTCCAGGGTCGCCGTGTCCAGGACGTGCACCAGGACCGAGCAGCGCTCGACATGGCGCAGGAACTCCAGGCCGAGGCCCTTGCCCTGGCTGGCGCCGGGGATCAGTCCGGGCACATCGGCGATGGTGTAGACGGTGGAGCCCGCGGTCACCACGCCCAGGTTCGGCACGAGGGTGGTGAAGGGGTAGTCCGCGATCTTCGGCTTGGCGGCGCTGAGCACGGAGATCAGCGAGGACTTGCCGGCGCTGGGGTAGCCGACCAGCGCCACATCGGCGACGGTCTTCAGCTCCAGCACGACATCGCGCGCCTCGCCGGGCTCGCCGAGCAGCGCGAAGCCGGGGGCCTTGCGGCGGGCGGAGGAGAGCGCCGCGTTGCCGAGGCCGCCGCGGCCGCCCTGGCCCGCGACGAAGGTGGTGCCCTGGCCGACGAGGTCGGCGAGGACATTGCCCTCCTTGTCGAGGATGACGGTGCCGTCCGGGACGGTGAGGACCAGGTCCTGGCCGTCCTTGCCCGAGCGGTTGTCACCGGCGCCGGGCTGGCCGTTGGTGGCCTTGCGGTGCGGGCTGTGGTGGTAGTCGAGCAGGGTGGTCACCGACTGCTCCACCACCAGGATCACATCGCCGCCACGGCCGCCGTTGCCGCCGTCGGGGCCGCCGAGCGGCTTGAACTTCTCCCGGTGAACGGAGGCGCAGCCGTGGCCTCCGTTACCCGCGGCGACATGCAGTTCGACGCGGTCCACGAAGGTGGTCATGGGTGTGCCTCCATTGCTGACGGAATTGTCCCTACCTGTAACACAGCAGAGGCGGACCCGCTTCCCGATTGGGGAAGTGAGATCCGCCTCCACAGAAATCCCGCGGAATACTCCGCGGTGGAAACCGTTCTACGGTTCCGGAAAGACCGATTGCTCGATCAGCCGGCGACCGGAACGATGTTCACGACCTTGCGGCCACGGTGCCGGCCGAACTCGACCGCACCGGCGTTCAGCGCGAAGAGGGTGTCGTCGCTGCCGCGGCCGACGCCCGAGCCCGGGTGGAAGTGGGTGCCGCGCTGGCGGACCAGGATCTCACCGGCGTTGACGACCTGACCGCCGAAGCGCTTCACGCCGAGCCGCTGAGCATTGGAATCGCGACCGTTCCGAGTGGACGATGCGCCCTTCTTATGTGCCATGTCTCCTCAGTCCCTTACTTCGCGGCCGTGGGAATGCCGGTGACCTTGATCGCCGTGTACTGCTGGCGGTGACCCTGGCGGCGGCGGTAGCCGGTCTTGTTCTTGTAGCGCAGGATGTCGATCTTCACACCCTTGTGGTGGTCCACGATCTCAGCCGTGACCTTGATGCCGTCCAGGACCCACGGGTCGCTGGTCACGGCGTCGCCGTCGACAACGAGCAGGGTAGAGAGCTCTACCGTGTCGCCAACCTTGGCGGTGGGGATCTTGTCAACCTCAACGATGTCGCCGACAGCAACCTTGTGCTGGCGACCACCGCTGCGCACGATGGCGTACACGCGGATCTCTCTCTCACTCGGATCGGGACCCCTGATGCCAGCCGCTCACATGGGCCGGGGCCCGTGATGATCCGGAAGGACGAGCGGCCTCCCCCCGCGTCAGGTGAAACCGCGGGGAGGTGGGTGCTCAGAGGTGGGTGCATAGGGAAACACACCGAGGGTCAAGAGTAGCGGGGGCCGCTTCCGGGGGTCAAACCGGCCCTGTGCTCGCCGGACGCGCCCGGGGAGGCCCGGAGCGGCCCGGAGCCGCGCGGCGCGGCGACCGGGTCGGACGGGCCGGGGCGCGGCTGGGTCGGACGGGTCGGACGGGCCGGGGCGCGGCTGACCGAGCGGCCGGGCGAGCCGGGGGCGTGGGAGTGCGCGGAGACCGGCGCCCGCTACCGCGAGTCGCCCGAGGGGACGCTGAGCGGGACGGACGGCGCCGCGCGGTCCGGCAGCAGCCGGGTGTAGAGCCGGTCGATGATCCCGGCCTGCGCCTCCCAGGTCCAGCCGTCGAGCAGCCCGGGCCGCTCATAGGCCGCGCGGTAGCGCCCCGGCTCCGCGAGGACCGCCCGCGCGGCCCGGGCGAAGTCCTCGGGGTCGCGGGCCCGGAAGACCTCGCCCTGCCCGGTGGCCTCCACCAGCTCCGCCATGGTGCGGATGTCGCTGACCAGCAGCGGCAGCCGGGCCTGCGCGTACTCGAAGAACTTGTTGCCGAGCGCCAGCTCGTGGTTGGCGAGATGGTGCAGCGGACTGACGGCGGCGTCCGCCGGGGCGAGGAAGTGCGGCACCTGCCAGTGCGGGACGAAGGGCAGGAAGTGGACCCGGTCCGCCACCCCCGTGACCTCGGCGAGGGAGCGCGTGGTGGCGACGGCCTTCAGCTTCCCCGGGGTGACCGACACCAGCGCGAGGTGGACCCCCGGCAGTTCCGGCAGCGCCTCGATGACCGTCTCGACCCCGCGCACCGGGCTGATCCCGCCCGCGTACACCAGCAGCGGGGTGTCCGCCCCGATGCCGCACAGTCCGCGCAGGTCCGGCAGTGGCGGGGCGTCCGCGATCTCCTCGTCGTCCGGCTCCATGACGGGCGCGTTCAGCACCACGGCGGGCGGCTCCGGCAGCCGGTGCCGCTCCTGGAGCATCCGCGCGAGCGGCTGGGAGACGGTGATCGCGGCGTCCGCGAAGACCGCGTGCTCCTTCTCCCAGGCGATATGGCCGGGCAGCCAGCGGCCGTGGAAGGCGGGCAGCCCGGGGACGTACTCGTGCGCGTCCCAGACAAGCTTGACCGAGCGGCCCCGGGCGCGGGCGCGGACGGCGGCCCGGGCGCCGACGCCGAGCATGCGGAAGTCGTGGGCGTGGATCAGATCGGGCTCGCAGGAGTCGATCGTGGCGGCGAAGGCCAGTTCGTAGTCCCAGAGGTTCGGCATCAGCCGGCGCCAGGCCCGCTCCCCCATCAGCTTCGACCACACGGCGGTCGACGTGCGGTCCAGCGGCGCGGTCAGCGGGGTGCGCAGCCGGTGCAGCCGGTCGGTCTCCCGGGCCCGCAGGGCGACCCACGCGCCGAGCGCCCGGGCGCAGGCGCGCGGCAGCAGCAGCCGCAGGGCGGAGCCGCTCGCGCTGGCGCCGGGGTGCCCGGCGCGCGCGGCCCGCGCCGCCGCCCGGCGGAACGCCAGATCGGAGCGCCATGCCTTGACCGTCTGCACGCGGTAGCGGGCCAGCCGCCGGGAGCGGTACGCCAGGGGGCGGCGCAGCAGCGGATGGCGCAGCTCATGGCGGCGCGGCTCCAGATGCGCGGGCTTGGGGAGCAGCCGGACGCGGGCCGCGCCGAGCCTCCAGGACTGGGGCTTCGCGGTCGGCGAGACCCCGAGGAGGACCACGTCCCAGCCCGCGGAAGCGGCGGAGCGGGCCGCCTTCTGGACGCGGGAGTCGGCCCTGACCTCGTTGTCGACGAGCATGACGACCCGGCCCCGGGTGCCGTGCGAGGGCTCCATGCGGACTCCATTCCCGATCTGCCCGACCCGCTCCCGGCGGGCCGGTGCCCCGGTCGGCTGGTTCCGGCCGGTTCTCCCACCCGCCACCCCATCGTCATGGTTTGATCGGTTTTCCGGCGCATTCGCCACGCGCCGCTCGGCGAAACCGGTCCAGGGGACGAGCGCAGGGAGCACAGCGGTCATGAAGGTCCTCAGTGTGGTCGGGACCCGCCCCCAGCTGGTGAAGCTGGCCCCCGTCGCCGCCGCGTTCGCCTCGACGGACCACCGGCACACGATCGTGCACACCGGGCAGCACTACGACGCCGACCTCTCCGATGTGTTCTTCTCCGGGCTGGCGATCCCCGGCCCCGATGTCCATCTCGGGGTCGGCTCGGGCAGCCACGGGGCGCAGACGGGGGCGGCGCTGGCCGCGCTCGACAAGGTCGTCGCCGAGGAGCGCCCCGACTGGGTGCTGGTGTACGGGGACACCAACTCGACGCTGGCGGGCGCGCTCTGCGCGGTGAAGTCGCGGGTCCCGGTGGCCCATCTGGAGGCGGGGCTGCGCTCCTTCAACCGCCGGATGCCGGAGGAGCACAACCGGGTCCTCACCGACCACTGCGCCGATCTGCTGCTCGCGCCCACCGAGGAGGCGGTGCGCCACCTGGCCCGGGAGGGTCTCGCGGCGCGCACCCGGCTGGCCGGGGATGTGATGGTCGACATCTGTCTGCGCGTACGGGACGCGGTGCTGGCGCGCCCGCCGGCCGCCGTCGCCGAACTGCCCCGCGAGCCGTTTCTGCTGGCCACCCTGCACCGCCCGGACAACACGGACGACCCGGCCCGGCTCTCCGCCCTGCTCGGCGCGCTGGCACGGCTGCCGCTGCCGGTGCTGCTGCCCGCCCACCCCCGGCTGGTCGCGCGCGCCGGGGAGTTCGGCATCGATCTCGCGCGGGGCTCGGTGCGGGTGCGGCGCCCGCTGCCGTACGCGGAGCTGATCGCCGCCGTGCTGGCGTCGGCGGGGGTGGTGACCGATTCGGGCGGGCTCCAGAAGGAGGCGTATCTGCTGGGCCGGCCGTGCACCACGCTGCGGCCGGAGACGGAGTGGCTGGAGACCCTGGACGGCGGCTGGAATCTGCTGGTGCCCGATCCGCACGAGCTGCCGGCCGGGCGGTGGGCGGGGCTCGCGGCGCGGGCGGCGCCGGCCTCGCCGCGCGGGGCGCCGTACGGGGACGGCGGGGCCGCGCGGCGTGTCGTGCGGCTCCTGGAGGAGAGCGGGACATGAGGGCCGTCAGGAGTTGAGGAAGGGGCCGGGGCGGCCACCGTCGCCGTGCCGTCGTGGTGGGTGCGGGCGAAGGCGGCACGGGCGCGGCCGGTGGCGGCGGCCGGGTCGCGGTCATCCAGGAGCCGTTCGCCGGCGCCGGCGCCGGCCGGGGTGGCGGGGGTGGCGCCGACGATCGGGGGCGGCACCCCGCGGGCGGCGAACGGACTCCTCGTCGGCATGGGCGACGACGCCGGCCGGCTTCGGCGGGGCGGCGCCGCTCGGGCGCGGGCGCGGGCGCCGGCGCGACGGGGGTGCGGGCGCGGCAGGGGGCGCCGCGCGGCAGGGGTGGCGGTGGCGGCATGCGCATCGGTCCTTCCTGTGCTCCGGAGGCGGATGGTGGTCAGCCGCCGATGACGACCCGGCGGACGCCCTCCCGGAGGGCGGGGTCGGTGGTGCGGCCGCCGCCGACCAGCACCCGCGCCCCGGGCGGACCGGCGGCGGCCAGGGCCCGGTACTCGGCGTGGTCGGCCTGGAGGATCGCGCCGGTGACACGGTGGCCCTTCGCCGCGAACCGGACGGCGAGCGGCAGTCCGATCCCGCCGAGGGCCACCACACGGATGTCCATGGTCACTTCCCCTCCCGGGCGGCCCCGGTGCGGGTCGGCGGGGGACGGAACCGCAGGGCGCGGCGGAGCCGGGCCGGCCAGCGGCGCTCGCGCGGCGGGTCCACCGGGCCGGTGCGGACGGTCATCCTGCCCTTGCCGCTGACCCGGGCGGCGGCCCGGTAGGAGTCCTCCAGGCGCCAGCGGCGGGCGAGCGGCATGGGCTTGCCCCGGGCGCGCAGGGGAATCTCGTAGGTGCGGCCCGCGACCCGGGCGTGGACGCGGACGCCGAGCGAGGCGGTGGCCGCGGCGACGGGGATACGGGCGTGGATCACGGTCCCGTCGCCGCCCCCGCGCTCGAAGTCGCCCGCGGCGGGCGGCAGGGTGTCGGGCTCGGGCAGCCGCCGGCCGCCCGCCCGGTCCGCGCTCCTCGGCAGGGAGCCGCGCATCAGCCGGACGACGGTGGCGGAGGTGTCACCGGTCAGCGGGGTGCGGACGGTGAGCGAGAGGGCGAGGTCGTCGCCGCGCTGGTCCCAGTCGGCCGCCAGCAGCTCCGTACCGGCACAGAGCACGGCGGTCAGGGGCTCGTCGAGCACCTCGAAGACCCGGTCGGGGAGGTTCAGCGCGGGGTCCCGGAAGCCGGGGCAGCGCAGATACGCCCGGTCGCCCTCCAGCAGGAACAGCGGGCCGTGCGCCGCGGCGTCCTCGATCGCCCGGACCAGGAGGTCCACCGCGCCGCGCTGGGCGAGGGCGAGCAGGGCGCGCCGCCGCACCGGCAGCGAGTCCCGCAGCGGTTCGGTGAGATACGCGTCGGCCAGCTCGGCGATCCCGGCGCACAGCTCCCGGCGGACCGGTTCGCCGAGGTCCGGGAAGTCCGGCTGGAGGAGCTTGGCCAGCTCCCAGGTGAAGTGGCGGTGGAGAAGGCTGTCCCGCTCGGGCCCCGGGCCGATGAGACCGGCGGCGTGGTGCATGATCCGGGCGGTGCAGCGCAGCCGTTCGAGGTGGCCGGCCCGGTGGGTGATGTCGCCCGCGTCACGGCGGCGGACGGCGTAGTAGTAGGTGTAGTCCGCGAGGACGGAGATCCTGCCCGCGCGGACACAGGCCTCGATGGTGAAGGGCTGATCGCTGCCGACGGGCAGGTCCTCGGGGAAGCGGAGCCGGTGCCGCTCGACCAGCTCGCGCCGGAAGAGCTTGGCGTTGGAGAGGGTGAACGGCAGGGCGGAGCCGTGGAGGGTGATGTCGGGGTCGCTGCGGCGGAAGAGCCCCTGGTGGACATAGCGGCCCCCGACCCCGGTCATCCGGCCGATGACGATGTCGGAACCGAGGGCGTCGGCGTGGGCCACCAGACGGGCGAGGGCCTCCTCGCCGAGGCGGTCGTCCGCGCCCATGAAGTGGACGTACCGGCCGCGGGCCCGCTCCAGGCCCCGGTTGCTGGGCGCGGCCGGGCCGCCGGAGTCCGGCTGGTGGAGGACGGTGACGGTGTCCGGGTGGGCGCGGGCGAGCCGGTCCAGTTCCTCGCCGCCGCCGTCGGTGGAGCCGTCGTCGACGGCCACGATCTGGAGCCGGCCGAGGCCGATGGTCTGGGCGAGCAGGGAGTCCAGGCACTCGGTGAGATCGGGCATCGTGTTGTGGACGGCGAGGACGACGGTCACATCGGGGACGGTGTTTTCCGGGGCGGTGGCCTCTGGAGCGGCGGCTCCCGGGACGGCGCCCTCCGGAGGGGCGGCTTCCGGGGCGGTGGCCTCTGGAGCGGCGGCTCCCGGGACGGCGCCCTCCGGAGCGGCGGCTTCCGGAGCGGCGGCGGAGGGCTTCCCGGAATCCCCGGGCTTCCCGTCGCGGGGCTCGGCGGTGGCCACGGCGCTCCGCCTACCCGGCCGCTGCGGAGGCGGGGAGGTCGACCGTACGGCCGTGGGCGGCGGACTCCGGCACGGCCACCGCGACCTCCACCGTCCGCGGCCCCCGGCGCAGGGCGCAGAGGTCGGCGGGGCCGCCGAGCACCGCGTCCCGGAACAGTTCGTGCTCGACGAGGAAGGGGTCCCGCTCGGCGATGGCGTACCGGATCATGTCGCCCTCACAGACCCCCCGGAACACCCGGAGCGCCTCCCACCCGGTGGCCCGCGCGGCGTGGGAGTGGGGGGCGGGATCGGCGACGAAGCAGCCCTTCTCGGCGGTGACCGAGATGAAGCGTTCCTTCAGCGGGCCGAGCCGGTTCACCAGATGGCCGGCCATGGTGCCGTCGCGGAGGCGGCCGACCACCGAGACCATGTCCTCGTGCGGACGGCCCGACGTGGGGACCGTGCGCGCCGCGACCGAGGCGTACTCCTGTCCGGTCACCCGGCCGGTGAGGCCGATGTCGTGGGTGGCCGGGTCCTTGACCACCCCGACATCGGCGATCCGGTGCGGGAAGGGGCCCTGACGGCGGGTCACCACCTGGTACGTCATGGACGCCCTCCTTGATCGCGGCAGTGCCATCGTGCAGGAGGGGGAGGGGGCCGGGGATGTCTCACGAGGCCGGGCACACCCCATCGGCGCAACGCGAACGCCCCGTCAACCCGGCGCGTCAACCGTTCGGCCGCACGGGCGGCCCGTACGGCGGTCGGGCGGTCGGGCCGTACGGCGGTCGGGCGGTCGGGCCGTACGGCCCGAGGGTGAAGGGCGAGCGCTCGCGGTCCCGGCGAAGGGGGCGCGGGGCGCGCGCGGCGGGCCGGAACGCGGCGGCTCGGCGCGGTGGACGAAGCGGCCCCGACGCCGCACACGCACCGCGCCCCCGACCCCGAGCACGGGGCGGGGGCACGGCAGTCGGGACCGGACCGGACGATCAGCCCTCGGTGGGAGCGGAAACCAACAACGACACCACCTGCCCAGCAACCCGCCCCGACGCCGCACACGCACCGCGCCCCCGACCCGGAGTACGGGGCGGGGGCACGGCAGTCGGGACCGGACCGGACGGTCAGCCCTCGGTGGGAGCCGAGACCGACGACGGCGCCTGCTGCTCGGCCGCGACCGTCTTCTTCGCGGCCTTCTTGGCGGTCGTCTTCTTTGCCGCCGTCTTCTTGGCCGTGGTCTTGGCCGCCGTCTTCTTGGTGGCGGCCTTCTTCGCCGTGGCCTTCTTGGCGGCGGTCTTGCGGACCGCCTTCTTGGCCGGAGCCTCGGGCTCCGGCTCGGCCTCGGGCGCGGACTCCACCGGGGTGTCGACCACGACGACCGCCGCGTCCGCCGAACCCGAGGGCGAACCGGCCGGCGCGGAGACCTTGCGGGTCGCCCGGCGACGGGCCCTCGGCGGGGCGGCGTCGGCCACGACAGCGGCGGGCTCCGGCTCCGGCTCCGGCTCCGGCGCGCTCTGCGGCGCGGGCTCCGGCTCCGGCTTGGCCTCGATCACGACCTCCGGCTCGGCGGCCCTCGGCGCACCGGCCGGAGCCGACGCCCTGCGGGTCGCCCGGCGGCGGCCACGGCCGCGCAGCGCGGCGGCCTCCGCCTCGGCGGCGCTGCTGTACAGATCCTCGTCCGGGACGAACGCGGGCTCGGGCAGCGCGGTCGGCGCCGCCACCTCCGCGGCGACCTCCGCCTCGGTCTCGGCCTCGGCGTGCTCGGCGCGGCCGGTGTCCTCGTGCTCCTGGGCGTGGTCGTGCTCGGTGTGCTCGGAGCCGCCGCGGCCGCGCTTCTTCGAGCGCTTGCCGCCACCGCCCCCGCCGCCGCCGACGGAGGTCGGCTGCTCCATGTGCACGATCACACCACGGCCGTTGCAGTGGACACAGGTCTCGGAGAAGGACTCCAGCAGCCCCTGGCCCACCCGCTTGCGGGTCATCTGGACCAGACCCAGCGAGGTCACCTCGGCGACCTGGTGCTTGGTGCGGTCCCGGCCCAGGCACTCCAGCAGCCGGCGCATCACCAGGTCGCGGTTGGACTCCAGGACCATGTCGATGAAGTCGACCACGACGATCCCGCCGAGGTCGCGCAGCCGCAGCTGGCGGACGATCTCCTCGGCCGCCTCCAGGTTGTTCCTGGTGACGGTCTCCTCCAGGTTGCCGCCCTGGCCGGTGAACTTCCCGGTGTTGACGTCGACCACGATCATGGCCTCGGTCTTGTCGATGACCAGCGAACCGCCCGAGGGCAGCCAGACCTTGCGGTCCAGCGCCTTCATCAGCTGCTCGTCGATGCGGTACGTCGCGAAGACATCGACCTCGCTCGTCCACCGCTGGAGGCGGTCGGAGAGGTCGGGGGCGACATGCGCGACATAGCCGTGGATGGTCTGCCACGCCTCGTCACCGCTGACGATGACCTTGGAGAAGTCCTCGTTGAAGATGTCCCGGACGACCCGGACGGTCATGTCCGGCTCGCCGTAGAGCAGCGTCGGGGCGTTGCCGCTCTTGGCCTTCTTCTGGATGTCCTCCCACTGCGCCTGGAGCCTCTCGACATCGCGGCGCAGCTCGTCCTCGCTGGCTCCCTCGGCCGCGGTGCGCACGATGACGCCCGCGTCCTCGGGGACGATCTTCTTGAGGATGGTCTTCAGCCGGGCGCGCTCGGTGTCGGGCAGCTTGCGGCTGATCCCGGTCATCGAGCCCTCGGGGACATAGACCAGGTAGCGGCCGGGCAGGGAGACCTGGCTGGTGAGCCGGGCGCCCTTGTGGCCGATCGGGTCCTTCGTCACCTGGACGAGCACGGACTGGCCGGACTTGAGCGCGGCCTCGATCCGGCGCGGCCCGTGGGCCATGCCGAGCGCCTCGAAGTTGACCTCACCGGCGTAGAGCACGGCGTTGCGGCCCTTGCCGATGTCGACGAACGCGGCCTCCATGGACGGCAGTACGTTCTGCACCTTGCCCAGGTAGACATTGCCGACGTACGAGGTCGCCTGCTCCTTGTTGACGTAGTGCTCGACCAGGACGTTGTCCTCCAGGACACCGATCTGGGTGCGCTCGCCGCTCTGGCGGACGACCATCACCCGCTCGACGGCCTCGCGGCGCGCGAGGAACTCGGCCTCGGTGATGATCGGCACCCGGCGGCGGCCCTGCTCGCGGCCCTCGCGGCGGCGCTGCTTCTTCGCCTCCAGACGGGTGGAGCCCTTGATGGACTGCACCTCGTCCGACGGCTCGTCGCCACGGGAGCGGGCGGCGCGCGGCTCACGGACCTTGACGACCGTGCGCTCCGGGTCGCTGACGCCGTTGTTCTCGTCGCCCGCCGGCTCACCGCTGCGACGGCGGCGACGGCGGCGGCGACGGCTGCTGGAGCTGCCGGCGGCGTGCTCGTCCTCGTCGTCCTGCTCCTCGTCCGGGGCGTCGTCGGAGGCGTGCTCGTCCGACGGCTCGTCGCCGGACTCGTCGGCGTCGGGGGCCTCGCCCCGGCGACGGCGGCGGCCACCGCGGCGGCGGCGGCGCGAGGGGCGGTCCTCGTACTCGTCGTGGTCCTCGCCGCCGGCGGGCTCGGCCGGCTGGTCGGCCTCGTCCTCGGCGGGCTCCTCGGCGGCGGGCGCCTCGACCGGAGCGGCGGGCGCGGGCGCGGCCTCGGCGACCGGCTGCTCGGCGCTCTCACCACGGCGGCGGCGGCGCCGGCGCCCGGCGGGCTCGGCGGCCTGCTCGGCGGCGGGCTGCTGCCGGGGCTCCCGCACCGGCTGGGTCTCCTGGACCGCCGGCTCCTCCACGGGCTCCTCGTCGGGGACCGCGGCCGCGGCGGCAGCGGCGGCGGCCGTCTCCGGGGTCTGGAACATCGGCTCGGTGAAGACCGGGGCCTGGAAGACGGCGACGGCGGGACGCGCGGCGCGGCGGGCGCGCGGCGATTCGGTGTCCCGGGCCGGCTGGGCGGTGAACTCGGGGGACGCGGCGCGCCTGCGGCCACGGCCACGGGTGGCGGCGACCGGCTCGGCGGCGGGCGCGGCGGGCGCGCTCGCGGCGGGCTCCTCGCGCTGGACGGGAGCCGTGGGCTCGGCGGGCGCGCTCACGGCACGGGTCGCGCGGCGGCGCCTGCGCGGTCCCGCGTCGGCCTCCGTGTCGGAGGACTCCACGGCGGCGGCCTCGGGGGCCTCCGGAGCCTGGGCGGCCTCGGCGGCCGGCGCGGAGGCTCCACGGGTGGCGCGACGGCGGGCACGGGGCGCCGGAGCGGCCTCCTCCACCGGGGCGGCGGGTGCGGGCTGCTCCACGGGCTCCACCGGTTCGGCGGACGCGGCGGGCTCGGCGGCCACGGCGGGGGCGGATGCCCCGCGGGTGGCGCGGCGCCGGGCGCGGGGCGCGGGGGCGGCCTCGGGCTCGGCCTCGGGGGCCTCGGGGGCCTCGGCGGTCGCGGTGACCTCCTCGGTCTCCGCGGTCTCCTCGGCCTCCTCGGCCTCGTCGTCCTCGGCCGGGATCTCGGCGGCGACGGGCTCGGGGGTGCTCACCGCACGGGTGGCACGGCGGCGGGCACGCGGCGCGGGAGTCTCCTCCACAGCCTCAGCGGCCTCCTCCACCGGAGCAGCCGCAGCGGCGGCGGTACGACGCTTACGAGCAGGCGCCGCAACAGCCTCAGCCGCCTCCGACTCCTCACCCTGCGCCGCACCAGCGGGCGCCGTCGCCTTACGGGTGGCACGGCGGCGGGCACGCGGCGCGGGAGTCTCCTCCACAGCCTCAGCGGCCTCGGCCTCGGCAACCTCCTCCACCGGAGCGGTCTCGGCGGCCTGCGGCGCGCCGGCGGGCGCGGTCGCCTTACGGGTGGCACGGCGGCGGGCACGCGGCGCGGGAGTCTCCTCCACAGCCTCAGCGGCCTCGGCCTCGGCGGCCTCCTCCACCGGAGCAGCCGCAGCGGCGACGGTACGACGCTTACGAGCAGGCGCCGCAACAGCCTCAGCCGCCTCCGACTCCTCACCCTGCGCCACACCAGCGGGCGCCGTCGCCTTACGCGTCGCACGACGACGCGCACGCGGCGCCGGAGCCTCCTCCACAGCCTCAGCAGCCCCGGCCTCAGCGGCCTCCTCCACCGGAGCAGCCGCAGCGGCGACGGTACGACGCTTACGAGCAGGCGCCGCAACAGCCTCAGCCGCCTCCGACTCCTCACCCTGCGCCACACCAGCGGGCGCCGTCGCCTTACGCGTCGCACGACGACGCGCACGCGGCGCCGGAGCCTCCTCCACAGCCTCAGCAGCCCCGGCCTCAGCGGCCTCGGCGGCGGGAGCGGCCTCGGCGGCCGGTGCCGCGGTCTCGGCCGCGCCTCCCGGCGGTCCCGCCGGGCGGGAAGCGGCCCGGCGACGGCGGCGCGGGGGCAGCGTGTCGCTGGGGCTGTTGTTCTGGTCCTCGTTGGTGTCCCCGGTGGTACCGGGTTCGTTCAGCTCGTGCATGCGGGCGGTTCTCCCGTCACGCTCCCGGGCGCCGGGCCTACCGCACGGCACGGCCGCGCGTCGCGCGGTGGTGCCGTCCGGGGCGTGGGCGCCGCACGGGAGCTGTTGTGTCTGGCCCGCCGGTTCCGTGCGCGATGTACGCACGGCCTGGCGAAAGTCTTTTGTGGTTTCGCGCGGCCCGACTCAGGTGGCTCCCGAGTACCAGGGCCGTGCTGCAACGACTGCCTGTGAGCGCGGCGGGACCGGAAACACCCCGCCTGCGTGGGGACCCCCCGGGTCAGGACTGGGGGGAGGCCGATCCGACGGCCGTGGGTGTGGCGGCCGGAACTGCCTCGCGGTCGAGCGCGAGCGGGTCGGTCACCGTGCCGGTCTCCTCGTCGAAGAGCCCCTGCGCCAGCCTGGTCACCGCTGCGGGGACCGGCGGCGCCAGGTCGGCCACAGCGCGGAGACCGGACAGGACGTCGTCGGGTCGCACGGCAGGTGTTACGTGCCGAACAACCAGCCGCAGTATCGCACAGGGGCCGTCCACGGGCCTATCAGGCTGTGGCGGCACCACCCGCAGCTCGGCCACGGCCGGGCGGGCGTCGAAGGTCCGCATGCCGTTCTTCGTTCTGCGCTGGACCTCGACGGTCTCCGCCGCGAGGAAGGCCGCGACGGCCCGCTCCGCGTCCGCCGGCGCCACCTTGTCCAGCCGCAGCTCCCACTCGGAGCCGGTGAGCCGGTCGGCGAGGCCCGGGGTGCGGGCCTCCACGGCGTCGGTGACGTCGAGCCCGCTCGGCAGCGACTCGTTGAGCAGCTCCCGCAGGGTCGCGGGGTCGCGGTGCTCGGTGAGGGCGATCTCCAGATACTCGGCCTCGCTGCCCGTGCCGGTGGGTGCGGCATTGGCGTACGACACCTTCGGGTGCGGGGTGAAGCCCGCCGAGTACGCCATGGGCACCTCGGCACGCCGCAGCGCCCGCTCGAAGGCGCGCTGGAAGTCACGGTGGCTGGTGAACCGGAGGCGGCCACGCTTGGTGTAGCGCAGTCGGATGCGCTGCACCGCGGGTGCGGGCGGCGGGCCTTCGGGCTGTCGCTTGCCCAGTGGTTCTTCTCCTCGGTGCGGGACGGCGCTGGTGGCGCCGCCCTCGGAAGGCGGTTCGCCCCGTGCGGGCCGGCCCGGCTCACCCCCGCTGGTGGAGGGAGACCTCGGGCCCGGCCGCCGCGCCGGGGACAGTCGTTGTACTACCCAGAGTACGCGCCGCGGGCGTCCATGGTTCCCCGGGCTCGGCCGGAGCCCGTCACCGGCCTCCCGGACCGCCCCGCCCGCGCGCCCCGCCGCCCAGGCTCCGCCAGGCCGCCCGCCCGGCCTCCCGCGCGGTGGCCCGGGCCGAACGGAGCGCCGCGCCGACGGGGCGCCACAGATCGCGCAGAACATGGCCGACGGGTGTGCACACATGCCGGTAGGTCCAGCGCACCGGGTACCAGAGGAGCCACTTCAGGACGGTGCCGACCGCCCGGGAGACATGCCCCCCGATCCGCCAGGCCGCCTTGAGGGCGGCGAGGACCTCCCGGCCGAGGGGCCGCAGCACATGCCGCCAGAGCAGCCGCAGCGGCGGGACGACGGCGTTCTCGACCACCCAGGCGATCCCCCGCCCGGCCGGCACCAGCACCCACTGCCAGAGCCGGATCAGCGGCACCACCAGGAGGTACCGGAGCACATGCGTCCACAGCCAGGAGAGCGGCCGGGCCACGCCGTGGGTCCAGAGCGGGACCAGCAGATACCGCCAGGGCCACACCACCAGCAGCCTCGCGGTGAGGACGAGCACCTGCCGGAGCGCGCGGCCGAGCGGGACGAGCAGATTCTCGTACCCCCACCGCAGGACCGGTCTCAGGGCCCGGCCGATGACGGTGAGCAGATCCCAGAGCACCCGCAGGGGCACGACGACGATCAGCGCCACCAGCCGTACGGGTATCCGTATCGCGGTCGCCAGACACCCTTCGGGCGGCGCGCCGGAACGGCTGCTCATCGTCGCGGCGGGTCGGTCGGCCATGGCGCCTCACAGCTGGTGGGATGTGCTGATCCAGTAGCGGCGCTTGCCGTCCCGTTCGTGCTCCAGGACTCCGCCGCCGGCCCCGTGGCCTCGCGCGAACCGGTGCTGCCCGTGTCGCGGTGATCAGTACGGACTGTATGCCCGGCTCGCGGGCGTACGGAAGGGAATCCCGGAGCAGCGCGGTGGCGTGACCCCGGCGGCGGGCCGACGGGCGGACGGCGTGGCCGACATGACCCGCCCTCCGCGCGCGGGAACGGGGTGAGGCGGTGACGGGCCACTCGGCGAGGAGTTCCCCCCTCGCGGTGAGGAAGGAGGCGTGGACACGGGTGCCGGGGATGATCAGCCGCGGCGTCGGCCCATGGCGCGGGGCACGGAGAGGCCCGGCCACCGGATACGCGCGGTGACCGGGCCCTGTGGTGCGGCTACTTGACGACGGTGAGCGGCAGCAGCTTCTTGCCGGTGGGGCCGATCTGGATGTGGGTGTCCATCTGCGGGCAGACCCCGCAGTCGAAGCACGGCGTCCAGCGGCAGTCCTCGACCTCGGTCTCGTCGAGGGCGTCCTGCCAGTCCTCCCAGAGCCAGTCCTTGTCCAGACCGGAGTCCAGGTGGTCCCAGGGCAGCACCTCCTCGTAGGTGCGCTCCCGGGTGGTGTACCAGTCGACGTCCACCCCGTACTCGGGGAGGGTCTTGTCGGCGCAGGCCATCCAGCGGTCGTACGAGAAGTGCTCGCGCCAGCCGTCGAAGCGCCCGCCGTCCTCGTAGACGGCGCGGATGACGGAGCCGACGCGGCGGTCGCCGCGCGAGAGCAGGCCCTCGACGATGCCCGGCTTGCCGTCGTGGTAGCGGAAGCCGATGGAGCGGCCGTACTTCTTGTCGCCGCGGATCTTGTCACGGAGCTTGGTGAGCCGGGCGTCGGTGTCCTCGGCGCTGAGCTGCGGGGCCCACTGGAAGGGGGTGTGCGGCTTGGGGACGAAGCCGCCGATGGAGACGGTGCAGCGGATGTCCTGGGAGCCGGAGACCTCGCGGCCCTTGGCGATGACATTCACCGCCATGTCCCCGATCTGGAGGACGTCCTCGTCGGTCTCGGTGGGGAGGCCGCACATGAAGTACAGCTTCACCTGCCGCCAGCCGTTGCCGTACGCGGTGGCGACGGTGCGGATCAGATCCTCCTCCGAGACCATCTTGTTGATGACCTTGCGCATCCGCTCGGAGCCGCCCTCGGGCGCGAAGGTGAGCCCGGAGCGGCGGCCGTTGCGGGTCAGCTCGTTGGCGAGGTCGACATTGAAGGCGTCGACCCGGGTGGAGGGGAGGGAGAGGCCGATCTTGTCCTTCTCGTACCGGTCGGCGAGGCCCTTGGCGACATCGCCGATCTCGGAGTGGTCGGCGCTGGAGAGCGAGAGCAGTCCCACCTCCTCGAAGCCGGTCGCCTTGAGACCCTTCTCGACCATCTCGCCGATGCCGGTGATGCTTCGCTCCCGCACGGGGCGCGTGATCATGCCGGCCTGGCAGAAACGGCAGCCGCGGGTGCAGCCGCGGAAGATCTCGACGGACATCCGCTCGTGGACGGTCTCGGCGAGGGGGACGAGGGGCTGCTTGGGGTAGGGCCACTCGTCCAGGTCCATGACGGTGTGCTTGGAGACCCGCCACGGGACGCCCGAGCGGTTGGGCACGACCCGGCCGATCCGGCCGTCGGGCAGATACTCGACGTCGTAGAAACCGGGGACATAGACCCCGCCGGTCTTCGCGAGCCGCAGCAGCACCTCCTCGCGCCCACCGGGGCGGCCCTCCGCCTTCCAGGCGCGGACGATCTCGGTGATGTCGAGGACGGCCTGCTCGCCGTCGCCGATGACGGCGCAGTCGATGAACTCGGCGATCGGCTCGGGGTTGAAGGCCGCGTGGCCGCCCGCGAGGACGATCGGGTGGTCCACCGTGCGGTTCCGCGCCTCCAGCGGGATGCCCGCGAGATCGAGGGCGGTGAGCATATTGGTGTAGCCCAGCTCGGTGGAGAAGCTGAGGCCGAAGAGGTCGAAGGCGCCGACGGGCCGGTGCGAGTCCACGGTGAACTGGGGCACGCCGTGCTCGCGCATCAGCTCTTCGAGGTCGGGCCAGACGCTGTAGGTGCGCTCGGCGAGGACGCCCTCGCGCTCGTTGAGCACCTCGTAGAGGATCATGACGCCCTGGTTGGGGAGGCCGACCTCGTACGCGTCCGGGTACATGAGCGCCCAGGTCACCTCGCACGCGTCCCACTCCTTGACGGTGGAGTTCAGCTCACCTCCGACGTACTGGATGGGCTTCTGCACATGCGGGAGCAGAGCTTCGAGCTGTGGGAAGACCGACTCAGCAGCAGACATCTCGGGACTTTCGTGAGCTGGCAAGGGGGCGACTCCCCAGCGTAACGCGCCGGAGAGCCGCCCCCGCACGGCCCGGGACCCGGCCGGGGCCGCGCGGTCAGCCGCCGAGGTCCTCGCGGAGCCGCGGATCGGCGGCCTCGGCCCACACTCCGGGCAGCTCCCGCTCGCGGTCGGCGGCCGCGCGCTGCTCCTGTCCGAACAGCAGTCCCCAGGTGAAGGCGGACTCCCCCGCCGCGTGCGCCAGGACCGCCAGATGCCGCAGGGTGTCGCGGGCCACCACACTGTCCTGGTGGTCGCCGAGCACGGTCTGCACGGCCTTCATCCGCTTGGCGAACCGCTTGGCGGGGCGGCCGAGCGCGGGGGTCGCCGCCTCGCCCGCGTACCGGGCGCGCTTGGCGGCCTTGCGGGCGTCGTGCAGGGCCAGATCGCGCTCCGGGCCCGGGGCGAGGTCCAGCGCGCTGCCGACCCGGGCCGCCAGCCGCTCGTACTCCTTCACCAGCGCCTTGGGGAGGACCGTGCCCGGGGCGCCGGACGCGGCCCTGAGCCGCGGCGGGTGGGCCAGCAGCGCGTCCAGGGCGTCCAGCAGGGCCAGATAGCGGGGGCTGTCGAGGGTGGCGACGGCTCGGCGGCGGGCGCCCGAGCCCTGGGCGACGGACCAGATGCGGAGCCGGCCGCGCACCGGGCCCAGCAGCAGGGTGCGCGGCAGGGCGTCGATCCGCTCGCGCAGCCGTTCGGCGAGAACCTCCTGGTCACGGGCGACCCCCAGCTCTCCGGCCAGCCACTTCAGCTCCTCGCCGAGCGGGTCGGTCACCGTGCGGTCGAGGATCTTGCGGTAGGTGCGGAAGGCGCTGCGCAGCCGCCGGGTGGCGACGCGCATCTGGTGGACGGCGTCGGGGAGGTCGCGCCGCACCCCGGGGTCGTGGGCGAGCAGCGCCGCGGCCTGCTCACGGAGGTAGGCGAGGATGTGGCCGCCCGCGTCGGTGCCGTCCGGCGCGGCCGGTGCCACGGCCGGATCGGCGGTGAAACCGGTCTCCTCCAGCGCCCGGGCCAGCTTCGACGGGGCGGTGGCGGGCACCAGACCGGCCTTGCGCATCTGTTTGTCGATCCGGTCGAGGACCTTGGGGTCGGCCCCGTCCGCCAGCTCGACCTCGATCTCGTCCCAGGCGGCCTCCGTGTCGCCGCCGCTCAGCCGCTGGGCGCGGACGGCGTCCCGGCTCAGCTCGGCGAGGAGCGTGCCGTCGGCGTCGAGGAGATGGTGGAGTTCGCGGGTGGAGCGCAGCCGCACCACGGGGCTGACCGGGGCCTGCCGGACCCGGGCCCTGATCAGGCCCTGGAGGGGGCGCGGGAGCTGCCAGGAGAGGGGGGCGGCGATCTCGTCCCGTACCCCGGGGGCGACGGGCAGTTTGAGGTGCCACCCCGCGTCGCCGCCGCCGGTGCGCCGGCGCAGGGTGATGGAGGCCGCGGCGAGCCGTAGATCGTCCGTGTCGTAGTAGACCGCGTCCAGCTCGGCCGTGTCCTGCGCGGCGACGGCCGAGACCCCGGCCGTCCCGGTCAGATCGGGGAGCCGGGTCTCGGGGGTGGCTTCGTACTTCCGCTCGATTTCGCGCTTGGTGTCCGCCATGCACCGAATCTAGTTCGCGAAGCCTGCCGACGGGACCCCCACACCAGCACTTATGCCGTTATCGGCCGCTGCACCCTGATCGACTGGAGCAGTCCGATCGCCACCCAGACGGCGAACATCGACGAGCCGCCGTAGGAGACGAACGGCAGCGGCAGCCCGGCGACGGGCATGATGCCGAGCGTCATCCCGATGTTCTCGAAGGACTGGAAGGCGAACCAGGCGATGATGCCGGCGGCGACGATCGTGCCGTACAGCTCGGTGGTCTCGCGGGCGATCCGGCAGGCCCGCCAGAGCACCACACCGAGGAGTACGAGGATCAGTCCGGCGCCGACGAAGCCCAGCTCCTCGCCGGCGACGGTGAAGACGAAGTCGGTCTGCTGCTCGGGGACGAACTGGCCGGTGGTCTGGGAGCCCTTGAAGAGGCCGGTGCCCAGCAGCCCGCCGGAGCCGATCGCGATCCGGGCCTGGTTGGTGTTGTAGCCGACACCGGCCGGGTCGAGTTCGGGGTTGGCGAAGGCCGCGAACCGGTTGATCTGGTACTCGTCCAGCAGACCGAGGGCGGTGACGAGGACGGCGCCCGCGACTCCGCTGCCGATCAGCCCGAGAATCCAGCGGTTGGACGCCCCGGAGGCGAGCAGCACGCCCAGCATGATGACGACCATCACCATCACCGAGCCGAGGTCCGGCATCAGCATGACGATCGCCATCGGCAGGACGGCGATGCCCAGCGACTTGGCGACGGTGCGGTGGTCGGGGTGGGCGAGATCGCCGGCGTCGACCCGGGAGGCGAGCAGCATCGCCATCCCCAGAATGATCGTGATCTTCACGAACTCGGAGGGCTGGATGGAGAAGCCGCCGCCGATGACGATCCAGGCGTGCGCGCCGTTGATGGTGGCGCCGAGCGGGGTGAGCACCAGCAGGATGAGCAGCACGGAGAGCCCGTAGAGGACCGGGACGGCGCCGCGCAGGGTGCGGTGGCCGAGCCAGACGGTGCCGATCATCAGCGCGATGCCGATACCGGTGTTCAGTATGTGGCGGAAGAGGAAGTCGTAGGGGTCGCCGCCGGTCAGCTCGGTCCGGCCGCGGGTCGCCGACCAGACCAGCAGGGCGCCGATCCCGGAGAGCAGGAAGGCGGCGAGGAGCAGCGGCCAGTCGAGCCGGCGGACCACCGAGTCGCGGGCGGAGAGCTGGGACCAGAGCCCGTCGCGCCGGGGGCCGTATCCGGAGACGGAGAAGCCATTGGTGCCGGCCATGCCTCAGTCCCTTCGCGCGGGCGGCCCCGCGAGCTGCTGGTTCTCTTCCAGCGGCTTGCGCGGCTGGTACGGCTTGATCCGGGGCGCGTCGATGGTGCCGTCGGCGCCGATCCTCGGGAGCGCCTTCTGCGGGGCGGGCAGCAGGGCGCGCTTCAGATCCTGGTTGCCCTTCTCGTCGAGCCCGTACATCGCCTCGTAGATCTTGCGGACGGCGGGCCCCGAAGCGCCCGAGCCCGTACCGCCCTGGGAGATGGTCATGACGATGGTGTAGTCGTCGGTGTACGAGGCGAACCACGAGGTGGTCTGCTTGCCGTAGACCTCCGCTGTGCCGGTCTTGGCGTGCATCGGGATGTCGTCCTGCGGCCAGCCGCCGAACCGCCAGGCGGCCGAGCCCCGGGTCGCGACCCCCGCGAGGGCGTCGTTTATCTTCCGGTTGGTGGCGGTGTCCATGGGGAGCTTGCCGGCCGGCTTCGGCTTGATCTCCGTCACCTCCCTGCCGTCGGCGCTGACCACGGCCCGCCCGACGGTGGGCTGGTAGAGCGTGCCGCCGTTGGAGATCGCCGCGTAGATCGTCGCCATCTGTATCGGGGTGACGAGGGTGTCTCCCTGGCCGATGGAGTAGTTGACGGAGTCACCGGCGCGCATCCGGTTGCCTTCGAGGCAGTTCTCGTACGCGATCTGCTCGACGTAGCTGCCGCCCTTCTTGCCCTCCTTGCACCAGGTGCCCTTGAGCTGCTCCCAGTAGCTCTGCTTCCACTGGCGGTCGGGGACCCGGCCGGGGACCTCGCTGGTGAGGTCGATACCGGTCTTCTTGCCCAGACCGAACTGGTGGGCGGTGCGGTAGAACCAGTCCTTGGGGTCCTTCTTCGGGTTGATGCCGCCGTCCTTGACCCACTCGCGGTGCGCGAGCCCGTAGTAGACGGTGTCGCAGGAGACCTCCAGGGCGCGGCCGAGGTTGATGGAGCCGTACCCCTTGGACTCGAAGTTCTTGAACTCGCGCCCGCCGAAGGAGAGGGAGGAGGGGCAGGGGTAGTTGGCGTCGAAGTCGTAGCCCGCGTTGACGGCGGCGGTGGAGGAGATCACCTTGAAGATCGAGCCGGGCGCCGCCTGGCCCTGGATGCCCCGGTTGAGCAGCGGGTAGTTGGACGCCTTGTCGGTGAGCTGCTGGTAGTCCCTGCCGGAGATGCCGCCGACCCAGGCGTTGGGGTCGTACGTGGGCAGGGAGGCCATCGAGATGACGCGGCCGGTCCGGTTCTCCATGACCACGACGGCGCCCGCGTCGGCCTTGTAGTTCACCCCGGTGTTGTTCTTGTCGATCTCCTTGCGCGCGGCCTTCATCGCCTCGTTCAGCTCGTACTCGGCGACGGCCTGGACACGGGCGTCGATGGAGGTGACGAGGTTGGCGCCGGGCTGGGCCTTGTCGCGGTCGGCCTCGCCGATGACCCGGCCGAGGTTGTCGACCTCGTAGCGGGTGACACCGGCCTTGCCGCGCAGCGCGTGGTCGTAGGTGCGCTCCAGACCGGAGCGGCCGACCTGGTCGGAGCGGAGGAACGGGGACTCGGTGTCCTTGGCCTTCTCGATCTCCGCGTCGGTGACGGGGGAGAGATAGCCGAGCACCTGGGCGGTGTTGGCCTTGCCGGGCGCCGTGTAGCGGCGGACGGCGGTGGGCTCGGCGGTGATGCCGGGGAAGTCCTCGGCGCGCTCGCGGATCTGGAGCGCCTGCTGCGTGGTGGCCTCGTCGGTGACGGGGATCGGCTGGTAGGGGGAGCCGTTCCAGCAGGGCTTGGGGGTCTTGGAGTCGCAGAGCCTGACCTTGTCCTGGACCTCCTTGGGCGACATGCCGAGGACGCCCGCGAGACGGGCGAGCACGGCCTTCCCGTCGTCCTTTATCTTCATCAGCTCGGTGCGGGAGGCGGAGACCACGAGCCGGGTCTCGTTGTCGGCGAGGGCGACGCCCCGGGAGTCGAGGATGGAGCCCCGGACGGCGGGCTGGACCACACGCTGCACGCCGTTGTTCTTGGCCTCGTCGGTGTACTCCTGGCCGTTGCGGATCTGGAGGTACCACAGCCGCCCGCCGAGGGTGAGCAGCAGCGAGAAGACCAGGACCTGGATGACGACGAGCCGGATCTGGACCCGTGGGGTCCGGCCGGTCTCCGGGATGTTGCTCACAGTCGCTTGACCCCCTTGATGCGTCCGGCGCGGGCGGCCCGGTTGCGCGCGGCCTTGAGGCGCATGCCGCCGCGCTGGGTGCCGATGCGCAGCCCGGTGCCGGAGGCGAGCCACCCCGATGAGACATCGCCGGCGCCGCTCTGGGTGTCGGCGAGCGGATCGTTGTCGGTGCGGCGGGCCAGCGCCATGATGAACGGCACGGTGAACGGCGCCAGCAGCAGATCGTAGACAGCGGCGGTGAACAGCAGATTGCCGAGGCCCACATGGCGGGCGGCGGTGTCACCGACGAGGGCGCCCACGCCCGCGTACAGCAGGGTGGAGCCGACGGCGGCGGCGACGACCACGAGCATGGGGACGGTGGCGGACTTCAGTCTGCCGTTCTCGGGGCGGGCGAGGCCGACCAGATAGCCGATGACGCACAGGACCAGGGCGTACCGCCCCGCGGCGTGGTCGGCGGGGGGCGCGAGGTCGGCGAGGAGTCCGGCGCCGAAGCCGATGAACGCGCCGGCGACATGCCCGTAGACCAGGGCGAGTCCGAGGACGGTGAGGAGCAGCAGATCGGGGACGGCGCCGGGGAGCTGGAGCCGGGAGAGTACGGAGACCTGGAGGACGAGGGCGACCACGACGAGGGCCGTGGAGAGAAGCGTCCGGTTGACTCGCATGACGGATCAGCTCCTACTGCTGCTCATGGGTCGGGCGGGCGCCCGGTGCCTGGCTGCCGCCGGGGGCCTGAGCGGCGGGGCTCCGGCCGGGCGCGGGGGCCTGGCCGGTGCCGGAGGACGGGCCGGTGTCCGGCAGCCGGCCGGTGTCGCCGCCCTGGGCCTCGGCGATGTTCTGCCCGGCGGGTCCGCTCGGGGTGACCGTGACCGTGACGGTCGGTGTCGGCCGGGGCCCGGCGGGCTTGGCCGGCAGCACGGTGTCCCGGGGGTCGGTGCGCGGGGCCTGGACGACGACGCCGACGATGTCGAGCTTGCTGAAGCCGACATACGGGTCGACGTAGATAGTCCGGGTCAGATCGCCGCCCGAGGGGTCGACGCGGACCACCTCACCGATGGGGACGCCCGGCACGAAGGGCTTATCGGCCTGCGAGCCGAAGGTGACCAGACGGTCGCCCTTCCGCACCTTGTGCTTGCCGTTGAGCAGCTGGACCGAGAGCGGGCGGTCGCCCTGTCCGGTGGCGAAGCCCAGTTCGTCGCTCTTCTCCATCCGGGTGCCGACGGCGAAGTCGGGGTCGTTGGCGAGGAGGACGGTGGCGGTGTGCGGGCCCACGGTGGTGACCCGGCCGACGAGTCCGTCCCCGTTGAGGACGGTCATGTCGCGCGTGATGCCGTCCCGGGAGCCGATGTCGATGGTGACCGTCCAGGAGAAGCCCTGGGCCGCTCCTATGGCGATGACCTCGGCGCCCTTGATGCCGTACTGTCCTGCGCCCGCCGTCCTGAGCATCCTGTCCAGCTCGCGGGCGCGGCTGCGGTGCCGGTCGTCGCTGCCGAGTCTGGCCCTCAGCTCCGCGTTCTCCCGCTCCAGGACGCTGATGCGGTCATGGCGCTCGCCGGAGTCCCGTACGGCCCCGATGGCGTTGCCGACCGGGTTGACCGCCGACGCGACGCCGTTCTCCACCGGTCCGAAGACGGTGGCGGCTGCCTGCCGGGCGCCGTCGATCGGTGAGTCCTCGCCCCCGCGGATGTCCACCGTGATCAAAGCGAACGCGATGGCGATCAGCAGCACCAGGAGCAGACGGCTCTCTCGTGTGTCCCTCACGTGCGGCGGCCGTGCCTTCCTCGTAGGAATGGAGATGTCTGTATATCAACGATCTGCCGTACGGGTTGGCCGACACCCGTACAGGGGTTCCCCCCGGGGCCGTGGGAGCCCGGGGGGGTACGGCCGGGCCCCGCCCCGGTCGTGGCGGCGGGGCCGGCGGCACGGCTAACGGCGCGGCTGGGCGTCGAGGACCTGCTGCAGCGCCTCGAACTCCTCCACGCACTTGCCGGAGCCGAGGGCCACCGAGTCCAGCGGGTCCTCGGCGATGTGGATGGGCATACCGGTCTCGCGGCGGAGCCGCTCGTCGAGTCCGCGCAGCAGGGCGCCGCCGCCGGTGAGGACGATGCCCCGGTCCATCACATCGCCCGACAGCTCGGGCGGGCACTTGTCGAGGGTGGTCTTGACGGCGTCGACGATGGAATTGACCGGCTCCTCGATCGCCTTGCGGACCTCGGCGGCCGAGATGACCACGGTCTTCGGCAGCCCCGACACCAGGTCGCGGCCGCGGATCTCGGTGTGCTCGTCCTGGTCCATGTCGTAGGCGGAACCAATAGTGATCTTGATCTGTTCCGCGGTGCGCTCACCGAGCAGGAGCGAGTACTCCTTCTTGATGTGCTGAATGATCGCGTTGTCCAGTTCGTCGCCGGCGACCCGGATGGACTGCGCGGTGACGATTCCGCCCAGCGAGATGACGGCGACCTCGGTGGTGCCGCCGCCGATGTCGACGACCATATTGCCGGTGGCCTCGTGGACCGGGAGGCCGGAGCCGATGGCCGCGGCCATGGGCTCCTCGATGATGTGCACCTGGCGGGCGCCGGCCTGGGTCGACGCCTCGATGACCGCGCGGCGCTCGACTCCCGTGATACCGGAGGGCACACAGACGACCACGCGCGGGCGGGCGAGATAGCGGCGCTTGTGGATCTTGAGGATGAAGTAGCGGAGCATCCGCTCGGTGATCTCGAAGTCGGCGATGACGCCGTCCTTCAGCGGCCGGACGGCAACGATGTTGCCCGGCGTCCGGCCGATCATCTTCTTCGCCTCGGAGCCGACCGCCAGAATGCCGCCGGTGTTGGTGTTGATGGCGACGACGGACGGCTCGTTGAGAACGATCCCCTTGCCTCTGACGTACACCAGCGTGTTGGCGGTCCCGAGGTCGACAGCCATGTCACGGCCGATGAACGACATTTTGTTCCCCATGAGGATGCGTCTGGCCTTCCCAAATCGAGCGTTGACGACTTTTCAGGATGGCGAGGTGGGTGCTGTGGCGTGAGGCTTCCATCGTAATGCCGCCTCCACGGACACGGCGCGGTGGTCCACCTCTCTTTAGGTGACGAGGTGTCGCAGCGATCCGTTCCCGCATTGCGTTCGCATATGCCGAAGGGCGACCGAATTACATCGGTCGCCCCAGGTCATGAGCGCTGTTTGGCTGATGCGGGGTCAGGAAAGTCCCGGAAAGAAAATCTTCAGTTCCCGAATGGCGGACTCCTCGGAGTCCGAGGCATGGATCAGGTTCTCGCGGACGATGGTGCCGAAATCGCCCCGGATGGAGCCGGGCTCGGCCGCGATGGGGTCGGTGGGGCCCGCGAGCTTGCGCACGCCCTCGATGACCCGCTCGCCCTCGACGATCAGCGCCACGACCGGGCCGGAGGCCATGAACGCGACCAGCGGCTCGTAGAACGGCTTGCCCCGGTGCTCACCGTAGTGCTGCTCCAGGGTCTCCTGGTCGAGCGTGCGCAGCTCCAGCGCGCCGATGGTCCAGCCGGCCTTGGCCTCGATCCGGCCGATGATCTCGCCGACCAGCTTGCGCCGGACCGCGTCGGGCTTGAGGAGGACGAGGGTGCGCTGGGTCATGGTGTGAGGCTCTCCTTGCAGGCATACACATGTGCGGTGAGCCGAGATTACAGGGGGCCGCCCCGGGGGCGGCACCCGGACCTGACCACCGGTCAACCGGGTGCCGTCCGCCGCGCGCGGACGGGGCTCACGCGGACTCAGGCCTGGACGCGCGCCTGGTCGGCCCAGCGGGCCTTCGCCTCGTCGATCTTGCGGCCGTAGTGCACCGACGCCCACCACAGGCCCGCGAAGCACGCGCCCAGGAAGAACATGATGGGCACGATGAAACCGCTCAGCACCAGACCGATCTGGAGCGCCCAGCCGAGCTGCACCCCGCCCGGGCGGGTGACCATCCCGCAGAGCAGGACCGACAGGGCCATGACGATCCCGCAGACCGTCCAGACCGTGCCCGTCGACAGATCCGGGTCCTTCATGGCGACCAGACCCGCGAAGGCGACGATGAAGAACTCGCCGATCAGCGTGGACGAACAGAGCATGCGCATGGTCAGCCCCTCCCGAGCAGCAGCCGGGCTTCCCCGACCGTGATCACCGAGCCGGTCACCAGCACCCCGGCGCCCGCGTACTCGGCCTCTTCCTCCGCGAGGGTGATCGCCGTCTCGATCGCCTCGTCGAGCCGGGGCTCGACCACCACCCGGTCGTCGCCGAAGACCTCCACGGCGACGGCCGCGAGGGTGTCGGCGTCCAGCGCGCGATGGCTGGAGTTCTGGGTGACGACCACCTCGGCGAAGATCGGCTCGAAGGCTTCGAGCAGCCCCCGGACATCCTTCTCGCCGCTCGCGCCGACCACCCCGATCAGCCGGGAGAACCCGAACGCCTCGGTGACGGCGTCGGCCGCCGCCCGGGCGCCCGCCGGGTTGTGGGCCGCGTCCAGCACGACCGTGGGGCTGCGCCGCACGACCTCCAGCCGGCCGGGCGAGGAGACGGCGGCGAACGCCTTGCGGATGGTGTCCGCGTCCAGGGTCCGCGCGTGGTCCGCGCCGACACCGAAGAACGCCTCGACCGCCGCGAGGGCCACCGCCGCGTTGTGCGCCTGGTGGGCGCCGTAGAGCGGGAGGAAGATCTCGCCGTACTCACCGCCGAGGCCGCGCAGGGTGAGCTGCTGGCCGCCGACGGCGACCTCGCGGGAGACCACCCCGAACTCCATGCCCTCGCGGGCGACGGTGGCGTCGACCTCGACGGCCTTCTTCAGCATCACCTGGGCCGCGTCCACCGGCTGCTGCGCCAGGATCACGGTCGCGCCCTGCTTGATGATCCCGGACTTCTCCACCGCGATCTCGGCGGGGGTGGAGCCGAGCCGGTCGGTGTGGTCCAGGTCTATCGGGGTGACCACGGCGACGGAGGCGTCGATCACATTGGTGGCGTCCCAGGTGCCGCCCATGCCGACCTCGACCACGGCGGCGTCCACCGGGGCGTCGGCGAAGGCGGCGTACGCCATTCCGGTGAGCACCTCGAAGAAGGAGAGCCGGTACTCCTGGGCCGTGTCGACCATCTCGACGTACGGCTTGATGTCCTCGTACGTGGAGATGAAGCGCTCGGGGTCGATGGGGGCGCCGTCGAGGCTGATGCGCTCGGTGATCGACTGCACGTGCGGGGAGGTGTAGCGGCCGGTGCGCAGCTCGAAGGCGGAGAGCAGGGCCTCGATCATCCGGGCGGTGGAGGTCTTGCCGTTGGTGCCGGTGATGTGGATGGAGGGGTAGGCGCGCTGCGGCTCGCCCAGGACGTCCATCAGCGCGGCGATCCTGGTCACCGAGGGGTCGAGCTTGGTCTCGCCCCAGCGGTTCGCCAGATCCGCCTCGACCGCGCGCAGGGCGCGGTCGACCTCGGGGTCGGCGGGGCGGGCGGGGACGGAGTCGGGCTGGGGGGCTCCGGCCTGGGCGCGCAGGGTGCGGCTGCCGGCCTCGATCACCGCCAGGTCGGGATCGCGGTCGGTCTCGGCTTCGATGATCTCGTCGAAGCGGTCGGGGTCTGCGGGGCGGTCGGCGGGATGCTCACTCACGCCCCCCAGTCTAGGCGCCCCCCGCCCCCCGGCCTCCCGGCCGCCCCGCGGTGCGCGGGGTCCTGTTGCACGGGGTCCGTCCGCCATCTCCCCGGGAGCTGCCCCCGGACGAGCTGGAATGCCCGGGCCCCCCGGGGCGCGGCGTCCGTCCTCAAGCGCCGGACGGGCTGGGTCCACTCAGCCCCTCCGGCGATTGAGGAGCGGGGGTTCGGGGGCCGGCCCCCGACCGAGGCCCGCAGCATGCGGGCACCCGTCGCACAGGGTCCGTCCTCAAACGCCGGACGGGCTGGGATTGCTCGGGTCGCCCTCCACGCGCGGGCCGTCCCCGCCAGCGCCGGACGCACACCACCCCAGCCCCTCCGGCGATTGAGGAGCGGGGGTTCGGGGGCCGGCCCCCGACCGCGGGCCGCAGCATGCGGGGACCCGCCGCGGAAGGTCGCTGCCTCTGGGAGGTGCCCCCGGACGGGCTGAGAATGCGCGGGGCGTCGTCAGGCGGAGGGGAGGTGGGTGAGTTGGGTGGTCAGGCGGGTGATGTCCGCCTCCGCCGCCGACAACCGGCCGCGAATCTTCTCCACCACCTGATCCGGCGCCTTCGCCAGAAACGCCTCGTTCCCCAGCTTCCCCTCCGCCTGCCCCTTCTCCTTCACCGCGGCCGCCAGATCCTTCTCCAGCCGCTTCCGCTCCGCCACCACATCGATCGTCCCCGACAGATCCAGCGCCACCGTCGCCCCCGCCACCGGCAGCGTCGCGGTCGCCGCGAAGCCCTCCCCCTCCGGCTGGAGGCGGAGCAGCTGGCGGATCGCCGCCTCGTGCGGGGCGAGCGCCGTGCCGTCCAGGCCGAGCCGGGCCGGGACCTTCTGGCCCGGCTGGAGCCCCTGGTCGCTGCGGAAGCGGCGCACCTCGGTCACCACCCGCTGGACCAGCTCGATCTCCTTCTCGGCCGCCTCGTCCCGGAACCCGCTGTCGGCCGGCCACTCGGCGACGACCAGCGACTCCTTGCCGGTGAGCGTCGTCCACAGCGTCTCGGTGACGAACGGCACCACCGGGTGCAGCAGCCGCAGCGTCACATCCAGGACCTCGCCCAGGACACGCGCCGAGACCTTCGCCTGCTCGCCGCCGGCGAAGTACGTGGTCTTCGACAGCTCCACGTACCAGTCGAAGACCTCGTCCCACGCGAAGTGGTAGAGGCTGTCCGCGAGCTTGGCGAACTGATAGTCGTCGTAGTACGCGTCCACCTCCGCCACGGTCTTGTTCAGCCGCGACAGAATCCACCGGTCCGCCGCCGACAGCCGCTCCGCCGGAGGCAGCTCCCCCTCGACCGTCGCCCCGTTCATCAGCGCGAAGCGGGTGGCGTTCCAGATCTTGTTGGCGAAGTTGCGGGAGGCCTGGACCCAGTCCTCCCCGATGGGCACATCCGCCCCCGGGTTGGCGCCCCGGGCCAGGGTGAAGCGGACGGCGTCGGAGCCGTACGCGTCCATCCAGTCGAGCGGGTCGACCGAGTTCGGGTTGGACTTGGACATCTTCTTGCCGTGCTCGTCCCGGACGAGTCCGGTCAGGGCGACGGTGTGGAAGGGCGCCTCCCCGTCCATGGCGTACAGACCGAACATCATCATCCGGGCGACCCAGAAGAAGATGATGTCGTGCCCGGTGACCAGGACATCGGTGGCGTAGAACTTATCGAGGTCCTCGGTCCGCTCGGGCCAGCCGAGGGTGGAGAAGGGCCACAGCCCGGAGGAGAACCAGGTGTCGAGGACATCCTCGTCCTGGGTCCAGCCCTCGCCCGCGGGCGGCTGCTCGTCGGGGCCGACACAGACGGTCTCGCCGTTCGGGCCGTACCAGACCGGAATGCGGTGACCCCACCAGAGCTGGCGCGAGATGCACCAGTCGTGCATGTTGTCGACCCAGTCGAAGTACCGCTTGGAGAGATCTGCGGGGTGGATCGCCACCCGGCCGTCGCGGACCGCGTCCCCGGCCGCCTGGGCCAGCGGGCCGACCTTGACCCACCACTGGAGGGAGAGGCGCGGCTCGATCGTGGTCCGGCAGCGGGAGCAGTGCCCCACCGAGTGGACATAGGGGCGCTTCTCGGCCACAACCCGGCCCTGCTCGCGCAGTGCCGCGACGATCGCCGAGCGCGCCTCGAAGCGGTCGAGCCCCTCGAAGGGACCGGGCACGGTGATGACCGCCCGCTCGTCCATGATCGTGAGGGATTCGAGGCCGTGGCGCTGGCCGATGGCGAAGTCGTTCGGGTCGTGGGCGGGGGTCACCTTGACCGCGCCGGTGCCGAACTCGGGGTCGACATGGGTGTCGGCGACGACCGGGATCGTCCGGTTGGTCAGCGGCAGCTTGATCCGCTTGCCGATGAGGTGCGCGTACCGCGGGTCGTCGGGGTGGACGGCGACGGCGGTGTCACCGAGCATCGTCTCGACCCGGGTGGTCGCCACCACGAGGGTCTCGTCTCCCTCGCCGTACTTCAGCGAGACCAGCTCGCCGTTGTCGTCCTGGTAGTCGACCTCGATGTCGGAGATCGCGGTGAGACAGCGGGGACACCAGTTGATGATCCGCTCGGCGCGGTAGATCAGCTCGTCGTCGTAGAGGTTCTTGAAGATGGTCTGGACGGCCCGGGAGAGGCCCTCGTCCATGGTGAAGCGCTCACGGCTCCAGTCGAGCCCGGCGCCGAGCCGGCGGAGCTGGCCGAGGATCTTTCCGCCGTACTCCTCCTTCCACTGCCAGACCCGCTCGGTGAACTGCTCCCGGCCGAGGTCGTGACGGGACTTGCCCTCCTCGGCGAGCTGCTGCTCGACCTTGTTCTGGGTGGCGATGCCGGCGTGGTCCATGCCGGGGAGCCACAGCGCCTCGTACCCCTGCATGCGCTTGCGGCGGGTGAGCGCGTCCATCAGGGTGACCTGGAAGGCGTGGCCCAGGTGGAGCGCTCCGGTGACGTTCGGCGGCGGGATGACAATGGTGTACGGCGGCTTCTCGCTCCTGGCGTCGGCCGTGAAGTAACCGCGCTCTACCCAGCGCTCATACAGCTTCCCCTCCACCTCGGCCGGCGCGTACTGGGTCGGCAGTTCGGGGTTGCTGGCTGGCGTCTGCTGAGTGTTCTCGGTCACGGGCCCAGTTTAGAGGTGTCACGGCACCGTACTGAAACGGGAGAGTTCGGTAACGGTGTGACCCCCACCGCTTCCACCGGGCGGTGATTGGGTGAGGATGTCTGAACCACATAAATATCTGGAGGGGAACCCAGAAATGAGCCACCAGCAGCCGGGCCCGTACGGCCAGCAGCCCCAGCAGCCGGGGCCGTACGGCCGGCCGGGCCCCTACGAGCAGCCGGGCCCCTACGGCCAGCCGGGGCCGTACGGCCGGCAGCCGCAGGCCCCGCAGCCCGGCTACGGGTACCCGCAGCAGCAGCCCGCGCCGGGGTACGGCTACCCCCCGCAGGCCCCGCAGGGCGTCCCGCAGCAGCCGGGCGGGCAGCCCCAGCAGCCCGGCCAGTGGGGTCCCCCGCAGCAGCCGGGGCCGTACGGGCAGCCGCCGCAGTTCCCCGGTGGCCAGATGCCGCCCCCGCCGCCTGCCCCGAAGAAGAAGACCGGGCTGATCATCGGCGCGTCCGTGGTGGCACTCGCCGTGATCGCCGCCGGCGGGTACTTCCTGCTGGCCGGCGAGGAGGGCGGGAGCGGCGGGGTGGCGAGCGCCACCAAGGGGTACAAGCTGACGCCGCCCGCGTCGTTCGAGGACTACAAGCGGTCCCAGTCCGAGGACTCGAAGACGCCGTCCGGCGACGGCAGGAAGAAGGCCGAGGGCATCGGCGTCCAGAACCCCCAGGGTGTCTCGGCGACCTATGAGGCGGGTTCCAAGGACCAGCCGCTGAAGCAGCGGATGGTGATGACGCACGGCCTCTGGGGCGAGATCGACGACCCGGAGAAGGCGCTGGACGGCTACTTCCAGACCGCCAGGGACGCGTCCGCGAAGGAGGACAGCGGCACCAGGGTCGAGCTGCTCGGCACGGCCGAGGCCGTCACTCCCGAGGGCTTCGACGGCGCGCTGATGAAGTGCCAGAAGGCCAAGTTCACCATGCCCGCCAACTCCGGTGGCCCCAAGGACGCCGAGGTCCCGATCTGTGTGTGGGCGGACCACAGCACCGTCGCCGCGGTGATCGCGATGGATCTGCAGTCCCTGCTCGGCGGCAGTTCCTCGGGCAACCCCACGGAGAAGACCGCCGATCTCGCCGCCAAGCTCTACAACGTCTCGCGCACCAAGGTCTGACGGACCCGGCCCGGACCCGGGCGGACGGAGAGGGGCGCTCCCGGCGGGGAGCGCCCCTCTTGTCCGTGCGGGGTCCGTGCGGGCCCGGGCCGGGTCCGTGCGGACGGGGGTTACGCGGACTTCTCGTGGCGGCCGTCGTTCTTGACGATCCTCGGCACCAGCGTCGGGTTGACGTTGTTGCGGACCACATCGGCCGTGATGACGACGCGGGCGACGTCCTTGCGGGACGGGACCTCGTACATCACCGACTGGAGGACCTCCTCCATGATGGCGCGCAGTCCACGGGCGCCGGTGCCGCGCAGGATCGCCTGGTCGGCGATGGCCTCCAGGGCCGGACGGTCGAAGTCCAGCTCCACACCGTCGAGTTCGAAGAGCCGCTGGTACTGCTTGACCAGGGCGTTCCTCGGCTCGACCAGGATCTTCAGCAGGGCCTCGCGGTCGAGGTTGTGCACGGAGGTGATGACGGGGAGCCGGCCGATGAACTCGGGGATCATCCCGAACTTCACCAAATCCTCCGGCATGACCTCCTGGAACTGGTTGCTCGCCTCGATCTCGCGCTTGGAGCGGATCGTGGCCCCGAAGCCGATGCCCTTGGCCCCGGCCCGCGACTCGATGATCTTCTCCAGACCGGCGAACGCGCCCCCCACGATGAAGAGCACGTTGGTGGTGTCGATCTGGATGAACTCCTGGTGCGGGTGCTTCCGTCCGCCCTGGGGCGGTACGGAGGCGGTGGTGCCCTCCAGGATCTTCAGCAGGGCCTGCTGGACGCCCTCGCCCGACACATCGCGGGTGATGGACGGGTTCTCGCTCTTGCGGGCGACCTTGTCGATCTCATCGATGTAGATGATCCCGGTCTCGGCCTTCTTGACGTCGTAGTCGGCCGCCTGAATCAGCTTCAGCAGAATGTTCTCGACGTCCTCGCCGACATAGCCCGCCTCCGTGAGCGCCGTCGCGTCGGCGATGGCGAAGGGGACATTGAGCATCCGGGCGAGGGTCTGGGCCAGCAGGGTCTTGCCGGAGCCGGTGGGACCCAGCAGCAGGATGTTGGACTTGGAGAGCTCGATCCCGTCGTCACGGCCCTGGGCGCCGCCGGTCTCACCGGCCTGGACGCGCTTGTAGTGGTTGTACACCGCGACGGAGAGGGCCTTCTTGGCGGGCTCCTGCCCGACCACATAGCCCTCCAGGAACTCGTAGATCTCGCGAGGCTTGGGCAGTTCCTCCCACCGCACCTCGGAGGTCTCGGCCAGCTCCTCCTCGATGATCTCGTTACAGAGATCGATGCACTCGTCGCAGATGTACACACCCGGGCCTGCGATGAGCTTCTTCACCTGCTTCTGGCTCTTTCCGCAGAACGAGCACTTGAGCAGGTCGCCGCCATCACCGATGCGTGCCACGAGGTGCTTCCCCTTCGCCTGGGAGCGGCTTGGTTCGGCCGACTCCTGGTGCCTCATATCCGACGGTACCTTGCCGGGGCCCTCGTTCGGGCCCCCCTTGGCGCGGTTCACATGGCCGTGCTCCCGGAGGGGAATCGTGTCATGACCCGCGCCAAGGGCTGTGCGCGGGTCAGGCGGCCGCCGCCGCGGTGGTCTTGCGGGTGGAGACGATCTGGTCGACCAGACCGTACGCCAGCGCCTCCTCGGCGGTCAGGATCTTGTCCCGCTCGATGTCGTCGCGGACCTTCTCGATCGGGGTGGTGGAGTGCTTGGCCAGCATCTCCTCCAGCTGCTCCCGCATCCGGAGGATCTCCTTGGCGGCGATCTCCAGGTCGGAGAGCTGCTCCCGGCCGGTCTGCGAGGACGGCTGGTGGATCAGGACCCGGGTGTGCGGCAGGGCCATCCGCT
This sequence comes from Streptomyces sp. NPDC001889, assembly GCF_053594535.1. Taxonomy (NCBI): domain Bacteria; kingdom Bacillati; phylum Actinomycetota; class Actinomycetes; order Kitasatosporales; family Streptomycetaceae; genus Streptomyces; species Streptomyces sp. NPDC001889. Next base: position 52,874 of record NZ_JBSFER010000019.1, read on the forward strand.
TGCCGGGGGTGCCGGCGGCGAGCAGCACGGCCGCGGCGGAGGCCGCCTGGCCCATGCAGACCGTCTGGATGTCCGGCTTCACGAACTGCATGGTGTCGTAGATCGCGGTCAGCGCGGTGAAGGAGCCACCGGGGCTGTTGATGTAGATGGAGATGTCACGGTCGGGGTCCATCGACTCCAGGCAGAGGAGCTGTGCCATGACGTCGTTGGCGGAGGCGTCGTCGATCTGCACGCCGAGGAAGATGATGCGCTCCTCGAACAGCTTCGCGTACGGGTCGTACTCGCGCACGCCCTGGGAGGTGCGCTCGACGAAGCGGGGGACGACATAGCGGTTGTCCAGCTGCGGGCCGGTGTAGAGGCCGCTCGCGGAGTTGTTGCTCATGTGGGTGTTCACCGTCCTGGTGGCGTTCTGCGGAACGTTTCGCGGGCGTTCGCAGCGTTTCGAGGGGTGGAGTGGTGGGGTGAGGGGCGGCCGGGGCCGGGGCGCTCGGCGCGCGGGCCCCCGCGGGCCGAGCGGATCGGTGCCGCCGGCTCAGGCGCCGGTGCCGCCGCCGCCCGGAACACCCGACGCGGCGGAGATGATCTCGTCGATGAGGCCGTACTCCTTGGCCTCCTCGGAGGTGAACCAGCGGTCGCGGTCACCGTCGCGGATGATCGTCTCGACGGTCTGGCCGGAGTGGTGCGCGGTGATCTCCGCCATGCGCTGCTTGGTGCGCAGCAGATACTCGGCCTGGATCTTGATGTCGGAGGCGGTGCCGCCGAGACCGGCCGAGCCCTGGTGCATGAGGATGTCGGTGTTGGGCAGCGCGAAACGCTTGCCCGCCGCGCCACCGGTCAGCAGGAACTGGCCCATGGAGGCCGCCATGCCCATGCCGATGGTCACCACGTCGTTCGGGATGTACTGCATGGTGTCGTAGACCGCCATGCCGGCCGTCACCGAGCCACCGGGGCTGTTGATGTAGAGGTAGATGTCCTTGTCGGGGTCAGCGGCAAGGAGCAGCAGCTGTGCGGTGATCTTGTTGGCGATGTCGTCGTCGACCTGCTGGCCGAGGAAGATGATGCGCTCGCCGAGCAGCCGGCTGTAGACCTGGTCGCCGAGGCCACCACCGAAGGACGGCTCACCGGCGGCGTAAGGCATCAGATTCGTCACGTATCCACCTGCTCGTCTCTGACGGCTGCCTGCCGTCTCAGCGTCTTCGTAACCGAGGGCGGGTACTCCCCTGCCCTCGTACTCATGGACCCTAACGCGCAGGTCGGACAACGCCATCCCGGTTCCCGAACTGTTCGCTGGGAGCGCAAGGTGCGGGAGGGAGGGTTGAGCCCCGCGCACGGGTCCGCCACGGCCGCCCATGGCACAGGGCCCGGACGCGGGTGGCGTCCGGGCCCTGTGCACGGTGGTACGGCTGTACGGGAGGGAGGGTTCAGCGGGGGGGCTCAGGCCTCCGGCTTGTCCTCGCCCTTCGCACCCTTGTCGTCCTTGGCCTCGGCCTCGGCGGCGTCGCCGGCCTCCGCGGCCGTGGCCTCGGTGGTCTCGGCGGCCTCGTCCTCGTCGTCGTCGAGGTCGACGGCCTCACCGTTGGTGTCGGTGACCTTGGCGGACTCGACGACCAGGGCCAGCGCCTTGCCGCGGGCGACCTCGCCGACGAGCATCGGGACCTGGTTGCCCTCGACGACGGCCTGGGCGAACTGGTCCGGGCTCATGCCGGAGGAGCTGGCGCGGCGCATGAGGTGCTCGGTGAGCTCCTCCTGGTTGACGTTCAGCTTCTCCTTGGAGACCAGCTCGTCGAGGATGAACTGGGTCTTGATCCCCTTGACCGCGGCTTCCTCGGTCTCGGTGGTGAACTCCTCCTCGGTCTTGCCCTGGATCTCCAGGTACTTCGCGAGGTCGATGCCCATCTGGCCGAGCTGGTGGTGCTCGAGGTTGTGCTTGCGGGTGTTGATCTCGTCCGCGAGCAGCTTCTCGGGGATCGGCACCTCGGTGATCTTGAGGAGCTCCTCCAGGACGCGCTCCTGCGCCTGGGTGGCCTGGTCGTACTGCTTCATGGAGCCGAGGCGCTTGCGGCTGTCGGCCTTCAGCTCGTCCAGGGTGTCGAACTCGCTCGCGAGCTGGGCGAAGTCGTCGTCCAGCTCGGGCAGCTCACGCTTGGCGACCGCGGTGACCTTCACGGTGACCTCGGCGTCCTTGCCCTCGGCCGAGCCGCCCTTGAGCTGGGAGGTGAAGGTGGCCTCGCCACCGGCCTCCAGGCCCTTCACGGCGTCGTCGATGCCGTCCAGCAGCTCACCGGAACCGATGGTGTACGGAACCGCGGTCGCGACGCCGTCCTCCAGGACCTCGCCCTCGACCTTGGCCTCCAGGTCCAGGGTGACGATGTCGCCGTCCTCGGCGGCACGCTCGACCGGGGTGGTGGAGGCGAAGCGCTCGCGCAGCTCCTCCACGGCCTTGTCGACGTCCTCGTCGGTGACCTCGACCGCGTCAACGGTGACCTCGATGCCGGAGTAGTCCGGGATCTCGATGACCGGACGGATGTCGACCTCGGCGGTGAAGTTCAGCGTCTCGCCGTCCTTCAGCTCCGTGATGTCGACCTCGGGCTGGCCCAGCGGGTTGATCTCCGCCTCGTTGACCGCCTCGGTGTAGAACTTCGGGAGAGCGTCGTTGACGGCTTCCTCCAGCACTGCACCACGGCCGAACCGCTGGTCGATGACGCGCGCCGGGATCTTCCCCTTGCGGAAGCCCTTCACCGTGACCTGCTGGTTGATCTTCTTGTACGCCGCGTCGAGGCTGTCCTTGAGCTCCTCGAAGGGCACCTCGACAGTGAGCCGAACCCGGGTCGGGTTCAGGGTCTCTACGGCGCTCTTCACGGTTCGGTCTCCTTGGTGGCTGATTCTGGTTTCTGCCGCATCCGCCGCACAGGCGGCGGCTCGGCTGATCGGCCCGGATCGTCGTCTCAGTCGTCTCACTCGGTCGGACTCATCGCCGGACACGCGGGCACGCAGCTTGCATAGTAGCCGCACGCAGGATGAGCCCCACAACGCGATCTTGTGGGGTCCCGTGATGATCGTGGTCGGGGTGGCCGGATTCGAACCGACGACCTTCCGCTCCCAAAGCGGACGCGCTACCAAGCTGCGCCACACCCCGCCGGTGCGACACGTAGGGTACATGCTCGCCAGGGCGGCGGGGGCCGGTTTTCCGCGGCGGCCACGCGCTCGCCCGAACGGCTGTCGGACGGGGTGTGCGGTGCGCGTCCCGGACCCGCTACGATGCTTCTCGTACCGCGGTCGGGCAGTCGCCCGTATCACTCGCGGTGCATGCGGGCGTAGCTCAATGGTAGAGCCCTAGTCTTCCAAACTAGCTACGCGGGTTCGATTCCCGTCGCCCGCTCCAATCGCAGAAGAAGCCCTCGGGCCCGGTCGCCGTCCAGCGCGACCGGGCCCGAGGGCTTCCACGCGCTTCCGCCGCCGTCCGCGCGGTCGCGCGCGGCTCGTCAGAAGCTGATGTCGTTGATCGTCGCCGCTATCGAGTTGAGGAAGCGCTCGATGGACGGGGCCATGCCCGACGAGGCGAGGAAGAAGCCGAACAGTATCGGGATGATGGCCGGGCCGCCCTTGAGCTGCCCTGAGCGAATCATGACAACGAGGATGATTCCCAACAGCAGCACCGCAGACAGTGAAATGGCCAAACTGATCACACCCTCGGTCGGTCCCCTTGCCGGCCGGGGACATTCGGCTGCGCGTGTACCCCCGCCTCAAGACCATCGTGCCACCAACAGCCGGTTCCATGCCGCCACCTGACGGAACGCAGGGGGCGGAATCACGCCATCCGCCGGTCGTGGGCCGCCATCGCCGCTGGCCCGGGGGGTCGGCCACGGAGGGTGCGGCCGGCGGGGCGGGGAATGCGGGAAGGAATTCGGCCTGATCGTTGCCATGTGGACACACATCGGTCACGAGAAATCCAAACCTGGCAGCGAGATATTTCACAGGGTCACAAACTCGTATTGATATGCCCTATTTAAGGGGTATTAATTGGGGCATAGTGGACAGTTTGCCAAGGTTTGGGATGCGAATACGGGGAAGGCGCAGAGGGGTTTTACGAATTCCAATCCTCCCGACTAAGGTGCCTCGAATGTTCCACGCTCCGGATGGATATCGCAGGGCCCCCGGCCCCAAGGCCCGGGAGCCGGACCCGGACCTCGCCCCCACGACCCCCACGTCCACCGCCCCCGTCAGATCCTCGCTGCTGACCGCGGAGAGGCCCCGGCCGAAGACGGCTCCGGCACCCGCCGCGTCCCCCGGGCGGGACCCGTTCTTCGACAACGCGAAGTACCTGGCCATCGTGCTCGTCGCCATCGCGCACGCCTGGGAGCCGGTGATGGAGGGCAGTCGCGCGACACGTGCGCTGTACCTCGTCGTCTATACGTTCCACATGCCGGCGTTCATCGTGATCTCCGGCTACTTCTCGCGGAGCTACTCGGGGCGCCCGCACCAGCTGAGACGGCTGCTGACCGGCATCGCCCTGCCGTATGTCGTCTTCGAGCTGGCCTACTCACTCGTACGGATCTCGCTGGACGACCCCGGCCAGCCGATCAGTCTGCTCGACCCCTTCTATCTGACCTGGTTCCTGGCCGCGCTCTTCGTCTGGCGGCTGACGACGCCGCTGTGGCGGATGATCCGGTATCCGCTGCCGGTGTCGACCGTCATCGCCGCGCTGGCGAGCATGTCCCCGGACATCGGGGAGGATCTCAACCTTCAGCGGGTGCTCCAGTTCCTGCCCTTCTTCGTGCTGGGCCTGGTGCTCAAGCCGGAGCACTTCCAGCTGGTGCGCCGGCCGGAGGTGCGGATGCTCGCGGTGCCGCTCTTCGCCGGGGCTCTGGGGCTGGCGTACTGGGTCTCCCCGCATCTGGCGCTGGGGTGGTTCTACCGCTCCGACAGCGCGCAGGAGCTGGGGATGCCCTGGTGGACCGGGGCGGTGACCACGGTCACGATGTTCGGGCTCGGGGCGCTGCTCACCGCGGGGTTCCTGGCGTGGGTGCCGCGGCACCGGACCTGGTTCACCGTGCTGGGTGTGGGCACCATCTGCGGCTATCTGCTGCACGGGCTGCCGCTGAAGGCCGCGGAGTACACCGGGTTCTTCGAGACGCACGCCTGGCTGAGCGAGCCGGCCGGGGAGATCCTGCTGACCCTGGTGACTGCGGTCATGGTGACCCTGCTCTGCACGCCCCCGGTGCGGAGGGCGCTGCGCTGGGCGACGGAGCCGGACATGGAGTGGGCGTTCCGGCGGGACGCCGCCGAGCTGGGGCCCAAGCGCTAGGGCGGTTTCTCGTGGATCGGGCCGGAACAGGGAGCGGGGACTGACGACAACGCGGCGGGGCGCGGTGCCGGGGCTCGCTCACCGATCCGGCCTGATCCGAAAGAGACGGCCTAGGGCTGGTCGAGGCCGAGGAGGGCGCGGGTTCTGGCGTATTTGGCGGTCAGCCGGGCCCGGGTCTCCTCGTCGAGGGCGGCGAGCCGCGCCGGGTCGGTGTTGCTCGCGAGGTCGGCCTCCTTGACGAGGAGGGCGCCCGGGGTGGTGAGGATGCGCCGGGTGTAGGACTCCAGGTCCTCGCCCTCGCCCCGGGTGAGGGCGAGGACCATGTCCCTGACGGACTGGTGCAGCGGGGCGGTCTGGAGCCAGTCGAGCGAGAGGGCGTGGTCCTCCAGCGCGTCGTGCAGCCACCCGGCGGCGATCTGCTCCTCGCTGCCGCCCCGCGCGCGGACGCCGTCGGCGACGGCGGCGAGGTGTTCGGCGCAGGGGCGGCCGGACTTGTCGGTCTGTCCCGCGTGGGAGCGGCGGGCGAGGGACTCGATCTCGGCGAGGGTGAGCACGGGGGCCATGCCCCCGACTCTACGACCGCCGCCGCGGGGACGCCTCCGCGCTGTGGGCGGCGCCGGACGGGCCGGCGGGGAGGCTCCCCCGCCCGGCGTGGGCCCCCGGGACACAGGGTCCGTCCTCGAACTCCCCCGGACGGGCCGGGGAGCGGGTGCCCGCCCAGCGGATCGACCCGGCCCGTCCGGCGATTGAGGACGCGCCCCCGGGCACCGGGGGCCGCGCCGGGCGGGGAGCGCGAGCCCACGGGCCTGGGCCGGCTGCTCAGCGGAGGGCCGCTCGGGCGGGGAGGTGGGTGGTCGTGAGACCGAGTGCCAGGACCGCCGCCACCAGCGACGCGTACAGCTCCGGCGGGATGTGGGGGGCCTCCCCGGTGAGCCCCTTCGTCATCGGGACGAGCGTCGCCAGCGCGATCCCCGTCCCCAGCACCACCCCCGCCGCACTCACCAGCAGCGCCTCCCACCGGATCATCCCCAGCACCTGCCGCCGCGTCGACCCGATCAGCCTCAGCATCCCCAGCTCGCGGCGGCGGTCCAGCACCGTCATGACGAGGGTGTTGCCCGCCGCCACCGCGGCGAACCCGCCGAGGATCGCCGCCATCGTGAGATTCGCCCACGCGTTCATCTCACGGTCCATGCTGCGGTCGGCCGCGTACCCGTCCCGGTCCCGCACCGCCCCCAGCGCGGACAGCTCCCCCGCCGCCTCCGGAGCCGCGCGGACCAGCAGGTCCCGCGGGTAGGGCGAGGAGACGTGCGCGGTGAGCCCCGCCGCCGGAAGGGTGAGCTGGGAGAGCCCGAGCCCGCGCCCGTACAGCGCGACCACCGTCGCGGACGAGGGGGTCCCGTCCGGCAGCCGGAAGTCCAGCCGCTCCCCCAGCCGCACGCCGGCGGAGTCCGCGAGCCCCGCGTCCAGCGCGACCGCCCCGGGCCTCAGGCCCGCGAGCGAGCCCTCCCGCACATCCAGGTCCTGCACCCGCGCCAGATCCGCCGGCCTGCCGCCGACGCCCTGGGCCGACGCCTCGACCAGCGAGTCCTCGGGGCCGGATGTGGCCTTCACCAGGACGGAGGTGCGCAGCAGCGAGACCGCCGCCGTGACCCCTTCCGTCCGCGCCGCGCGCTCGGCGGCGTCCAGCGGGAGCATGCCGTCCCGGCCGGTCACCACATGATCCGCCGTGATCCCCGCGCGCTGCTGGCGCTCGGTCGCCCGCTCGGTGCTGGTCTGGAGGAAGACCAGGACCGAGGAGAAGGCCACGGCCAGCACGATCGGGGTGATCGCGGAGGCGAGCCGCCGCGCGTTGGTGGCGGAGTTGGCGACCGCGAGCGAGGCCGCCGCCCCCGCCATCCGCAGCGGCAGCCCGAACAGCTCCGCGCAGAGCCGGGCGATCAGCGGACCGAGCAGCGCCACCGCGAGCATGAAGAGCATCACGACCCCGAGAGCCGCGTTGGCCGCGTTCTCGCCGGTCTCGTGGGCGGCGACCCCGGCGAAGACCACCCCGCCCGCGGCGGCGGCGATCCCCAGCGGCGTACGGACCCGGCCAAAACCGGTCCGTTCCACGGAGGCGTCCGCCAGCGCCTGCCCCGGCTTGATCTTCGAGGGCCTGCGGGCGGCCAGGAACCCGGCGAGGAGCGCGGTGAGGATCACGGTCAGCACGGCGGCGGCCGGCGGTATCCAGCCGATACTGATCTCCACGGCCCCCGGGATCGCGCCCCGGGAGCGGAGTTCGCCGATCCACCAGGAGGCCAGCGCCACACCGGGCAGACAGCCGAGGGCCCCCGCGAGCGGGGCGACCAGCAGGGCCTCCGTCGCGATCGAGCGGCGCACCTGCCAGGGGGTCGCGCCGATGGCGCGCAGCAGGGCGAACTCGCGTCGCCGCAGCCCCACCGAGAGCGCCACGGTCCCGGCGGCGGTGAAGACGGCGACCAGGGCGGCCATCCCGCCGAAGGAGCCGCCGATGGCGGTGAGCAGGGTCTTCGCGGAGGCGAGACCGGTGTTCTCGACCCCGCCCCGGTCGTCCCCGGTGTAGACCTTGGGCTTGTCGTGGCCGCTGCCGAAGGTGCCGGTGAGCCGTCCGGCGAGGGTGTCGGCGGAGGTGCCGCGCTCGGGCAGGACGGCGATGGCGTCCAGCTTCCCGGGGTGCCCGGAGAGCGCGACCGCCTCGGTGTCGCCGAACCAGGCCCCGGGGCCCTTCGTGAGCCCGGAAACGGTGAAGGCGCGCTTCCCGGCGGGGGTTTCGAGGGTGACCCGGTCACCGGTGCGGGCCGTGCCCGCGCCGAGCACCACCTCGCCCGCGCCGGGCGCGGTCCCGGCGGTGAGTTCCGTACCGGTGAAGGCGGTGGAGCCCCAGCCCGCGGCCGTCAGCGGGGTGTTCCCCTCCCGTACGGGAAAGGTGACGTCCGGGACGGCCCGGGCGGCGCCGGGGACGGCGGCGGCCTTCCTCAGCAGGGAGGCGTCCAGCCGGGCCCGGTCGGGGAGGTCGGCGTAGTTGTCGAACCGCTCCTGGCCCCTGCCGACCCAGAGGTGGCTGCGCTGGTCGGCCTCGACGACGACCGGGGCGCCCGCGTACCGCTGTGGCGGCGCCGTGGCCCGTATCCCGCTCTCCAGCATGATGCCGCAGGCGGCGACGATGCCGGCGGTCAGCAGCAGGGCGACGAAGGTGCCCACGAACGAGGAGGGCCGGAAGCGGATGGCCGCGCGGGCCAGCCCGTTGGTACGGAACATCAGGCGGCCACCCCGGCGTACGCCGCGGACGCGGACGCGGGCCCGGTCAGCGAGGTCATCCGGGCGGCGATCCGCGCCGCGTCCGCGGCGACGAGGCTGTCGGCGATCGAGCCGTCGGCGAGAAAGAGAACCTGGTCGGCGTAGCCGGCGGCCACCGGGTCGTGGGTGACCATGACGACGGTGGCGCCGAGGCCGTCCACGGCGGAGCGCAGCAGGGTGAGGACCTCGGCGGCGGTGGTGGTGTCCAGCGCCCCGGTGGGTTCGTCGGCGAAGACCACATCGGGGCGGGTGACCAGGGCCCGCGCCATGGCGACGCGCTGCTGCTGGCCGCCGGAGAGTTCGGCGGGCCGGCGCCGGCCCTTGTCCCCGAGGCCGACCTGGGCGAGCACCTCGGCGGCCCGGCGGCGGTCGGGGCGCTGCCCCGCGAGCCGCATCGGCAGCAGCACATTCTGCTCGACGGTCAGCGAGGGCAGCAGGTTGAAGGCCTGGAAGACAAAGCCGAGCCGGGTCCGGCGGAGCACGGTGAGCCTGTTCTCGCTCATCCCGGTGATCTCGGTGCCGCCGAGGCGCACCGACCCGGCGGTGGGCCGGTCGAGCCCGGCGGCGCACTGGAGGAAGGTGGACTTCCCGGAGCCGGAGGGGCCCATGACGGCCGTGAAGCTGCCGTGCGGCAGGACGAGGTCGATGCCCCGCAGCGCGTGGACGGCTCCGCCGCCCTTGCCGTACTGACGGCGGACACCGGTCAGTTCGACCGCCGCCCCCCGGCCGGCGGTCGGGGCGTACGGCCCGGCGGCCGGGGCGTACGACGGCCCGGCGGCCGGGTTCCGCACGCCGTGGCCGGCCGCCCGCCGTGCGTCCCCCATGTCCCCAGTGGTCCGCCGCTTGCTGCGCCGCAGCCCCATCGTGTCCTCCGCCTTGTTGGTAACTGTGCAGGTCAACGCCTTGAAGTTACGGATTCGGCAGGGGTGTGGACCATGGCGGCTGCTGGCGGATCGCGGGTGGGGAGAACCCCACCCACCTCGCTCGGGGCCGCTCCCCTCGGGGCCCTCTGTCGCCGACGTTATCGACCCGATATAGTTGCGGACGACAATCATTTGGTAAACTAATTACTGACGGTTTCTTGACGCCCTCTTGACTCCCAACGGAGGACGATCCCATCGGACACGCAGACACTCTCATCGCCATGGGCGGCGCGTTCCTCGCCGCCGCACTGCTCGCCCGCCTCGGCGGCCGTATCGGCCTGCCGACGATCCCCCTGTTCATCCTGGCCGGAATCCTGCTCGGCCCCCACACCCCCGGCATCGTGCTCCTCTCGGACCCGCACGATCTGGAGATGCTCTCGGCCCTCGGCCTGGTCCTGCTCCTCTTCTACCTCGGTCTCGAATTCCACCTCGACGATCTGAAGGCCGGCGGCAAGCGGATGGCCATGGCCGGCGGCGCCTATCTGGTCCTCAACGTCGGCGCGGGTCTCGGCTTCGGCTTCGCGCTCGGCTGGGGCACGTCGGAGGCGCTGGTCCTCGCGGGAGTCCTCGGCATCTCCTCGTCCGCCATCGTCACCAAGGTGCTGGTCGACCTCGGACGCATCGGCAACCCCGAGACCAAACCCATCCTCGGCATCATCGTGGTCGAGGACATCTTCCTGGCGCTCTACCTCGCCGCGCTCCAGCCCATCCTGTCCGGCGCCGACAGCCTCTCCGCGGCCGTCATGGACGCCGGCAAGGCCTTCGGCTTCCTGCTGCTGCTCGCCCTGGCCGCCCGCTTCGGCACCAAGGTCATCGGACGGCTCATCAACACCCGGGACGACGAACTGCTCGTCATCTCCTTCCTGGGCGCGGCCGTCTTCATGGCCGGGGTGTCGGAGTGGTTCGGGGTCGCGGACGCGATCGGCGCCTTCATGGTCGGTCTGATGCTCGGCAGCACGACCTCGGGCGAACGCATCCTGAAGCTCGTCCACCCGCTCCGGGACGCCTTCGGCGCCATCTTCTTCTTCGCCTTCGGTCTCTCGATCGACCCCGGCGATCTGCCGACCGTGCTCTGGCCGGTGCTCGTCGCCGTGGCGGTGACGCTGGTGATGAACGTCCTGGCGGGACTGGCCGCCGCCCGGCTCTACCGCTTCGGCCCCGGGCCGGCCGCGAACATCTCCACCACGCTGCTGGCACGCGGCGAGTTCGCGCTGATCCTCGCCACCATGGCGGCGGCGGCCGGACTCGACGAGCGGCTCTCGCCGTTCATCGCGGGGTACGTACTCGTCCTGGCCGTGCTCGCACCGCTGGTGGCCGGGCGGTCCCACCTGCTGGCGCGCATCCTGCCGGGGCGCACCGCGGAACCCGCCCCGCTCTGAGCGGCGAGTGCCCCGGGTCCCGGCCGTGAGCGGCCGGGACCCGGGGCACCCGTGCGTTCACAGACCGGCGGGTTTCTTCGCCTCGCACTCGAACCACACGGTCTTGCCGCCCGCCGCCAGCGGGACCACACCCCAGCGGTCGGCCACCGCCTCGACCAGCAGCAGCCCGCGCCCGCTCTCCTCCAGGGCGAAGGGATCGACCCGCTCGGCGCGCGCGGGCACCGGGGCGGGAGCCGGCACCAGGGCCGGAACGGCGGCATCGGGGGCGGGGGACTCGGGCAGACGGTGCCAGCCGTCGCTCACCTCGACGCGCACCCCCCACGGCAGCCGCAGTATCACCAGCGCGCACCGGCGGTCGGGGACATGGCGCACCACATTGGCGAGCAGTTCGGTGACGGCGGATTCGGCGGAGTCGGTCAGCTCCTCCAGGGTCCAGATTTTCAGGTACGCGCGGATGATGCGGCGCAGATGGCAGGCGGAGTGCTCACCCGCGGTGAAGCGCATCCGGTAGCTGGAGGCGGACACTGGGTCGATCAAATGCACGATATCTCCCGGTGGGGCAGGGTTAGTTCTTTGTTTCCCCACTGGACCGCGGTCTAGTGATGACTCCCCGTCCGGAGTGCGGACAGGAGCGCCGAGCCGTCAACGGCGGCGCTCCGGCGCGACACCTTGGGGTGAAGAGCGGCGGGGCCGAGGGTACGGGGCGGCGGGCCGGGTAACCCGGGTGCGGGCCGGCGACCGGCCCGACTCCCTTCTCCCCCCTGCCTTCCGGAGGTTCCCCATGCGCCGTATCGCGCTGCTCGCCGCCGCGGTGACCCTGATCGCCGGCCCGTCCGCGGCCCCCGCGACCGCCGCGCACTCGTCCCCGCCGGCGTCCCTGTCCGCCTCGGTGACCTCCTTCTCCGGCTCGGACTGTCCGGCCCGGAGTCTCTGTCTCTACCGGGACCACAACTTCACCGGCGGCGGGGTCGCGCTGTCGGCGGACACCTATGTCGGCTGGCTCGGGGACCACGGCTTCAACGACCGGATGTCGTCGTGGTCCAACGACACCGGGCAGGTGTGCGACTGGTGGTCGGACTCCTACCGGGGCGGCGCCATCCACGACATGCGGGACGGGAACCGGGTGCAGGTGCTGCCCTCGGAGAACGACACGGCGTCATCCGTCGAGTGCTGGTGAGCCGGCCCGGGGGGCCGGGCGAGCCGGACCGCCCTCGCCCCTCGGGCGCCTGAGGAGCGCCCAGCCGGCCCCCTTCAGCGTCGAGCCGCACCACTCAGCCCCGCCGGCGATTGAGCCGCACCACTCAGCCTCGCCGGCGTTTGAGGCGCGGGGGTTCGGGGGCTGGCCCCCGACCGTCGCCCGCAGGGTGCGGGGTCCTGTGGCACAGGGGCCGTCCTCAAACGCCGGACGGGCTGGGTTTGCTCGGGTTGCCCGTGGCGCGGGGTCCGTCCTCAAGCGCCGGACAGGCTGGGATTACTCGGGTTGCCCGTGGCGCGGGGTCCGTCCTCAAACGCCGGACGGGCTGGGTTTGCCGGACGGGCTGGGTTTGCTCGGGTCGCCCGTGGCGCGGGGTCCGTCCTCAAACGCAGGACAGGCTGAGGGTGTGCGGGGGCCGTTCTCAAGCGCCGGACGGGCTGAGGGTGTGCGGGTCCGTCCTCAAGCTCTTCCGGAGCTGCCTCTGGGGGGGTGCCCCCAGACGGGCACGGTCGGCTCGGGCCTCCCGTGGCGCCGGGCTTCAACCCGGGGCAGCTTCCGCCGGCTGAGGCAACTCCTTCCGCGGCGACTTTCGGACCGATAGAGTCTGGCCACCCCAGGGCGCGTGCCCGACGGCGCGAACTCGACGGTTTACGGCGCCCTCAGAACCATCGGCACACCCCTGCCCGACCTCGGGCGCAACCGAGCCGCGCACCCGGACCCCACGGGAGCCGCATCGGCCGCTCTCCCGCGCCCACCTGCCCGGGAACCCCCTTCCCCGAACTCCGCTCCAGGCGCGTCCAAGCACCTTCCACACGGCCCAACCCCGTTGATCAAACCGGGACATGAGGCCCACCTCACCCGCCGCCGGGAAATCGGTTGATTTTCTCCGGACCAGGGCATTGCGGGGGACCTTTCCGGCCACAAGGATGCTGCCACCGGTACACCTGTCGTCGCCGTCCGTGACGGAAGCCGCCCGTCCAGCTGTGAAGTGAACGCTTCACCGGGCACATCCGTAATCGACGGCAGGCCACCGGGCCGACAAGGAGGTCTGCCAAAGATGATCGACCCCCGCACCGCCACCGCCCTCGCCCTGCGCTGCGCCGCGGTCATGGCCGTACCCGTGCTGCTCGCGGCGGCCGCCCCCTGGACCGCGTACGCCCATGGAGCCCCGGTCGATCCGGTGAGCCGGACCGCCGCGTGCACCACCGAGGGACCGGAACGGGACTCGGCGGCCTGCCGGGCCGCCGTCGCCGCCAACGGCGGTGCCCCGCTCGGCGCCTGGAACGGCCTGAAGGTCTCCGGGGTCCAGGGCAGGGAACGCGAGCTGATACCCGACGGACAGCTCTGCAGCGCGGGCCTGGACGGCTACCGGGGCCTGGACGCCGTACGCACCGACTGGCCCTCGGCCGAGCTGGTCGCGGGCGAGCCGTTCACCCTCCGGTACCGCGGCTCCGTCCCGCACAAGGGAACATTCGAGCTGTACCTCACCCGTGAGGGTTATGACCCCGGTCAGCCGCTGCGCTGGTCGGATCTGGCGGCCGAGCCGTTCGCCGAGGTGCTGAACCCTCCGGCGGAGAACGGCGAGTACCGGATCGACGCGACGGTGCCGGCCGGCCTGACCGGCCCCCATGTCCTCTACACCGTGTGGCGGACCTCGGATTCGCCGGACACGTACTTCGCGTGCTCGGACGTGCTCCTCACCGGCCAGGCGCCGGAGAGCGGCAGCTTCGGCCTCTACGGCAAGCAGAGCCCGGTCAGTGTGCTGGACACCCCGTCGGCGGCCCCGGCGACGGAGCCGTCCGCGCGGGCCGAGGGAGAGGAGGAGAGCGAGGAGGGCGTCTCCCTCGCGGTCGTCGCCGGGGGCGCGGGAGTGCTCGCGGTGCTGGTCCTGGGCGCGCTCGCGACGCTCCGGCCGCCCCAGCAGCAGGAACACCGCCACCGCCGCTGACCCCGGCCGGGGGCCGGAACCGGCGGGCTCGGGGGCAGGGGCAGGCTCAGCCTCAGGCCTCGCGGCAGAGGATCAGCAGGGCCCGGTCGTCGTTGACGTCCTTGGCGACGGCCTCGATCAGATGCCAGGCCGCGCCCTCGAAACCGGCCGTGACATAGCGGTCGGCCTCGCCGGTCAGCCGGTCCATGCCCTCGCTGAGATCGCGGTCCGGGGACTCCACCAGACCGTCGGTGAAGAGCATCAGCACATCGCCGGGCCGCAGGGACCCCTTCACCGGGTCGAACTGGGCGCCGTCGTAGACGCCCAGGAGGGGTCCCTCGCCGGTCATCTCCTCCCAGCGGCCGGTGCCGGCGCTGAGCTGAAGGGCGGGGAGATGGCCCGCCGAGAGGAGTTCGTAGTCGCCGGACTCCAGGTCCAGGACGAGGTGGATCGAGGTCGCGAAGCCCTCGTCCCAGTCCTGGCGGAGCAGATACCCGTTGGCGGCGTGCAGAAAGCGGTGCGGCGGGAGGGAGCCCAGCAGTCCGCCGAACGCGCCGGACAGCAGCAGTGCGCGGGAGGCCGCGTCCATGCCCTTGCCGGAGACATCGGTCAGGACGATCTCCAGGGTCCGCCCGCCGTTGGTTCTCGCCGCGACCACGAAGTCACCCGAGAACGACTGCCCGCCGGCCGGCCGCAGCGCCATCTCGCGGTGCCAGCCCTTGGGCAGCCGGGGCAGGGCACTCTGGACCCGGATGCGTTCGCGGAGGTCGAAGAGCATGGTGCCGCCGCGCCGCCAGGGCACCCCGACCCGCGCCCGGAACTGGGCGATCAGCAGCCCGAAGAACCCGGCCGCCGCGACCACCAGGACGGTGCCGGGGGTGACCCGGGCGGGGCCGTCCGTATAGGGGCCGAGGGCGAAGGTCTCCACGATCAGGCCGCCCGCGCAGGCCGCGTACAGCCCGAGCAGGCTCGCCGGGCGCAGCAGCAGCGCGCCCGCCACGATCGGCAGGACCAGCGCGGCGGGTGAGATCCACTCGGGCATCACCGTGGTGCCCCAGGTGAGGGCGGGGACCGTCAGCAGCAGACCCGCGAGGGCGAGGGTGTCGGAGCCGTCACCCCGGAAGTAGTCGACGGCGGACCTGCGCAGCGCGATGCGTACCCGGTGCACCGCCTTCCGCAACCGGGCCCGGAACGAATCCACTCCTGCGCCATGAGCCATTGTCGTGTGACCTTATCGATCCATCGCCCATCCGTGCAGAGGGACCCCTGCGACATCGTCCTCGCGAGGGGATCGCTCTGTCGATGTAGCGCTTCGTCGTCATGGCATATGACATCAGCTCTACGCGCGCTGAGTCCCGGGGGACCGGCCATCCGCGCCGGGATCGCCACCGCACCGGCGGCCCTGGTAGGGATGGGGCATGACGACTGAGCTGCGTGTGTTGCAAGGGTCCGAGTGGGACAAGTGGTACGCCGCACTGGAACTGGCGTTCGGAGGTGTCGCGGCCCCTCCGGAGCGCCGCGAGCTGGTGCGCACGATCACCGACCTCGACCGCTCGCTCGCGCTCTGGGACGGCGACGCGTGCGTGGGCACAGCCGGGTCGGTGGGGTTCCGGATGACCGTGCCCGGCGGGTCGGGGGTGCCGGTCGCGGGGGTGACGATGGTGAGCGTGGCCGGGACGCACCGCCGGCGCGGTCTGCTCACCGCGATGATGCGCCGCCAGCTCGACGACATACGCGCGTGGGGCGAGCCCCTGGCCGCGCTGACCGCGTCGGAGCCCGGGATCTACGGACGGTTCGGCTACGGCATGGCGACCAGTCAGCTCAAGGCCGAGATCGACACGGCCCGGGTGGGGCTCACGGTGCCGGCGGACACCGACACGGTCCGGCTGCGCGGGACACGGCCGCAGGACGGGCTCGCGGAGATCGAGGCGGTCTACGCCCGGCAGGTCCCCGGGCGCCCCGGGATGATCGCCCGGCTGCCCGGGTGGGAGCGGTTCCAGATCCTCGACACCCCGGCCGACCAGGCGGGCGCCTCCCCGCTCCAGTGCGTCCTCGCCGAGCGGGACGGGGAGACCCTCGGATACGCACTCTTCCGCCTCCGCCCGTCCTGGAACGACGCCGGCCCCGACGGATCGGTGGAGGTCCAGGACCTCCAGGCCGTGGAGCCGGGGGCGTACGCGGCGCTGCTGCGGTTCCTCCTCGGAACCGACCTCACATCGAGGGTGAGCCTGGGCAACCGGCCCGCGGACGACGCCTGGCAGCACCTCGTGACCGATGTGCGGCGCTGCGGGCGGCGGCCCTGGGACGGGCTCCATGTGCGGGTGGTGGAGGTGGGGGCCGCCCTCGCGGCGCGGACCTACCGGGCGCCGGTGGATGTGGTCATCGAGGTGGAGGACGCCTTCTGCCCGTGGAACTCGGGGCGGTGGCGGCTGAGCGGGGACCCGAAGGGGGCGTCCTGCGAACGCACCACGGACGCGGCGGAGCTGGCGCTGACCGTGCGGGAGCTGGGCACGGCCTATCTGGGCGGGTTCTCCCTGCGGGAACTCGCCGCGGCGGGGCGGGTGCGGGAGATCGCCCCGGGGGCGCTGGCGGCGGCCTCGCTCGCCTTCGGGAGCGAGGTCGCGCCCTGGATGGCGCACGGGTTCTAGGGTCGGTCTTCCGGTGTCAGCGGCGCTGGCAGCCGGGGCACCAGAAGAGGTTGCGGGCGGCGAGACCCTCGGTGCGGATCTCGGTGGCGCAGATGAGGCAGGGCATCCGGGCACGGCGGTAGACGTAGACCTCGCCGCCGTGGTCGTCCACCCGGGGTTCGCGGCCCATGGCCTCGGGGGTGTGCTCGGGCCGGACGGTGTCGATGCGGTTGTTCCGTACGCCCTCGCGCATCAGCCCGGCGAGATCCGCCCAGATGGCGTCCCACTCGGCGCGGGTGAGGTCGCGGCCGGGGCGGTAGGGGTTGATGCCGTGGCGGAAGAGGACCTCGGCGCGGTAGACGTTGCCGACGCCCGCGATGACCTTCTGGTCCATCAGCAGGGCCGCGATGGTCGTACGGGAACGGGAGATCCGGTGCCAGACGGCGTCCGGGTCGCCGTCCTCGCGCAGGGGGTCGGGGCCCAGCCGGTCGTGCACCGCGGACTTCTCCGCGTCGGTGATCAGGGCGCAGGTGGTGGGGCCGCGCAGATCGACATACGCCTCGGGGTCGGCGAGCCGGAGGCGGACGGTGTCGGTGGGCGGGTGGGCGGGGGTGGTGCCGAAGCCGACCTTGCCGAAGAGGCCGAGGTGGATGTGAATCCAGCCGAGGGGGCCGAAGCCGAGGAAGAGGTGTTTGCCGTGGGCCTCGGCGTCGGTCATGACCTGGCGGTCGAGCAGGGCGGCGGAGCCGGAGAACTTGCCCTGCGGGCTGGTGACGCGGAGGGGGCGCGCCAGGAAGTGGGCGCGGTGGTCGGCGGCGAGCCGATGAATGGTGTGTCCTTCGGGCACGGGGGCCTTCTCTGTGCGGGGGCTGCTCGGTGTGCGGGGGCCTTCGTCTCTACGGGCCCGCCCCCGCCCCGGGCCTGTAGGTCAGCCCGCCCGGGGGCACCTCCCAGAGGCAGCTCCGGGGAAGCTTGAGGACGGACCCTGGTCCACAGGCAACCCGAGCAAACCCAGCCCGTCCGGGGGCACCTCCCAGAGGCAGCTCCGGGGGAGTTTGAGGACGGACCCTGGTCCACAGGTAGCCCGCACGCTGCGGGCCACGGTCGGGGGCCGACCCCCGAACCCCCGCGCCTCAAACGCCGGCGAGGCTGAATTTCGCACCTCCGCCCGCCCGGAAGAGCTGAGGTGGTACCGCCCCAACTCCGGTGGAGCCGGGTTCGCTCAGATCCCCCGGCGCGGCGGGGCTTCCGCGTCAGCGGGCCGGCGAGGTGGGGACGGTCAGGGCTGGGGGTGGTGCGCCGGGATGGGCGGGAGGGCCCCGGTGGTCTCGTACTCCGTCAGCATCTCGATGCGGCGGGTGTGCCGCTCCTCCCCCGAGTACGGCGTCCCGAGGAAGATCTCCACGAACTTCGTGGACTCCTCAACCGAGTGCATCCGCCCCCCGATCGCCACCACGTTCGCGTTGTTGTGCTCCCGCCCCAGCGCCGCCGTCTGCTCGCTCCACGCCAGCGCCGCCCGCACCCCCTTCACCTTGTTCGCCGCGATCTGCTCGCCGTTCCCGGAGCCGCCGATCACGATGCCGAGGCTCCCGGGGTCGGCCGCCGTGCGCTCCGCCGCGCGGAGGCAGAAGGGCGGGTAGTCGTCCTGGGCGTCGTAGATGTGGGGGCCGCAGTCGACGGGGTCGTGGCCGTGGGCCCTGAGCCACTCGGCGAGGTGGTTCTTGAGTTCGTATCCGGCATGGTCGGAACCGAGGTACACGCGCATGCTCCGAGTGTGGCACGCGAGGAGCCGGGTAATCGTCAGCGGGGTCAGCACTTCGGTGACCACATGGTTCCCAACCCTCTAGGAATCCTCATGACCTCGCAGTCCACCACGGCCACGAAGGGCGGGCAGCCCGGCGACCCCGGAAAGCCCCAGCCCGACGACGGTCTCAAGCCGGGCCTCAAGAACCGCCATCTCTCCATGATCGCCATCGGCGGGGTGATCGGCGCCGGGCTCTTCGTCGGCTCCGGGGCCGGGATAGCGGCGGCCGGGCCCGCCATTCTGCTCTCGTACGCGCTCGTCGGCGCGCTCGTCGTGCTGGTGATGCGGATGCTCGGCGAGATGGCCGCCGCCAACCCGGCCTCCGGTTCGTTCTCCGAGTACGCCGACCGCGCGCTGGGCCGCTGGGCCGGGTTCTCGATCGGCTGGCTCTACTGGTTCTTCTGGGTCGTGGTGCTGGCCGTGGAGGCGACGGCCGGGGCGGTGATCCTGGAGGGCTGGCTTCCGGCGGTGCCGCAGTGGGCGTGGGCGCTGATCGTGATGGTGGTGCTGACCGCGACCAATCTGGCCTCGGTGGGGTCGTACGGGGAGTTCGAGTTCTGGTTCGCCGGGATCAAGGTGGTGGCGATCGCCGGTTTCGTCGTCATCGGACTCCTCGCGGTCTTCGGTCTGCTGCCCGGCTCCGACAACCCGGGTGCCGGATTCGCCCATCTGACCGACTCCGGGGGCTTCTTCCCGAAGGGGTACGGAGCGGTGCTCACCGGGGTGCTGCTGGTGGTCTTCTCCTTCATGGGCAGCGAGATCGTCACCCTCGCGGCGGGTGAGTCGGCGGACCCGCGGCGGGCCGTGGCCAAGGCGACCAACAGTGTGATCTGGCGGATCGCCGTCTTCTACCTGGGCTCGATCTTCGTGGTCCTGACGCTGCTGCCGTGGAACGACAAGGCGATCACCGAGGACGGCTCCTACATCGCCGCGCTCGACTCCATCGGCATCCCGCACGCCGGGCAGATCATGAATGTGATCGTGCTGACCGCCGTGCTGTCCTGTCTCAACTCGGGGCTGTACACCGCGTCCCGGATGGCGTTCTCGCTGGGGCAGCGCGGCGACGCGCCGAAGTCCTTCGCCCGGACCGACTCCAGGGGTGTGCCCCGGGCGGCGATCCTCTCCTCGGTGCTCTTCGGCTTTCTCGCCGTCTTCTTCAACTACCGCTGGCCGGACACCATCTTCGCGTTCCTGATCAACTCCTCCGGAGCCGTGGCCCTCTTCGTCTGGCTGGTGATCTGCTGCACACAGCTGCGGATGCGGAGGATCATCGAGCGGGAGTCGCCGGAGCGGCTCACGGTCCGGATGTGGCTCTTCCCCGGGCTGACCTGGGCGACCATCGGAATGATCACTTTTATCATCGTCTATATGCTCTTCAGCGACACCGGACGGGAGCAGATGCTGCTCTCGCTGCTGGTCGCGGCGGTGGTGGTGGGGATCTCGGTGGCCCGTGAGCGGTCCTCGAAGCGGCGCCGGGAGACGGCCGGCTGATCCCTCGGGCGGACGGCTTCCGGGGATACCTGACGGAAGGTGTCAGGTTGGGACGGCAGTCTCCGCGCCATGACCTTCATCGCAGCGCACACCTTCCGCCCCGGGGACCCCGGATACGACGAGGAGACGGCCGGCTTCCAGACCGGTTTCGCCCTGCGGCCCGAGCTGGTGGTCGGTGCCACCGGCCCCGAGGACGTGGGCCGCGCCGTGCGGTACGCGGCCGGGCTCGGGCTCCCCGTCGGCGTCCAGGCCACCGGCCACGGGCTGCCGGGGCCGGCCGAGGGCGGAGTCCTGATCACCACCCGCCGGATGGACGGACTCCGTATCGATCCGTCCACGCGCACCGCGCGCGTCGGGGCCGGGGTCCGCTGGGGCCGGGTCGTCGAGGCGGCGGCCCCGCACGGGCTCGCCCCGCTCAGCGGCTCGGCGCCCGGCGTCGGGGCCGTCTCCTCCACCCTGGGCGGCGGCATCGGACTGCTGGCCAGGGAGTTCGGCTATGCCGCCGACCATGTGCGGGCCATCGAGGTGGTCACGGCCGACGGCGAGCCGCGCCGGGTGACGGCCGCCGACGGGGAGCTGTACGGGGCCCTGCTCGGCGGCGGCGCCCAGCTCGGTGTCGTCACGGCGATCGAGACGGGCCTGGTGCCGGTGACCCGGCTGTACGGAGGCTCGATCCTCTTCGGCGACGCGCTGGTGGAGCCGGCCCTGCGCGCCTATCTGGAGTGGACCCGGGGGCTGCCGGACACGCTGACGTCGGGGCTGGCCGTGCTGACCTACCCGGATCTGCCCATGGTCCCGGCGGAGCTGCGCGGCCGGTACACCGCTTCCGTCCGGGTCGCCTTCACCGGGTCGCGGGAGGAGGGCGAGCGGCTGGTGGCCCCGCTGCGGGCGATCGGGCCCGCGCTCGGGGACTCGCTGCGGGAGCTGCCGTACACCGAGGGCGCGACGATCCACAGCGATCCGGAGCAGCCCCATCCGTACTACGGGGACAGCGCGATGGTGAGCGGCCTGGACCCGGGGACCGCCGTACGGCTGCTGAGGGCGACCGGGCCGGCGCAGCCGGTGTGGACGGTGACGCAGATCAGCCATCTGGGCGGGGCGCTGGCGATTCCCCGGGCCAACGCGGTACCGCACCGACAGGCCCGGTATCTGGTGCGGATGCTCTCCCCGCTGTCGCCCGGGACGGATGTGGCGGCGATCCGGGCCCAGCACAGGGAGGTGTACGGACTGCTCGGCCCGGCGGTCCTGGGGCGCTCGCTGAACTTCGCCTTCGGCGCCGCGGACCGGCCGGAGGGGATCTACGGCTCCGGGGAGGCACGGGCCCGGCTGGCGCGGGTCAAGCGGCGGTACGACCCGGGGAATGTGTTCCGGCGGGGGTACGCGTTCGGGGAGTGATCCGCGCCGGACGCACTCCGCCCGGCCCGGGGTGGACCGGACCGGGCGGAGTGCGCCGGCGAGGCGGTCAGTCGCGGTTGCCGAGCAGCTTCCAGGCCGTCGGCAGGACGCCCATCGCCAGCGCCGCCTTGAGCGCGTCGCCGATCAGGAACGGGGTGAGGCCCGCCGCGACCGCCTGCGGGAGGGTCATCCCGGTGGCCAGGGCGAGATAGGGGACACCGATCGCGTAGACGATCGCCGACCCGGCCACCATGGCGCCCGCCATGCGCGGGACGGAGCGGTCGGCGCCGCGCCGGGCGAGCGCGCCGACGACGGTGGTGGCGAGCAGCATGCCGAGGATGTAGCCGAAGGACGGCATCGACCAGCCGGACTGGCCCTCCGCGAACCAGGGCATGCCCGCCATGCCCGCCACCGCGTACAGCCCGAGGGAGAGGAAGCCGCGCCGCGCGCCGAGGGTGGTGCCCACGAGGAGGGCGGCGAAGGTCTGGCCGGAGACCGGGACCGGGGAGCCGGGGATCGGGAGGGCGATCTGGGCGGCTATGCCGGTGAGGGCCGCGCCTCCGACGACCAGGGCGATGTCCCGGGTGCGGGAGGCGGGGAGCAGGTCCGCGAGGACCGCGCCCGGACGGGTGGTGGCAGTGGCAGTGCTCATCGGGACTCCGCGGAGGCGAGGGGAGGGGGAGGGTCAGAGTGACCGTAGCCCACCGGGTTTCGCCGGATCACCGTCAGGCGCCGACAAAGCACGGTGTGCGGGGTTCATGGGGATCAAACAAAGCATGGGGTTCATGCGCCCGGGGAGGTGACGCTCGTCACGGAGGTGGGGGCGGGTGTGCGGTGGGGGCGGGTACGGGAGGCGCTGTAGGGTTCTGCCAAAGCTGGTGAATATGCGTAAGCTGCCTGCACTCTGTGCGCAATTGTGTACTTCGTGTGAGGTCTGTGATCGTTTGATGGACCTTGGTTGCCCTCCGATCGGCGCGCATGCTCACTTTGAGCTCCGCTCTCCGTCAGCTACCGGAACAGGGCCACCCCCATGTCCAAGACTTCGGCGTCCCAGACGCCGGCCCCGGCGCCGCAGCCCGGCTCCCCCTCCGGCGGCGACCCCGCGTCCCAGGGGCTCGCCCACGGTCTGAAGCAGCGCCATCTGTCGATGATCGCCCTCGGCGGGGTCATCGGCGCGGGGCTCTTCGTCGGCTCCGGCGCGGGCATCGCCCAGGCCGGGCCGTCGATCATCATCGCGTACGCGCTCTCCGGGCTGCTCGTGATGCTGGTGATGCGGATGCTCGGGGAGATGTCGGCGGCGAACCCGGCGTCCGGCACCTTCTCCGTCCACGCGGAACGGGCGATAGGGCCCTGGGCCGGGTTCGCCTCCGGCTGGATCTACTGGTTCCTGCTCTGTGTGGTCGTCGGTCTGGAGGGGATCGGCGCGGCGAAGATCATGGTCGGCTGGCTGCCGGGGACGCCCGAGTGGGCGTGGGTCGCGCTCTTCACCGTGGCGTTCTGCGCGGCGAACCTCGCGGCGGTGAAGAACTTCGGCGAGTTCGAGTTCTGGTTCGCGGCGCTGAAGGTCGGCGCGATCGTACTCTTCCTCGGGATCGGGGTCCTCGCGATCACCGGGCTGCTGCCCGGCGGGGGTGAGGCTCCCGGGACCGCGAACCTCACCGGGGAGGGCGGTTTCCTGCCCAACGGGACCGAGGGGCTGGTGTTCGGCCTGCTGGCGTCGGTCTTCGCCTACGGCGGCCTGGAGACGGTGACCATCGCGGCGGCGGAGTCGGAGCACCCGGTGCGCGGGGTCGCCAGGGCGGTGCGCACGGCGATGTGGCGGATCGCGATCTTCTACGTCGGGTCGATGGCGGTGGTGGTGACGCTGGTGCCGTGGGACGACCCGAAGGTGGTGGAGCAGGGGCCGTATGTCGCCACCCTCGACCATCTGGGCATCCCGGCGGCCGGGGAGATCATGAACGTGGTCATCCTGATCGCGCTGCTCTCCGCGATGAACGCGAACATCTACGCGGCGTCGCGGATGTCGTGCTCCCTGGTGGGACGCGGCCAGGGCCCGAGGGCGCTCGGCCGTCTGCACAAGGGCGTGCCGATGACGGCGGTGGTGGTGTCGTCGGGGTTCGGCTTCCTGTGCGTGCTGCTGAGCTACTGGCGCCCGGACGATGTCTTCATGTGGCTGCTGAACATGATCGGCGCGATCATCCTGGTGGTGTGGTTCTTCGTCGGCGTCTCCCAGCTGATCCTGCGCCGCCGCACGGAACGGGAGGACCCGTCGCGCCTGGTGGTGCGGATGTGGCTGTACCCGGGGCTGACGTGGGCGGCGCTGGTGGCGATGGTGGGGGTGTTCGTGCTGATGGCGCGGGAGGGGGAGACCCGGACGCAGTTGTACTACACGGGGGTGCTGACGGTGGGGTTGGTGGTGGTGGGAGTGATCAGGCAGCGCCTGTCGACCCGCCGCGCCTGACCCCTGCCTGAAGCCGGCGCCCCGGGCCCGCACCGTACGGGGTCCTGTGGCACAGGGTCCGTCCTCAAACGCCGGACGGGCTGGGTTTACTCAGCCTCGCCGGCGATTGAGGCGCGGGGGTTCGTGGACCGGCCCCCGACCCGGGCCCGCGGGATGCGGCGACCTGTGGCACAGGGTCCGTCCTCAAACGCCGGACGGGCTGGGTTTACTCAGCCTCGCCGGCGATTGAGGCGCACCGCCCCAGCCCTTCCGGACGGGACGAGGCAGGAAATCCAGCCTCGCCGGCGATTGAGGCGCGGGGGCCCGGGCCCACGGGGTGCGGGGGGGCAGGTCAGAGGGTGGTGGGGTGGTTGAGGGTGAGGAGGGACGAGGTGGTGGGGGTGAGGCGGAGCTCCGTGAGCGCCGTGTTCCCGAGGCGCGGGAAGACCCTCCGGTAGTCCCGCAGGGGAATCCCCAGCAACTCACACAGCACCAGCCGGATCAGCGTGTTGTGAGCCACCACCAGCACCCGCCCCCCCGAACACCCCTCGGCGATCCGCCGCAGCGCCCCCACCCCCCGCGCCGCCGCCGACACGGGGTCCTCCGCCCCCGGGAACGGATTCCCCACCGGGTCCTCCTCGAACGCCGCCGCCGCCCCCGGCGCCTCCCGGGCGAACTCCGCCAGCGTCCGCCCCTCCACCACCCCGAAGTCGCACTCGCGCAACTCCCGCTCCCGGTGCGGGGTCAGCCCCAGCGCCCGGCACGCGGGTT
Source organism: Streptomyces sp. NPDC001889 (assembly GCF_053594535.1). NCBI lineage: Bacteria > Bacillati > Actinomycetota > Actinomycetes > Kitasatosporales > Streptomycetaceae > Streptomyces > Streptomyces sp. NPDC001889. The sequence continues at coordinate 77,443 of NZ_JBSFER010000019.1, forward strand.
CCGCCGTCTCGATCGCGCGCGGCACGGTGGAGGTCCAGATCGCGTCCACCGGGTGCCGCGCCGCCCACTCCCCCAGCTCCCGCGCCTGCCGGTACCCCTCGTCGGTGAGCGCCACATCGCTCACCCCGGCATAGCGGTTCTCCGCGTGCCAGACCGTCTGCCCGTGCCGGGCCAGCAGCAGTGTCGCGCTCGCGCTCATCGTTCCCGCTCTCTCGGTGTCTCCGTGCGGACGCGCGCGTGCGCGGCCGCCTCCGCCGGCAGCCAGCCACGCCGTTCCAGTTCGTCGACCAGTGTCAGATACGCACCGGTGAACCGCCCCGTGCGCGCGGGTTCCACCGTCTCCCGCACCCGCACCATCCGCTCGGCCGCCGCCCTGAGCGTGGGCGCCGCGCCCGCGCCGTGCGCCGCGAGGACCGCCATCCCGAGCGCGGGCTCGCTGGTGACCGGGACCCGGACCGCCCGCCCCAGGACCTCCGCCCGCAGCCGGGTCCAGTACGCGCTGCGCACCGCCCCTCCGGTGAAGGTGAGCGGCCCGTCCACGGGCGCCCCCAGCAGATCGAGGTAGTCCAGACAGAGCCGTTCGACGAGCGCGACGCCCTGGAGCAGGGCCGCCCAGTGGTCGGCGTCCGACGCCGGCGTCCCGAGGAGGAACCCGGTCGCGTCGGGCGCGACGAAGGGGAAGCGCTCCCCGGGCGCGCCGAGCGGATAGGCGACCGGGCCGGCCGGCTCATGGGCGCGGGCGAGGGCGTCGAGCGCCGCCGGGTCGGCGTCCGGGAAGGCGGCGCGCAGGGCGCCGCCGCCGACGTTGGAGGCCCCGCCGGGCAGCCAGTTCCCGTCGGGAGAGAGATGGCTGTAGACCACTCCGGAGGGGTCGCGCAGCGGGCTCGCGGTGACCCCCTTGAGGACCAGCGTGGTGCCGAGCACCGAGTTCCAGGAGCCGACGGCGAGCGCCCCGGAGGCGATCTGCGCGGCGCACCCGTCGGTCATTCCGGCCACGATCGCCGTCCCCGCCGGAATCCCCGTCTCCGCCTCGGCGGCCCTCGCGACCTCGCCGATCCGGGTCCCCGGGCGGACGACCTCCGGCAGCCCCGGCACCTCCGGCTCCGTGAAGCGCCCCGTCGCGGGGTCGTACCCCGTCTTGAGGGCGTGGCTGGAGTCGGTGGGCAGCGGGCGGCCCGCGAGCCGGCCGGCGATCAGATCGGCCTGGTGGGTGATCCGCCCGGGGCCGTGGGCGTCGAGGAGCAGCCGGGCCCGGCCGGGTCCCCGGCCCGGGGCGCGCCCGTCGTCGTACATCACGGCGGGGGTCAGCGGCGCGCCGCGCTCGTCGGTGAGCAGCACGGTCCCGGAGGTGGAGCAGATCGCCAGGGCGCGGGGCCGGTGGCCGTGGCGCAGGGCCCCGCGGGACGCGTCGCGGACGGCGGTCCACCAGTCGGCGGGCCGCTGCTCATGGCGTACCCCGTCGCGGAGGCCGGTCAGCGGTGCCGAGCCGCTGCCGACGATCTCGCCGGTGTCCGAGGCGATGACGGCACGGACGCTCTGGGTGCCCAGATCGATCCCCATCCACATACGGGTTCCTCCCGCCGCTGGTGCCCGCTTCCTCTGACGCATTCTCACCCCCCGCCGGGGGAAACACGTGCGCGGAGGATTGACGGTCCCCCGACTCTGTCTCAAGCTCATCTCCCATGCGAGGACCCGCGGGCCGGCGGCAGGTCTCCGCCGCTTCGGTACGCGCCCGGCGCGGGAGCGCGGCGGCCGAGCGCGGCATCCCGGTGCCGGCACCCGCCGGCGGCTACGATCCGCTGCACTCCTTCTTCCCCGGTGCCCCGGGTGCGCCCGTCCGATGAGCACGAGGTCCCCCGCCGGTTCCGCGCGGTGGCCGAGGAGCGACGGCGTTCCGGCCGGGGCGCCGATGTCGACGATCACGGAGGAACCGCATGAGAGTTCTGGCTGCCGGCGATCACTTCGTACGGAACGACCTGATCGCGGAGGCCCTGCGCCGCACCCTGTCCGGCACACCGTACGAGCTGGCCGAGCTGACCCTCCCCTGGCCGCTGGAGCCGTTCGGGCCGGTCGCCGAGGTGGCGGAGGCGAGCGACTCCGAGGACGAGCTGATCAAGGCGCTGGACGGTGTCGAGGTCTGTGTCACCCAGATGGCCCCCTTCACCGAGCGCGTGCTGAGCGCCGCGCCGTCGCTGCGGATGATCGCGGTGTGCCGGGGCGGTCCGGTCAATGTCAACGCGGAGGCGGCGCGCGCCCGGGGCGTCCGGGTGTGTTTCGCGCCGGGCCGCAACGCGGCGTCGACGGCGGAGTTCACCATCGGTCTGATGCTGAGCGCGCTGCGCCGCATCCCGGGGGCGCACCACTCGCTCGCCGTGGAGGGCGAGTGGGACGGCTCGTTCTACACCTATGAGCACAGCGGCCTCGAACTGGAGGACACCCCCGTGGGCCTGGTGGGCTACGGCGCGGTGGGCAGCCGGGTCGCGCGGGTGCTGAGCGCCTTCGGGGCGGAGGTGGAGGTGTTCGACCCGTATGTGCGCGGCGATGTGCACGGGATGCGGGCCCGGTCGCTGGACGCGCTGCTGGCGCGCTCCCGGGTGCTGACCCTGCACGCGCGGCTGACGCCCGAGACCCGGGGGCTGATCGGGGCGCGGGAGCTGGCGCTGCTGCCGCCGGGCGCGGTGGTGGTGAACGCGGCGCGCGGCGGGCTGCTGGACACGGAGGCGCTCTGCGACGCGCTGGACAGCGGGCAGGTGGCGGCGGCGGCGCTGGACACCTATGAGGACGAGCCGCTGCGGGCGGGCTCCCGGCTGCTGTCGACGCCGAATGTGGTGCTGACCCCGCATGTGGCGGGGGCGAGCCGGGCCGTGGCGCGCAAGGCGGCGGAGATCACGGCGGCCGAGGTGGCCCGCTATGTCCGGGGCGAGCCGCCGGCCCACGCCCTGGGGTGAGCCCGGTGGGGCGGGCCGCCCCGGCCCGGTACGACGGTGCGTCGCGGGCGATCGCGCCGCGTGTGAGGAGGAGAGCTGACGGTGGCGGTGTACATCGGGATCGACGCGGGGACCTCGGCGGTGAAGGCGGCGGCCTTCGACGAACGGGGCCGCCCGCTGGGCGTCGAGACCCGCCAGGTCTCGCTGTCACTGCGCGAGGGCCGGGCCGAGCAGGACATGGACCAGGTGTTCGGCGCGGTGACGGAGGTGCTCACGGCGCTGGCGGCGGCCGTCCCGGGCCCCGTCGAGCTGATCGGTCTCACCGGGCAGGGGGACGGTGTCTGGCTGGTGGACGGCGAGGGCCGTCCCGTGCGGGCGGCGATCTCCTGGATGGACGGGCGGGCGAGCGGACTCGTCGACGCCTGGCAGGAGTCGGGCGTGGTGGAGTCGGTGTTCCGGCGCACCGGGAGCGCGATGTTCCCGGGCTGCCCGGGGCCGGTGCTGGCCTGGCTGGAGCGGCACGAGCCCGCCGTCCTGGACGCGGCGTCGGCGGCCGTCTACTGCAAGGACATGGTCTTCCAGCGGCTGACGGGCGGCCCGGCGGCGACGGATGTGTCGGACGCGTCGATGCCGTTTCTGGACCCGCGGGCGCGCTCGTACGCGGACGAGGTGCTGCGGGAGCTGGGCATCGGCCACCGGCGCGGGCTGCTGCCCCCGGTCAGCGACCCGATCGCGGTCGGGCGGACGGCCCTCGCGGGCGGGGCGCGGATCGCGAACGGCCCGTACGACCTCCCGGCCTCGGCGCTGGGCGCCGGGGTCACCGCGCCGGGCGACGGACTGCTGATCGTCGGCACCTGTCTGGCCTCGCTGGTCGCGGTCGACGCGCTCGATCTGGAGGGTGAGCCGGCCGGGCTGCACATCTCCACGGACCGGGCGGGGCACTGGCTGCGGGCGATGCCCGCGATGGTGGGCACGGCGGCGCTGGACTGGGTGCTGCGGACGACGGTGGTGGCGCACGAGGAGGTGGACGGCATCCTCGCGGCCACCCCGCCGGGCGCGCACGGTGTGCGGGTGCTGCCCTACTTCGCCTCGTCCGGTGAGCGGGCGCCCTTCGTGGAGCCCCGGCTGCGCGCCGAGCTGACCGGGGTGTCGCTGGAGTCGACCCCGGCCGATCTGATCCGGGCCACCTGCGAGGGCATCGGCTTCGCGGCCCGGCACTGTCTGGAGGCGGCCGGTCTGACGGGCTCCCTGGCGATCTGCGGCGGCGGCACCCGGTCGCCCGCGTGGATGCGGCTGTTCGCGGATGTGCTGGGCAGACCGCTGCGGATCGTGGAGGGCGAGGTGGGGGCGCGCGGCGCGGTGCTCGCGGCGGCCGAGCGGTTCGGGGTGGCGCTGGACACCGCCGCCTGGACGGCTCCGACGGCGGTGGTGGAGCCCGATCCGGAGCGGGCCGCCTTCTACTGCGGGGTCTACCGCGACCACCGGGAACGGCTGGCGGCGGCGCGGGCGAGAGCGCGGGGGAACCCGCCCGCGACGGGCCCGTGACAAGGGGCTCGTACACCGAATTGCCGAGGGAGCGGCGCGCCGGTCCTAGGACCAATGCCTGATCACTCCGCGCGGTCTTCTGCTGCTAACGTGCACTTGCATAAGATGTGCAATAAGCAGTCGGAGGGACCGGACAACAATGGCCATCTACACACTTCCTGATCTGCCGTATGACTACGCCGAGCTCGAACCGGTCATCAATCCGCAGATCATCGAGCTGCACCACGACAAGCACCACGCCGCCTATGTCAAGGGGGCGAACGACACGCTGGAGCAGCTCGCGGAGGCCCGCGACAAGGAGCAGTGGGGTTCGATCAACGGGCTGGAGAAGAACCTCGCGTTCCACCTCTCCGGCCATATCCTCCACAGCATCTACTGGCACAACATGACCGGTGACGGCGGCGGCGAGCCGCTGGACAAGGACGGCACGGGCGAGCTGGCGGACGCCATCGCCGAGTCGTTCGGTTCCTTCGCCAAGTTCAAGGCGCAGCTCACCAAGGCCTCCGCGACCACGCAGGGCTCGGGGTGGGGCGTGCTCGCGTACGAGCCGGTCAGCCGGCGCCTGATCGTCGAGCAGGTCTACGACCACCAGGGCAATGTCGGCCAGGGCTCGGTGCCGATCCTGGTCTTCGACGCCTGGGAGCACGCGTTCTACCTCCAGTACAAGAACCAGAAGGTCGACTTCATCGACGCCATGTGGCAGGTCGTGAACTGGCAGGACGTGGCCAAGCGCTACGCCGAGGCCAAGGAGCGCACTCCGCTCATCACGCCCTGAACCGTGTGAGGTTCTGAACGGCGCACAGTCGTCCTGCTCGTGATCGTCTTCTCAGCCTTCACGTGCGGGCGGATGAAAAAGAGGGGCCCCCGCGAGGACGTGACTCGCGGGGGCCCTTCTCCGTGCCGGAACAGAATGCCGTACGGAATTGCCGGCGGGGGCCGGGGTCAGAGGTTGGAGAAGTCCGGGCCCTTCGTCCGGGTGCGCTTGATCTCGTAGAAACCGGGGACGGAGGCCACCAGCAGGGTGCCGTCCCAGAGGCGGGCCGCCGCCTCGCCCTGGGGGGCGGGGGTCACGACCGGGCCGAAGAAGGCGATCTGCTCGCCGTCCGCGCCCGGGACGGCGATGACGGGCGTGCCGACCTCCTGGCCGACCTTGTCGATGCCCTCCTGGTGGGAGGCGCGCAGCCGGGTGTCGTAGGTGTCCTTCTCCATGTGCTCGATCAGGTCGGCGGGCAGGCCGGCATCGGCCAGCGCGCCGGCGACCGCCTCGCGGGTCGGGCCCTCCTCCTGGTTGTGGAAGCGGGTGCCGAGGGCGGTGTAGAGCGGGCCCAGGACCTCGCCGCCGTGCTCCTGCTCCGCGGCGATGGCGACCCGGACCGGGCCCCACGCGTCCTTGAGCCCCTCGCGGTACTTCTCGGGCAGCTCGTCGAGCTTGTCCTCGTTGAGCACGGCGAGGCTCATCACATGCCAGCGGACCTCGATGTCACGGACCTTCTCGACCTCCAGGACCCAGCGGGAGGTCATCCACGCCCAGGGGCACAGGGGGTCGAACCAGAAGTCCACCGGGGTCTTGCCGTTCTCCGACATCTCTCTCCTCAGGGAATCCGCGTCAGGGTGTGTGGCCCACGTCTCAGCGTGACAACGCGGCGGGGGGCCGGTCGATTCCCCGGATACCCCTCGGAGGAAGCTCATGGGAGTATCGGGGCGTTTGTCACTGCCCATGACGGTCATCGACCACCAGGCCGTGCCGGACCGCGTTCGACCTACACATGTACGAGACATGAAGGAGTGCTCCCTTGCCCGGTGAGAATCTGTCCCGTGACGAGGCCCGTCAGCGGGCGGAGCTGCTGTCCGTCGACGGGTACGAGGTGGCCCTCGATGTGCGTTCCGCGGTCGGGGACGGCCCCGGGAAGGAGGAGGGCGCGACGGACCCCGGGGTCCGGACCTTCCGCTCGGTGACGACGATCCGGTTCCGCTGTGCGCGGCCGGGCGCCTCGTCCTTCGCCGATCTGCTCGCCCCCGCCGTGACGGCGGTGACCCTGAACGGCGAGCGGCTGGACCCGGACGAGGTCTTCGACGGTTCGCGTATCGCGCTGGACTCGCTCGCCGAGGAGAACGTCCTGGTCGTGGACGCGCAGTGCGCCTACAGCCGGACGGGTGAGGGGCTGCACCGTTTCGTCGACCCGGAGGACGGCGAGGTCTACCTCTACACGCAGTACGAGCCGGCCGACGCCCGCCGGGTCTTCGCCAACTTCGAGCAGCCCGATCTGAAGGCGCCCTTCCGGTTCGAGGTGACCGCTCCGGAGGAGTGGACCGTCTGGAGCAACGGCGCGGGCGAGCGGGCGGCGGACGGGGTCTGGCGGTTCGCCGTGACCCGGCCGATCTCCACGTACATCACGGCTGTCGTGGCCGGTCCGTACCACTATGAGACGGATGTCTACCGGCGGAGCCTCGACGACGGGACCGAGCTGGAGATCCCGCTCGGCGCGATGTGCCGCAAGGGGCTCGCCCGGCATTTCGACGCGGACGACATCTTCCTCGTCACCAAGCAGGGCCTGGACTTCTTCCACGAGCGGTTCGGCTACCCGTACCCCTTCGGCAAGTACGACCAGGCGTTCGTCCCCGAGTACAACATCGGCGCCATGGAGAACCCGGGGTGTGTGACCTTCCGCGAGGAGTTCGTCTTCCGGGGCAATGTCACCCGGGCCTCCTACGAGCGCCGGGCCAATGTCATCCTGCACGAGATGGCGCACATGTGGTTCGGCGACCTCGTCACCATGGTGTGGTGGGACGACCTGTGGCTGAAGGAGTCCTTCGCCGACTTCATGGGCTCGTACGCGATGGTCGGCGCGACCCGCTTCACCAACGGCTGGGTCACCTTCGCCAACAACCGCAAGGCCTGGGCGTACCGCGCCGACCAGCTGCCCTCCACCCACCCGGTCACGGCCGACATCCGTGATCTGGAGGACGCCAAGCTGAACTTCGACGGCATCACCTACGCCAAGGGCGCCAGTGTGCTGAAGCAGCTCGTCGCCTACGCGGGCGAGGAGGCGTTCCTGGAGGGCGCGCGGCGCTACTTCCAGCGGCACGCGTACGGCAACACCCGGCTCGGCGATCTGCTCTCGGTGCTGGAGGAGACCTCCGGGCGGGACATGGCCGCCTGGTCGCGGTCCTGGCTCCAGACGGCGGGCGTCAACGCGCTCACCCCCGAGATCATCCATGACGCCGCCGGCCGGATCACCGAGCTGGCGGTCGTCCAGGACGGCGAGCGGCTCCGCCCCCACCGGGTGGCCGTCGGGCTCTACCGGCACGAGGGCACGGAGCTGGTGCGGTACGCGCGCGCCGAGCTGGACGTCACCGGCGCGCGGACCGTGGTGGAGGAGCTGGCCGGGGCCGAGCGCCCGGCGCTGGTGCTGGTCAACGACGACGACCTGACCTACTGCAAGATCCGCTTCGACGAGGTGTCGCTGGAGACCCTGCGGTCCTCCCTGGGCACACTCACCGACCCGCTGGCGCGGGCGCTGTGCTGGTCGGCGCTGTGGAACATGACCCGGGACGCGCTGATGCCCGCCCGGGACTTCATCGGTCTGGTGCTCCGGTTCGCCGGGCGGGAGTCCGACATCGGCGTACTCCAGATGCTGCACGCCTGGGCGGCCACCGCGCTGGCGCACTACGCGGCGCCCGGATGGCGCGCGGAGGGCGGGCGGCTGCTCGCCGAGGGCGCGCTGCGGGAGCTGCGGCTGGCCGATCCCGCCGGTCAGCACCAGCTGACCTGGGCGCGGTTCTTCGCCTCCGTCGCCGCGTCGGAGGCCGACCTCCAGCTGCTCGACGGACTGCTCCGGGGCACCGCGAAGATCGACGGTCTGGAGGTGGACCAGGAGCTGCGCTGGGCCTTCCTGGAGCCGCTGGCCTCGCACGGGGCCGCCGACGAGAAGGTGATCGCGGACGAACTGGCCCGCGACGACACCGCGTCGGGCCGGCGCCACCAGCTGCGCGCGCTCGCCGCGCGCCCGAGCGCGGAGGTCAAGGAACGGGCGTGGGCGCGGGTGGTGGAGTCCGACGCGCTCTCCAACGCGCTGGCCGGCGCCACCATCGCGGGCTTCGTCCAGACGGGGCAGCGGGAGCTGCTGGCCCCGTACACCGAGCGGTACTTCGCGGCGATCGAGCGGGTCTGGTCCGAGCGGTCCATCCAGATCGGCATGGACGTGGTGTCGGGGCTCTTCCCCTCGCTCCAGGGCGAGCCCGCGCTCACGGCGGCCGACGCCTGGCTGGCGGAGCGCCCCCTGGCCGCTCCGGCGCTGCGGCGGCTGGTCCTGGAGGCCCGCGACGACCTCGCCCGCGCCCTGCGCGGCCAGGTCCGCGACGCCGGTTCCGCTGCCTGAACCGGCCCCCGCCCGGTGCGGTCCCGCACCGGGCGGGGCGGGGCCCGATCGTTGCGCCCCGGGAGGTTTGACGGGAGCCGTCCACCCGGGCGGAGGTACGCCCGGGAAAGCGTTTGAACACCCCGACCGGCCCGTGGGCCTGGGGAGTTCGGGGCGGAGCCGTCACGGCCGGCCGACGGGTCCGTCACGGAGGTTAGCCGCACGGTGAGCCGTGGGCATGCCCCGTGCATGAGACACGACACCCGCACCGCGCCGCCGCTGACCCTCCCCCGTGTGCTGACCGCCGTCCAGCTCCGCTCCGAGGGCATCTCGCCCGCCCAGGCCGCCGCCCGCGCCCGGCCCAAGGGCCCCTGGCAGGCGCTGCTTCCGGGGGTGTATCTGCCGCACCGCTCCACCGCCACCAGCGAGGAGCGGCTGCACGGCGCGCTGCTGTACGCGGTGCGGCCGGCCGCGTCGCAGGGCGGCACCACTCCCCCGTGCGGCGAGGCCGTGATCACCGGGCTCGCCGCGCTCGCGCTGCACCAGTTCGACTCGGCGCCTCCGCTGCTCGATCTGGAGCACATCGATGTCCTGGTGCCCCGGTCCCGGCGGCTGCGGTCCGCCGGCTACGCCCGGATCGTGCGGGCGCAGGAGATGCCGGAGGCGCAGGAGATCACCGGGCTGCCGGTCGCGCCCGTCGCCCGGGCCCTCGCGGACGCGGTCGCCCGGCTCGGTGACACGGGCGCGGTACGGCCGCTGCTCGCCGAGGCCGTGCGGCGCGGGCACTGCGAGCCCGGCGCGGTGGTCGCGGAGCTGAACCGCTCCCGGCTGCTGGACCGTCCCCATGTGGTGGAGGCCGTGGACTCGCTGCTCGCGGAGGGGCGGGCGCTGGCCGAGGAGCGGCTGTACGCGATGGTGGACGGCGAGGGGCTGCCGGACCCGCTGTGGAATGTGGATCTGCGGATTCCGGGGGGTCCGCTGCTGGGCGCGGTGGACGCCTACTGGCCGGACCACGCGGTGGCGGTCGAGCTGAACACCCGTACCCCGCGCCGCGACCGGGACGCGGCCTGGTCGGAGTGCGTCCGCAAGCGGGAGCATCTGGAGCGGCTGGGGATCACCGTCGTCCATCTGACGCCGCAGGGGCTGCGGGAGTCGGCCGAGCAGCAGGCGATGGTGGTGCGGACGGCGCTGATGACGGCGTCCGAGCGGGAGCCCGCGGCGTATGTGGTGGTGCTGCCGCGCTGATCCGGCCACCGGGCCGCGTCCGGCGGGGGATTGCTGAGGGTTTGCTCCCGTTGGCACGTCCTCCACGGTGGCGGATTTATGCCATGACCACATCAGGCCTCCGTCAGCTCTCCACAAAACCCGCTCCCGTAGGAGAGGCTGAGCGGTCATCCGGCACCGAAATCCGGACTGACGTCTCATCACAGCGAAACGTCTCTTTCACAACCAGGGATGCTGATGACCCCCGATTCCCAGAGCTCCATATCCGGGCGCTCCGTGCCAGGGCGCAGACGCGCGGCCCGCATCGCGGCCGCGGCCTCGATGGTGACCGCACTGGTGGCCGCGGGCACCGTACCGGTGTTCGCCGCCACCCCGGCCGACGACCCCTCGGTGAGCCCGCCCGTCAAGGCGGCGCCGGCCTCCGAGAAGCTCGGCTCGGCCGATGAGGAACTGCTCGCCGAGGCCCAGGCCACCGGCGAGAAGACCGTCACCGTCATGGTCGCCACCGCCCCCGGCGCCACCGAGACGGTGGTCCGGCAGCTCAGAGCCGTCGAGGGCACGATGGTCGGCAAGACCATCGACAGAATCGGCTATGTGCGGGCCACGATCCCCACCGCGAAGGCGGAGGGGACGCTGAAGGCCGCCGCCAAGCTCTCCAGCGTCCAGGGCATCGACCTCAAGCACGAGGTGAAGCTGGAGGACCCGGCGCCCGGCGCCGGCTCCGCGAAGCCGGGCCGCGCGGCGGGCAAGCAGGCCCGCTCCTACCCGGCCCCGGACAAGAACACCCCGGCGGTCAACCCGTACAACCCCTCCTTCGAGACGGGCGCGGTCCAGTTCGTCAAGGAGAACCCCAAGTACGACGGCCGCGGGGTGACCATCGGCATCCTGGACTCCGGTGTCGACGTCTCGCACCCGGCGCTCCAGAAGACCACCACCGGCGAGCGCAAGATCGTCGACTGGGTGACGGCGACCGACCCGGTCCAGGACCGGGACGGCACCTGGCGCCGGATGGACAAGGGCGTCACGGGCCCGGCGTTCACCGAGGCGGGGCGCGCGTACACGGCCCCCGCGGGCTCGTACCGGTTCAGCGTCTTCTCCGAGAACGCCACCCTCGGCGGCGACATGGCCGGTGACCTCAACCGCGACGGCGACACCACCGACCGCTGGGCGCTGCTCTACGACACGGAGACCCGCACGGTCCGGGTCGACCTGAACGACGACGCCGACTTCACCAACGACACGGTGATGAAGCCGTACCGCAACGGCTTCCAGATCGGGTACTTCGGCAAGGACAACCCGGCCACCCCGGTCGCCGAGCGCATCCCGTTCGTGATCGAGGTCCGCGAGGACGTCGTGTACAATCCGGCGGGCGCGACGGCCGACTTCGTGGGCATCGGTGTCATCGAGGGCTCGCACGGCTCGCACGTCGGCGGCATCACCGCCGCCAACGGCCTCTTCGGCGGCAAGATGAACGGCGCGGCGCCCGGCGCCAAGCTGGTCTCCTCGCGCGCCTGCTCCTGGACCGGCGGCTGCACCAACATCGCGATGACCGAGGGTCTGGCCGATCTGGTCATCGACCGCGGTGTCGACATCGTCAACATCTCCATCGGCGGTCTGCCGGCGCTCAACGACGGCAACAACACCCGTGCCCTGATGTACAACCGGCTGATCGACCTCTACGGCGTCCAGCTGGTCATCTCGGCCGGCAACGACGGTCCGGGCGTCAACACCATCGGCGACCCCGGCGTGGCCGACAAGGCGATCTCCGTCGGCGCCTCGATCACCAAGGAGACCTGGGCCGCCAACTACGGCTCCGAGGTCACCAAGAAGAACGCGATGATGCCGTTCTCCTCCCGCGGCCCCCGTGAGGACGGCGGCTTCACGCCGACCATCACCGGCCCCGGCGCGGCGATCCAGACCACCCAGACCTGGCAGGCCGGCGGTCCGGTCGCCGAGGCCGGGTACGCGCTGCCGCCCGGCTACTCGATGCTCCAGGGCACCTCGATGTCCTCGCCGCAGGTGGCGGGCGCGAGCGCGCTGCTGCTGTCGGCCGCCAAGCAGCGCGGGATCGAGCTGACCCCGGCGAAGCTGCGCACCGCGGTCACCAGCACCGCCAACAAGATCCCCGGCGTGAAGGCGCACGAGCAGGGCGCCGGCATGATCGACGTGGTGGACGCGTGGGAGTCGGTGCGGAACGGCGCCACCGCCCACGAGTACACCGTCAAGGCCCCGGTCGACACCTCGATCGACTTCGCGCTGAAGACCCCGGGCTTCGGCACCGGTCTCTACGACCGCGAGGGCGGGCTGAAGGCCGGCCAGGCGAAGACGTACGACATCACCGTCACCAGGACCAGCGGCCCCGAGGGCGCCCGCTGGCACAACCTGGAGTGGAAGTACAACACCGGCAACACGTTCCGTCTGCTCGGCGGCGACCGGGTGCGGCTGCCGCTGAACCAGCCGGTCACCGTCACCGTGCAGGCGCGGCCGAAGACGGACGGCGTGCACAGCGCCATCCTGGAGGCGGACGACCCGCGCACCGAGGGCGTCGACAAGCAGATCCTGTCGACCGTGGTGGTCTCCGACGAGCTGGCCAGGGCCGGACACACCCTCTCGGACTCCTCGTCGGTGCAGCGCAACAGCCACAGGTCGTACTTCGTGACCGTGCCCGCCGGGGCGAAGACCCTGGAGGTCGCGCTCGGCGGACTCGCGCAGGGCAGCCAGACGCGGTTCATCTCCATCCACCCGTACGGGGTGCAGATGGAGGACAGCGCCACGATCTACTGCTACCCGAACTACAACAGCCCCTCGAACACCTGCCGTCCGGACCTGCGGTCGTACGCCAACCCGCAGCCGGGTGTCTGGGAGATCGAGGTCGAGTCGCGGCGCACCTCGCCGCTGCTGGACAACCCCTACCAGCTGGACGTCACGGTGCTGGGCGCGGACTTCGCCCCGGAGCCGCAGAAGCTCGCCGAGGCGAAGGTCGGCACGCCGGCCCCGGTCGAGTGGACGGTCACCAACCGCGGTGCCGCGGTGAAGGGCAAGCTGGAGGGCGGTTCGCTGGGCTCGGCGAAGGTCGCCCGTCCGGTGATCGCGAACGGTGAGTCGCGGGAGACGACCGTCACCCTCGGCGAGGGCGTCGAGCGGCTCGATGTCGCGATCGGCGGGGTCTCGGACGCCCAGGCGGACCTGGACCTGGCCGTCTACCGGGGCACCACCCTGGTCGGGCAGGCCGCGGACGGCGACTCCGAGGAGGCTGTCAGCCTCACGAAGCCGGCGGCCGGCACGTACACCATCGTGGTCGACGGCTACTCGGTCCCGTCCGGGACGACGGAGTACGGCTACCGCGATGTGTTCTTCGCGCCGTCGCTCGGTCAGCTGAAGGTGGACCCGGCGAGCAGTGTCGAGCTGGCGCACGGAGCCTCCGCGCAGGCGCGCGCGGAGGTCGTGGTGGCCGGTGCGGCTCCCGAGGGGCGCCAGTTCTTCGGCGAGGCCCGGCTGGTCAACGCGCGCGGCACCGCCGCGGGCGCGGGCAGCGTCGTGATCGAGAAGGTCACGCCGTAACAGCGGTGAGGTGAAGGGGGCGTCCGCGGGCCGGGCGCCCCCTTTCCGCTGTCTCACTCCGGGGTGCCGCGGCTGTCTCACTCCGGGGTGCCGCAGCGGCCGTCGCCGTCCCCCGGTCCGGCGGGGACCGGCAGCAGCTCCTCGACCCGGTCGATCTCCGCTCCCCGGTAGACGGCGACCTCCTCCTCCCGCCCGCCCCGCACCCGGAAGAGGTGGACGAGCAGCCGGCTCCCGTCCGCGTACCGGGCGGCCTCGGCGCGCTCCACGGTGAAGGCCCTCTCCCGGGGTCCGTGCCCGGGGACGAGATAGCGGTCCACGGCCAGGACGACCCGGAGGCGGTCGCCGTCCGGCTCGGTCCGGGCCACGGTGCCCTCCGCGATCAGCCGGGAGCAGACCACGGGCTTGGACTCCGCCTCGGGCCCGGCCGCGCCGGGCCCGGGGGAGAGCCAGGCCGCCGCGAGCCCGGCGAGCACCGCCACCGAGGCCACCAGTGCCAGGACCGCCCGCCCGCGCCGCCGGGCCGGGGGCTCCGGCGGGGGCACGGGGTGGTGGCCCGGGTCCCAGGACAGCTCGTGGCCCAGCACACGGAGCTGCCCGGCCAGGGTGTCCATGTCGCGGGCGGCACGGCGGTACGCCGCCCCGGCCCCGGGGCCCTCCGGCGCGGGCTCCCCGAGGAGGACCGCCATCAGCGCCCGGTCGTCGTCGCCGTATCCGTCATCACCGGTCGTCGGCATGTCACACCACCTCGTCCACATGGAGCCGGGCCCGCATCGATTTCGCCGCCGCGTGCAGCCGGCTCTTGACCGTGCCCTCGGGCACCCCCAGCTCCCGGGCGATCCGGGGGACGGTGAGATCCGCGTAGAACCGCAGCACCAGCACCAGCACCTGGCGCTGGAGCGGGGGCAGGGCGTCGAGACCGTCGGCGACGGTGAGCGCCAGCAGCCGAGCCTCCGGGCCGTCCGGGGCCTGCGGGCTCCACACCCTCAGCTGGGCGAGCCGGGCGCCGGTCCTGCGGTGTCTGGTGCGGGTGCGGTGCCAGTCGGCGGCGAGGTGCGAGGCGACCACGGCGGCCCAGGCGCCCACGTCCCGAGGGGGCTCCCGGCCGTCGGCCCGGCGCTCCAGCAGCCGCAGCCGGATCTGCTGGACACCGTCGGCGAGGTCGGAGCGCGGTACGCCGCCGAGCGCGAGCACGGCCCGCACCCGGGAGATCTGCGCGGGGTCGAGCGGATCGTCCGCTCCCCCGTCCCCCGGCGCTCGGCCGGGTCCTCTGATCGGCAAGGTGCCTCCCCACGTCGCGTTTCCCCTACGACGCGGGGGTGGGCGAAACCGTTCGCCCCGGCCGGATCGCATGTCCTACGTCACAGCGTCCGCCCTTCGGACAATGGACTGGACAAGTCGGGCCAGGACATACGCATCATGGGGAGCGGCAGCACTCAGCCCCGTAAAATCACGCGGACACGCACAGAGGAGACATCGGTGAGGGTCGGAATCGTCGGAGCGACCGGTCAGGTCGGCACAGTCATGCGCAGCATCCTCGCCGAGCGGAAGTTCCCCGTGGACGAGCTGCGGCTGTTCGCCTCTGCGCGCTCGGCCGGGTCCACGATCGACTGGGAGGGCACCCCGATCACCGTCGAGGACGCCGCCGCCGCCGACTACACCGGCCTGGACATCGTGCTCTTCTCGGCGGGCGGGGCGACCTCGCGGGCGCTGGCGGAGAAGGTCGCGGGGCAGGGTGCCGTCGTGATCGACAACTCCTCCGCGTGGCGGCTGGACCCCGAGGTGCCGCTGGTGGTCTCCGAGGTCAACCCGCACGCGGTCAAGGACCGCCCCAAGGGGATCATCGCCAACCCGAACTGCACCACCATGGCCGCGATGCCCGTGCTGAAGCCGCTGGCGCGGGAGGCGGGGCTGACCGCGCTGGTCGCCACCACCTACCAGGCGGTCTCCGGGTCGGGGCTCGCCGGGGTGGCGGAGCTGGACGGCCAGGTGAAGGGTGTGGTGGAGCGCGCGACGGAGCTGACCCACGACGGGGAGGCCGTGGAGTTCCCCGAGCCGGGGGTGTACCAGCGGACGATCGCCTTCAATGTGCTGCCGCTCGCGGGGAACCTGGTGGACGACGGGTCCTTCGAGACGGACGAGGAGCAGAAGCTCCGCAACGAGTCCCGGAAGATCCTGGAGCTGCCGGAGCTGAAGGTGTCCGGGACGTGTGTGCGGGTGCCGGTGTTCTCGGGGCACTCGATCCAGGTGAATGCGCGCTTCGAGCGTCCGCTGGGGGTGGAGCGGGCGTATGAGCTGCTGGCCGGGGCTCCGGGGGTGGAGCTCTCGGAGATTCCGACGCCGTTGCAGGCGGCGGGGAAGGACGCGTCCTA
This sequence comes from Streptomyces sp. NPDC001889, assembly GCF_053594535.1. NCBI lineage: Bacteria > Bacillati > Actinomycetota > Actinomycetes > Kitasatosporales > Streptomycetaceae > Streptomyces > Streptomyces sp. NPDC001889. The sequence goes on from NZ_JBSFER010000019.1 coordinate 93,427, forward strand.
TGTGGGGCGCGTCCGGGTCGACGAGACCGTTGAGCACGGTCTCGCGCTCTTCCTCTCGAACGACAACCTCCGCAAGGGTGCGGCGCTCAACGCGATCCAGATCGCGGAACTGGTCGCAGCCGAACTCACCCCCTGACCCCTGCGACCACCGTGGCCCCGGGCCAGGGGCCACGGGCCACGGGCACCCCGAGCAACCCCAGCCCATCCAGCGCTTGAGGACGGCCCCCGCACCACGGGAAACCCGCACAAACCCAGCCCGTCCGGCGCTTGAGGACGGACCCCGCGCCACAGGAAACCCGAGCGATCCCAGCCCGTCCGGCGCTTGAGGACGGACCCCGCACCACAGGACCCCGCACCGTGCGGGCCACGGTCAGGGGCCAGCCCCCGAACCCCCGCGCCTCAAACGCCGGCGGGGCTGGATTGCGTCTCATCTCGCCGACGAGGCTGGGTTCGACCAGCCCGTCCGGCGCTTGAGGACGGACCCCGCACCACGGGAAACCCGCACAAACCCAGCCCGTCCGGCGCTTGAGGACGGACCCTGTGCCACAGGAAACCCGCACAAACCCAGCCCGTCCGGCGCTTGAGGACGGACCCCGCACCACAGGAAACCCGCACCCCGCGGGCCACAGTCGGGGGCCAGCCCCCGAACCCCCGCGCCTCAAACGCCGGCGGGGCTGGGGTGGTGCTCCTCAATCGCCGGCGGGGCCGGGGGCCTGTGCCCCGGGCAAGGCTGGGAGCCTGTGCCCCGGCACGTCGGCAAGGCTGGGAGCTTGTGCCCCGGCACGGCCGGAGGGGCTGGAGTTCGTGGATCGGCCCGCCGGCGGGGCCGGGGGCCTGACCCCCGGGATGGCCGGAGGGGTGAAGGGTGCCTCACGCGGCGGCGGGGCAGGGCGGAGCCCGGGGGCGCGCGGGGGCCGGGGCGACGGTCCACGCGTCGCGGAAGACCCGCAGCATGCGGGGCTCGGGCTTCCCACCCACCCATGGAAGGATGACGCCAAACGTCACGAAAAAGGAGATGACCGGGTGCCTGGCACGAACCTGACCCGCGAAGAGGCGCAGCAGCGCGCACGCCTTCTCACCACCCACGCGTACGAGGTCGACCTCGACCTCAGCGGCGCCCAGGACGGCGGCATCTACCGCTCGGTGACCACCGTGCGCTTCGACTCCGCCGAGGCGAACGCCGAAACCTTCATCGACCTCGTCGCCCCCGCCGTCCACGAGGTCGTCCTCAACGGCAAGTCCCTCGACGTCGCCGCCGTCTTCCGCGACTCGCGCATCGCGCTGCCCCATCTCCACGAGGGCCCGAACGAGCTGAAGGTCGTCGCCGACTGCTCGTACACCAACACCGGCGAGGGCCTGCACCGCTTTGTCGACCCGGTCGACGAGCAGGCGTATCTCTATACGCAGTTCGAGGTCCCGGACGCCCGCCGGGTATTCGCGAATTTCGAGCAGCCCGACCTCAAGGCCACCTTCCGGTTCACGGTGCGGGCCCCCGAGGGCTGGACGGTCATCTCCAATTCACCGACCCCCTCCCCGGCCCCCGCGGACGGTGTCTGGCGTTTCGAGCCGACCCCCCGGATCTCCACCTACATCACGGCCCTGATCGCCGGCCCCTACCACTCGGTGCACAGCGCGTACGAGAAGGACGGCCAGTCCGTACCGCTCGGCATCTACTGCCGTCCCTCCCTCGCCGAGTATCTCGACGCGGACGCCATCTTCGAGGTCACCCGCCAGGGCTTCGACTGGTTCCAGGAGAAGTTCGACTACGACTACCCGTTCGCCAAGTACGACCAGCTCTTCGTGCCGGAGTTCAACGCGGGCGCGATGGAGAACGCGGGCGCCGTCACCATCCGTGACCAGTACGTCTTCCGGTCGAAGGTGACGGACGCGGCGTACGAGGTGCGGGCCGAGACCATCCTGCACGAGCTGGCGCACATGTGGTTCGGCGACCTCGTCACCATGGAGTGGTGGAACGATCTGTGGCTGAACGAATCGTTCGCCACCTACACCTCCATCGCCTGCCAGGCCGCCGCCCCGGGTTCGCGCTGGCCCCATTCGTGGACCACGTTCGCGAATTCCATGAAGACCTGGGCGTACCGCCAGGACCAGCTCCCCTCCACGCACCCGATCATGGCGGAGATCCGGGACATCGACGATGTCCTGGTGAACTTCGACGGAATCACCTATGCCAAGGGTGCCTCCGTGCTGAAGCAGCTCGTGGCCTATGTCGGCGAGGACGAGTTCTTCCGCGGTGTGCAGTCCTATTTCAAGGCCCACGCCTTCGGAAACACCGTTCTGACGGATCTGCTGGGCGCTCTTGAGGAGACCTCGGGACGCGATCTGAAGACCTGGTCGCAGAAGTGGCTCCAGACGGCCGGTATCAATGTGCTCCGCCCGGAGATCGAGGTCTCGGCGGAGGGCTTCGTCACCTCCTTCCGGGTCCGCCAGGAGGCCCCGGCGCTGCCCGTGGGCGCCCAGGGCGAGCCGACGCTGCGCCCGCACCGGATCGCGGTCGGCTGCTACGACCTCGACCCGGCGAGCGGGAAGCTGGTGCGGACAGACCGGATCGAGCTGGATGTCGACGGCGAGCTGACCAATGTGCCGTTCCCCGCGAACACCCGGCGCCCGCTGATCGTCCTGCTGAACGACGACGATCTCTCGTACGCCAAGGTCCGGCTGGACGAGGAGTCGCTGAAGGCGGTCACCGAGCACCTGGGCGACTTCACCGCGTCGCTGCCGCGCGCGCTCTGCTGGTCGGCGGCGTGGGACATGACCCGCGACGGCGAGCTGGCCACCCGGGACTATCTGTCGCTGGTGCTCTCGGGCATCGGCAAGGAGTCGGACATCGGTGTCGTGCAGTCGCTGCACCGCCAGGTGAAGACGGCGATCGAGCTGTACGCCGCGCCGGAGTGGCGCGAGACGGGCCTGAACCAGTGGACGGAGGCGACGCTGGCGCATCTGCGGGCCGCCGAGCCGGGCAGCGACCACCAGCTCGCCTGGGCGCGGGCCTTCGCGGCCACCGCCCGCACCCCGCAGCAGCTCGATCTGCTCCAGGCGCTGCTGGACGGCGCGGACTCGATCGAGGGCCTGGCCGTCGACACCGAGCTGCGCTGGGCGTTCGTGGAGCGGCTGGCGGCGACCGGGGTGCTGGACGAGGACGGCATCGCGGCGGAGTACGAGCGGGACCGCACGGCGGCGGGCGAGCAGCACGCGGCCACCGCCCGCGCGGCCCGGCCGTCCGCGGAGGCGAAGGCGGAGGCGTGGGCGCTCGCCGTGGAGGGCGACAGCCTGCCCAACGCCAAGCAGGAGGCCGTCATCGGCGGCTTCGTGCAGAGCGACCAGCGCGAGCTGCTCGCCCCGTACACCGAGAAGTACTTCGCGGTGGTCAAGGGTGTGTGGGAGTCGCGCAGCACGGAGATGGCCCAGCAGATCGTGGTGGGGCTCTACCCCTCGTTCCAGGTCTCGCGGGCGACGCTGGACGCCACGGACGCCTGGCTGGAGTCGGCCGAGCCGACGGCGGCGCTGCGCCGGCTGGTCTCCGAGTCGCGCTCGGGTGTGGAGCGGGCGCTGAGGGCGCAGGCGGCGGACGCGGCCTCCGCCTCCTGAGGGGCCGGGGCGGCGGCGGGACGCCAAACCGCTGACTCCGCTTCTAACTTGGCTGAAAATCATCGTTGAGGCGCCCAGGTCCCAGGACCTGGGCGCCTTCACCGTTCTCAAGCGTCAACATCTGGCCAAATTCATGACCTGACGTCATCTGCCGTTGCAGGACACAGATATGCTCCCCGACTGTCGTCATATGATCATTCCCGTTCCGATGGTTTGAGGGTGCTGATGGTCCGACAGGACACGTCGACCGAAACTCCGCGGCCCGCGGCTTCCCTTGTGTGGCTCGTGCCCGTCGTCGTCACCGCCGTAGCCGCGGCCGGAGCGGCCGCCACGGTCTCCGGCTCCGCGCGGGCCGCCGTGATCTGGGTCGACATCATCGCCGTCACCGCCATCGCCATCTCCTGCGCGGAGACCGTGCGCCGGGGCCGTCGCGCGACCCTGCTCAGCGCCCGGCTCGCCGAGCGCGAGGCCACCCTCGCCCGTGAGCAGGCCGAGACCACCCGGCTCGTCCGCGAACTGCTGCCCCAGGTGGTGGAGCGGCTGCGCAAGGGCGAGTTCCCCGAGGACATCCTCGACTCGCTGCACACCTCCAGCGAGCACCAGGCCGTGCTCAGCTCCGTGCTGGACGCCGTGGCCAGGGAGGAGGACCTCCGCGAGTCCGCCCAGCGCGCCTTTGTGAACATCGCCCGCCGGGTGCAGGCCATCGTCCACCAGCAGGCCCAGCAGCTGCGGGAGATGGAGGACCGGCACGGCAAGAACCCCGAGGTCTTCGGCGATCTGCTCCGGATCGACCACGGCACCGCGCTGATCGGCCGGCTCGCCGACTCCATCGCCGTGCTCGGCGGCGCGCGGCCGGGCCGCCAGTGGAGCAGGGCCGTACCCCTCTACAGCGTGATGCGCGGCGCGATGTCCCGGATCATCGACTACCAGCGCGTCGAGCTGCACTCGGTCTCCGAGGTCGCCGTCGTCGGCACCGCCGTCGAACCGCTGATCCACGCGCTCGCCGAACTGCTCGACAACGCCACCCGCTACTCGCCGCCGCAGACCAAGGTCCATCTCACCGCCGTCGATGTGAACTCGGGCATCGCCGTGGAGATCGAGGACGGCGGTGTGAGCATGAGCGAGGAGGCCCGGCTGCGGGCCGAGCGCATGCTGCGCCAGGCCCAGCAGGGCATCGATGTGAACGACCTGGGCGAGACGCCCCGCCTCGGCCTGGCCGTGGTCGGCCGGCTCGCCCAGGCCTACGGATTCCAGGTCTCGCTGCGTTCGTCCGCGTACGGCGGAGTGCGCGCGGTCCTCGTCGTACCCAAGGAACTGATCACCACCGTCGCGTCGGCGACCGGACTGGCACACGGCATCGGCGCCGCGTCCGGCCCCCGGCCCAGCGGTGTGCCGATGCCCGATGCGCAGCCGGTCAGGCAGACCACCGGCCCCGCCATCACGGACCTCATGCCGGACGAAGAACTTCCGGTGATCACCGAACGGACGGCGACCGGGCTGCCGCAGCGGCGCCGCAAGGCCCCCGCCACCGCGGCGCCCGCTGCCGCCGCGACGCCCCAGCCGGACGCCGCCCCCGCGGTACAGCCCGGTATGTGGCTCACGGCGTTCCAGAACGGCCTGGCCGGTGAGGCAACCCAGACGAACAAGGGGAGTACGCAGCCATGATTCAGCAGCAGTCCAACCAGACCAACATGGACTGGATGCTCAAGGACCTGGCAGAAGGCGTACCGCAGACCAGACATGTGGTCGTGCTGTCGGCGGACGGGCTGCGGATGGCGCAGTACGGCGCGGACAACGACACCGCCGACCGGCTGGCCGCTGCCTGCGCCGGCCTCCAGTCCCTGGCGGGTGCCGTCGCCTCCGAGCTTCCGGGCAGCGACGGCCGGATGCATCTCGTCGTCATCGAGATGAGCGGTGGCTTCTTCTACCTGATGGCGGCGGGCTCGGGCGCGTTCCTGGCCGTGCTCGCCGACGAGGGTGTCGATGCCGGACTGATGGGACAGCGGATGCGCGACCTCGTACTGCGGATCGGAGAGCACCTGTCCAGCCCGCCGCGTCAGGACAGGCAGTCCGCGTGAGCCATGCCGGGGACTGGGAGGAGAGCAGTCCCGAGCGGCTGTATGTCATTACGGGCGGACGCAGCGGGGCGTCCGTGCCGGCCACGCTCGACCTGGTCACCCTGATCGTGGCCAAGTCGGGCCCCCGGCACGGTATGCAGCCGGAACACGCCGCGATCATCCGGCTGTGCCAGTCGCCGCTCTCGGTGGCCGAGATCTCCGCGTACTTGAGTCTTCCGGTGAGTGTGGTCACCGTCCTGCTCAGCGATCTGCTGCTGGACAGCCAGGTGATGGCCCGCGCTCCGGTCCAGCCCGCGCTACTCCCCGACCGCGCTTTGATTGAGGCAGTGATCGATGGACTTCAGAAGCTCTGAGCAGGCCGTGGGCCCGCGCAGCGAGGACGTGCTGCCGGAGACGGCCACCGCCGCCGTCAAGGTGGTCATCGTGGGCGGTTTCGGAGTGGGCAAGACGACCCTTGTCGGCTCGGTGAGCGAGATCAAGCCGCTCACCACCGAGGAGACGATGACCCAGGCCGGGGTGGGTGTCGACGACACCCACGGTGTGGAGCGCAACAAGACCTCCACCACCGTCGCCATGGACTTCGGCCGGATCAGCATCAACGACGAGCTGGTGCTCTATCTCTTCGGCACCCCGGGACAGCAGCGGTTCTGGTTCCTGTGGCGGGGGCTGTTCGAGGGCGCGCTGGGCGCGGTGGTCCTGGTGGACACCCGGCGGCTGGAGGTCAGCTTCGATGTCATCGGGCGGCTGGAGGAGCGCCGGGTGCCGTTCGTCGTCGCGATCAACACCTTCCCGGAAGCCCCGATGTATCCGATCGAGGAGATCCGCACGGCTCTCGACCTGCCGGCCTCGGTGCCGATCGTCGACTGCGACGCCCGGCTCCGGGGCTCCAGCAGGGATGTGCTGATGACGCTGATGCGCTACCTCCAGAACCTCGCGGTGACCGCCGACGCCGCCTCCTAGGGCCTGGCCCTCAGACCCTCGGCCCCGGGCCCCGGTGGCCGGGGACCGGGTCCGGCAGCGGCTCGGGCCCCGAGGCCACGGCGGGCACGGCCCGTTCACGACGGGGCCCGAGCTGTCCGGCCAGGGTCGCGGCGAAGGCCACCACCATGCCCAGGAGCTGTACGGGAGTGAGCGCCTCGCCCAGCGCCGCCCAGCCGATGGCCGCGGCCGTGATCGGCGACAGCGGGCCCAGCAGGGTGACGGAGGTGGCGGTGAGCCGCTCGATGCCCCGGAACCAGAGCCAGTAGGCGACGGCGGTGTTGGCGAGCGCGAGATAGAGATAGCCCGCGGCGTTGGTGCCGGTGAGCGCGGGCGGCGCGCCCTCGGCCAGAAACGCGACCGGGGCTATCAGCAGCCCGCCCGCGGTGAGCTGCCAGCCCGTCATCACCAGCGGGCCGACGCCCTCGGGCCGGCCCCAGCGCTTGGTCAGCACCACTCCGGCGGACATCGACACGGACGACGCGAGCCCGGCCAGGACACCGATGAGGTCGAAGGCGGCTCCGGCGCGCAGCACCACCAGACTCACCCCGAGGGCCGCGGTGATCGCGGTGAGCAGGGTACGGGTGGTGGGGCGCTCGCCCAGCAGCAGCGCGGCGAGGCCCACCACGAAGAGCGGCCCGACCGAGCCGACGACGGCCGCGACCCCGCCGGGCAGCCGGTAGGCGGCGAGGAAGAGCAGCGGGAAGAACGCCCCGATATTGAGCGCGCCCAGCACGGCCGCCCGCCACCACCAGGCCCCGCGCGGCGGCACCCGGGTGAGCGCGAGGATCAGCAGACCGGCGGGGAGGGCTCGCATCAGCCCGGTGAACAGCGGTCGGTCGGGTGGCAGGAACTCCGTGGTGACCACATAGGTGGAGCCCCAGGAGATCGGGGCGAGGGCGGTGAGGGCGATGACGGCTGCTCGGTTCATGGTGAGATAGCTTACCTCTAAGCTACTTACCGTCAAGATGCTTAACCGCATGCCGCTTACTTGCAGCCAAGCGGAAGGCGTCCGATAATCGCCCCATGAACTCCTCAACCGCCCCGGGGCCCGGAACGCGGGCCCCGGCCCGGGACGCCGTGGACGCGATCGTCGACCAGTGGGCGGCGGTGCGGCCGGATCTCGACACCGGCCCGATGGCCGCGTACGGACGCATCTACCGCATCGCCCGCGCCATGGGGGATCTCCAGGAGAGGGAGTACCGGCGGTACGGCGTCAGCCGCGGCGAGTTCGACGTGCTCTCGGCGCTGCGGCGGTCCGGGGAGCCCTACACGCTCTCGCCGAGAGAGCTGTCGGCCGCGCTGATGCTGACCACCGGCGGGATGACCGGCCGTCTCGACAAGCTGGAGAGGGCGGGCCTGCTCACCCGCAGCCCCGACCCGGACGACCGGCGGGGCCTGAGGGTCACGCTCACGGAGCGGGGCCTGGAGGTGATCGAGCAGGCGGTGACCGCCGGGCTGGCGCTTCAGCACCAGGTGTTCGACGCGGCGCTCAGCGCGGAGCAGGCGGAGCAGCTCGCCGATCTGCTCCGCCGGCTGATGGGCGCGCACCCGGTCTGACCCCGGCCGTCCCCGCGCCGCCCGCACCGGGCCCGGCACCCCGGCCGCCTGTGGACACGGTGTGAAACTTCGCACGGCCCCGGTGCCCGGCTTGCGGGCAATCGTCATGAGTCTGTGCCCAGGGAACCGCTCAGCCGGTCGCCGACAGGGGCCCGTGACCGGTCCGGTGGTTGCACAGTGCCACCACAGTGCGGGACTGTTCTTGAACATCTGTCGTCTTCGCTGAGTGAGGTGAGGGACCACGCGTAGGGGCCCCGTTCACATGATGTCCTCCCCCGTCGGCTCCCACACCACCGGTGCCACCAGCACCTTGAGCGCTGCCGACGCCCCCTGTCCCGTGGTGGTCACCGGCGCGGACGGAACGGTCGTGGAACTGAACGACGCGGCCCGCGAACTGCTCCCCGACGCCCGCGCCGGGCGGGCCCTGACCGGCCCCGCCTGGCTCGTGACCGCCGGCGAAGCCCCTCACCCGGCCCCCGTGGGCGGCGCGGTGGGGGACCGGTCGTTCGCGGCGCGTCCCTCCGTCCTCCCGGACGGCGGCACCGTGTGGTGGCTGGTCGAGGAGACCGCCTACCGGACCGCCGTGGACGAGCTGGCGGCGGAGCGCGGGCGCACCCACTTCCTCACCGAGGCCTCCAGCGCCCTGCTGGCCTCGCTGAACCTGGACCGGTGCATGGAGGTCACGGCGCGGCTGGCCACCGAGCATCTGGCCGACGCCGCCCTGGTCATCGCGCCCACCGCCGCCAGAAGGCTGCCGGTGGTCGGCTGCGACCACCGGGGCGAGTTCACCCGCGGCTCGGTCGGCGAGGAGCCGGACACCGTGCCCGGACTGGCGGAGGCGCTGCGGGGGTTCCCGCCGGTGCCCTCCCGGTGGATCGACCCCGCCACGGCACCGGACTGGCTGGTTCCCGAGGGCTTCGGCGAGGTGGGCTCGCTGGCGATCACACCGCTGCCCGGTCACGGCGTACCGGCGGGCGCGCTGATCCTGCTGCGCCGGGCGAAGCACGCCGCCTTCACCGAGGCCGAGGAGACCCTGGCCGGGCTGTTCGCCGCCCGGGCCGGCGCGGCGATGTCGGCCGCGCGCCTGTACGCGGAGCAGAACACGATCTCCGACACCCTCATGCGCGAGCTGCTGCCGCCGACGCTGCGGCAGGTCGAGGGGGTGGAGTTCGCGGGCGGGTACCGGCCCAGCACGGACACCGAGCGGGTCGGCGGCGACTTCTACGATGTCCACTCGCCCAGCGAGGACTTCCCCGAGACCCTCGCCGTCCTCGGGGACGTGGCCGGCAAGGGGCTGGAAGCGGCGGTGCTCACCGGCAAGATCCGCAACACCCTGCACGCCCTGCTGCCGATGGCCGGGGACCACGCCACGATGCTGCGGCTGCTGAACAACGCCATGCTCACCAGCCACCACACCCGCTTCGCGACCCTGGTGATGGCCTCCGTCCGCCGCGAGGAGAGCCATGTGGCGCTGCGGCTGACCTCGGCCGGGCACCCCCCGCCGCTGGTCGTGCGGCGCGACGGGACCGTGGAGGAGGTCGACACGCGCGGGACCCTGATCGGCGTGCTGCCGGTCGTCACCTCCCGCACGGCCGAAGTCCGGCTCGCGCCGGGTGAGACGTGTCTGCTCTTCACCGACGGTGTCACCGAGGCCGTGGGCGGTCCGCTGGGCGACACCATGTTCGGCGACCAGCGCCTCCGGCGCGCCGCGGCCGAGTGCGCCAACATGCCGGCCGAGGCCGTCGTGGAGCGCATCCAGATGGTCGCGTCCCAGTGGATCGGCGGCGGGCGCCACGACGACATCGCCGTCATGGCGATCACCGCCCCCCGCGGTGCCCATCTCAGTGCCGTGAACGGGAGAACACGGGGCAGGTATACGGCATGACCACGCGCACCACCGACCTCCGGGACGGCCCCGACAGCCCGGCCGCCCCCGTTCGCCCCGCCGCGCCCGACGGCGACGAGCGGGACGACCGGTGGGTCGAGCGGCTCTGGGCCGCCGTCCGGGCGGGGGACGAACTGGCGGCCCTCGATGTCGCCGACGACGCCCTGCGGGCGGGGCTGGAGCCCGAGGCGGTGCTGCTGGACGTGGTCGCCGCCGTCCAGCACCGGGTCGGGGCCGAGTGGGCCGCCAACCGTATGAGCGTGGCCGGTGAACACGCGGCCACCGCCATCAACGACCGCGTCATCGCCACCCTGCCCGTCCACCGCCCCGCGACCAGCCGGGGCAGGGTCACGGTCGCCTGCGTGGACCAGGAGTGGCACGCGCTGCCCGCGCGCCTGGTGGCGGAGACCCTGCGGCTGCGGGGCTGGCGGGTGGACTATCTGGGCGCGCAGGTGCCCACCGCGCATCTGATCAGCCATATCCACCGCACCGCACCGGACGCGGTCTGTCTGTCCAGCTCCCTCTCCCCCCGGCTGCCGCTGGCCCACACCGCGATCACCGCGTGCCAGGCCGCCGGGACCCCGGTGATGGTGGGTGGGCTCGCCTTCGGCAGCGACGGACGGTACGCGCGGCTGCTGGGCGCGGAGGCGTGGGCCCCCCACGCACGCGCCGCGGCCGACCGGCTCGCCGCCGGGCCCCTGCCCCAGCCGGCGCCGGCCCACCAGTCGGTGGACGATCTGCCGCACCTGGCCGACCAGGAGTACGCCATGGTCGCCCACTCCTCCGCGCGCCTGGTGCGCGACACCTTCCAGCGGCTGGAGGAACGCTTCCCGGCGATGCGGGAGTACGGCGACGAGCAGCGGGAGCGGACGGCGGAGGACCTCGCCCATGTCGTCGACTTCCTCACCGCGGCCCTGTACATCGACGCCCCGGAGATCTTCGCGGGGTTTCTGACCTGGACCGCCGATGTCCTCACCGCCCGAGGGGTGCCCGCGCGGTCCCTCGTACCCGCTCTGGACCTGCTGGCGGAGCAACTGCGCGACTTCCCGCGCGCCCGCGGCATCATCGACACCGGGCGCTCGGCGCTCGCCTCCCGCCCCTGACCCCGAGACGCTGGACGAACCTCGTGACGACCTCTCCCGACGCGACCCCCTCCCCCGCCGGCCCGCACGGCCCGCGCACCGTGAGCCTGGCCCTCAGTGGCGACCTGGACTACGACACCTTCGGTGAGCTTCTCCGGAGGGTGCGGACGGCGCTCGACGAGCGCCGGGATGTCGAGGAGCTGCGGCTGAACTGCCGCGAGCTGGAGGTGGTGGATTCGATGGGGTTGTCGGCGCTGCTGCAGATCCATCGGTCGGCCTGCGGGGAGGGGGTGGCGTTTCATCTGGACGACATCGGCCCGGGGTTGCGCCGCCTGCTGGAGCTGACCGGCACCTACGACCACCTGACCACCCCGCCCACCCCTTGAGCCCTCCGTCGGCCCGGGCTTGAGGACGGCCCCTGCGCCACAGGTGCCCGCACGGTGCGGGCCACGGTCGGGGGCCGGCCCCCGAACCCCCGCTCCTCAAACGCCGGAGGGGCTGGATTTCGTGCCTCGGCCCGCCCGGAGGGAGTGGGGTGGTGCGGCCCCAACCGCCAGAAGGGCTGGGGTGGTGCCGCCCAGCCGCCGGCGGGGCGGCGGGTGCACCCCGAACACCGGCGGGGCCAAGCCCACTCACACATCACGGGCGGAGGCCGGGCGGGCCCACCTCACCTCGACGGGCCGAGCCCATTCACACATCACGGGCGGAGGCCGGGCGGGCCCACCTCACCTCGACGGGCCGAGCCCACTCACACGGGCGGAGCCGGATGGGCGCACCCCACACCGGCGGGGCCGGGGCCGCTCGGGGCTCGGTGGGCGTGAGGAAGCGCCCCGGGGCCGGTGGGGGCCGGGGCGCGGGTACGGCGGTGGAGCCGTACGGTCAGGCCTGCTCCTGCTTCCTCGACTTGTCGAGAACCATCACCAGACCCGCGATCACCAGAAAGATCACCAGCGGCGCGACAACAAACAGCCCCAGCGTCTCCATCACACTCAGCCCCTGGCCCGGGTCATCCCCGTCGTCACGCGTCAGGGCGAGCGCCGGCGACGACAGGAGCAGCATCATGAGCGTCGATCCGGCCGTGACGGTGCCGGCGCGCAAAGCGTTCTTCTTGTCCACGGTGCCAACGTAGCGAACGGCGGATCGAGCCGCGCGCCCGGGGGTGCCGTACGGGCGGGACCCCGCCTCAGGCGAACACCTTCATCAGCGCGTGCAGCCGGGGGGAGGCGGCGAGCTGCTCCAGGGTGAGCGGACGGGCGTCCGCGTCCGCCAGCGGCAGCCGCCAGTTCGGATACTGGTCCCAGGTGCCGGGGAGGTTCTGGGGGCGGAGGTCCCCCACCGTGTCCGGCAGCCAGACGCCGACCATCCGCGCCGGGGTCGCCAGCAGAAAGCGGTGGACCGCCCGGATGTACGCCTCCTCGCCCACCTCGTCCTCCGGGAGCAGCCCGAGGCTCCGGAAGAGCCGCAGCCACTCCTGGACCTCGATCCGCTCCCGGATGCGCTCGCGCCGCGCGGGCCGGGTCAGCAGCCCCAGCCGGTCCCGCAGCTCCACATGGTCCACCGTCAGCCGGGAGGCGGTCGACGGCAGGTCGTGGGTGGTCGCGGTGGCCACACACCCCTCGCGCCAGGCGTCGGGCGGCAGCGGCTCGCCCGAGCCCGCCCAGTCGCGCTCGAACCAGAGGACGGAGGTGCCGAGCACTCCGCGCCGGGCCAGGTCCTCCCGTACCCCCGGCTCGACGGTGCCGAGGTCCTCCCCCATCACGACGGCGCCCGCCCGGTGGGCCTCCAGGACGAGGACGGCGAGCATCGCCTCGGCGTCGTAGCGGACATAGGTGCCGTCGGTGGGCGGGCGGCCCCCGGGAACCCACCAGAGCCGGAAGAGGCCCATCACATGGTCGATCCGGAGCGCGCCCGCGTGGCGGAGGAGCCCGCGCAGCAGCTCCCGGAACGGCGCGTACCCGGAGGCGGCGAGGGAGTCGGGGCGCCAGGGCGGCAGACCCCAGTCCTGGCCGTGGGCGTTGAAGGCGTCCGGGGGCGCGCCGATGGAGATGCCGGAGGCGAACAGCTCGCCCTGGGCCCAGGTGTCGGCGCCCTCGGGGTGCACGCCGACCGCGAGGTCGTGGACGATGCCGATGCCCATGCCCGCCTCGCGGGCCGCCCGGTCCGCCTTTGCGAGCTGGCAGTCGGTGTACCAGACGGCCCGGGAGTGGAAGTCGGTCCGCTCCACCAGCTCGTGGCGGGCGCGGGCGGAGGCGGACGACCGGGGGTCCCCGAGACCGGCGGGCCAGGAGCGCCAGTTCGGCCCGTGGACCTCGGCGAGGGCGCACCACAGGGCGTGGTCCTCCAGCGCGCGGCCCCGCCGGGCGAGGAAGGCGCAGTAGGCGGCGTGCCGGCCGGGCCCCAGCGGGACGCGGCCGATCACCTCCAGGGCCTCGCGCTTCAGCGCCCAGACGGCGTCCCGGTCGATCAGCGCCCCCTTGGCCAGCACCGATTCGCGCAGCCGTGCGGCCCGCTCGGTCAGGTCGTCGACGCGGTCGCGGTCCCGGCCGGCCAGCCGCGCGTACTCGGGAATGGACTCGACGCACAGATGGACGGGGTCGGGGAAGCGGCGCGACGAGGGGCGGTACGGGGAGGGGTCACCGGCCCCGCCGGCGGGGGCGGGGACGCCCGCGTGCAGGGGGTTGACCTGGAGGAAGCCGGTGCCCAGCGCCCGGCCGGACCAGGCCGCAAGCTCGGCCAGGTCGCCGAGGTCGCCCATGCCCCAGGAGCGGGCGGAGAGCAGGGAGTAGAGCTGGACGAGGAAGCCGTGGGTGCGCTCCGGGGGGCTCGGGGCGCGGGCGGGGGCGGCGATGAGCAGGCTCTCCCCGCCGCGGCCGTCGGGCGCCCTGGCGGTCAGCCGGTGCACTCCCCAGGGCACGCCCCGCCAGTCGCCGGTCTCGGTGCCGTCCTCCAGCAGGACGCGCAGGGCCGTGCCGGCGGGGAGCCGGCCGAGGGCTGTGGGGCCGGGGCCGCCGGTCTCCTCCGCTCCTTCGGGGGTCTCGCGCCAGACGACCACGGACGGGGGCAGCAGCCGCTCCCGGGCGGTGGACTCGGCCCGCTCCAGGGCGGTCCGGAGCGCGGCCGGGCCCGTGGCGTCCACGCCGAGCGCGGCGAGGACCGCGACGACGGTGGCCTCGGGGACGGGGGCGCTCACGCCCTCGGAGGTGGTGCGGGAGGTGGCGACCCCGTGCAGCGCGGCGAGCCTGGCAAGGCCCATGCGGTCTCCTCAGACTCCTGGGGACTGGGAGCCGCCGGTGAATCCGGCGGCCGTCGGCTCGCTGGTGAGGGGAGCTATGCCGGAGAGCGGGGGCTCGCTGGTGAGAGGGGCGGCGTCGGGCAGCGGCGGTTCACTGGTGAGGGGCGCGAAGGCGGGCGGCTCGTCCATCAGCGGGGTGCCCGGGCCCCAGGGTTTCTCGCTGAGCGGGCCGTGCGCCGAAGGTTTTCCCGAGAGGGTCCGGGGGCCGGGGATCTGTTCATCGGCGGCGGCCCGGGTGGTGATGGCGGAGAGCAGCAGATGGGCGGATGCGGTCATGGATGACACTCCCAACAGACGGTACGGGCACTTACCGGTCAGTGCAGCCCTACCCAGCGGGCTCCACCGCAGACGTATTCGATCAGTCAACGTGTTCCGCGTCACATTTGGTTCCCGGTGTGTCGCACCTTCCCCGGCGCTCTCCCGCCCCGCCGCCCGGCACCTCCCGCCACCCCGTCGCGACCGGCAAAAGGCGCACATCGGCCACGCCCGTTGACACGTTCAGGCCAGGGGTGGTGGGCTCGCAACCAAACAGTGACCATCAGGGGACCCAAAGGAGACAAACGTGCGGCTCGCGCGCAGGAGGCGGACGGCCGTCGCCGTCGCCGTCATCGGCGGTCTCCTCTCGGGAGCGCAGGGCGCCGTCGCCGCCCCCGCCGACCCGCACACCCCGGCCCGTACCGCCGCCGGCCCCCGCGACGAGGGCGCCCCGCCCCCGGTCTGGCCCCGTCCGCAGTTCATCGAGGCGGCGGGGGAGGCCGTTCCGCTGGGCACCGAGGCCACCCTCGTCGCCGCGCCCGGGGCCGACCCCCGGGCGGTGGAGCTGATCCGGCGGCAGCTCGGCGACGCCGGGGTGCGCACGGTCCACACCGGACTGCCGGGGCGCGGACCGCTGCTCCACATCGGCGGCCAGGGCGCGCAGGACGCCCTGCGCGCCCTGCGCGCGCCTCAACGCGCCGATCTGCCCTCGGGCGGCTACCGGATCGCGGTCGGCGAGATCCGCGGCCGGGGCACGGTCGCCCTCGACGGAGTGGGCGAGAGCGGTCTCTTCCACGGCGCCCAGACGCTGCGTCAGCTGATCGTCCGCACCCCCTCGAAGGGAAGCGCGGTGGCCGGCGCCACCGTGCGCGACTGGCCGGGCACGGCGGTGCGCGGGACGACCGAGGGCTTCTACGGCGAGCCGTGGACCCCTCAGGAGCGGCTCGACCACATCGACTTCATGGGCCGGACCAAGCAGAACCGCTATCTCTACGCCCCCGGGGACGACCCCTTCCGCCAGGCCCGCTGGCGCGAGCCCTACCCGGCGGCCCAGCGCGCCGGCTTCCGCGAACTGGCCGAGCGCGCGCGGGACAACCATGTCACCCTCGCCTGGGCGGTGGCCCCGGCCCAGCAGATGTGCCTGGCCGACGAGCGCGATGTCCGGGCGCTGCTCCGCAAGATCGACGCGATGTGGGCGCTGGGGGTGCGCGCCTTCCAGCTCCAGTTCCAGGACGTCAGCTACAGCGAGTGGCACTGCCGCGAGGACGCGGCGGCCTTCGGCTCGGGCCCCGGCGCGGCGGCCCGCGCCCAGGCCCGGGTGGCGGACGCGGTCTCCCGCCATCTGGTGGAGCGCCACCCCGGGGCCGAGCCGCTCTCCCTGATGCCGACCGAGTTCTACCAGGACGGCGCCACCGACTACCGGCGCGCTCTCGCGGGCGCGCTGGACCCCCGGGTCCAGGTCGCCTGGACGGGTGTCGGCGTGGTGCCGCGCACCATCACCGGCCGGGAACTCGCCGGCGCGCGCGAGGTCTTCGGCCATCCACTGGTCACCATGGACAACTACCCGGTCAACGACTACGCCCAGGACCGGATCTTCCTCGGCCCGTACACGGGGCGGGACCCGGCCGTCGCGAGCGGCTCCGCGGCGCTGCTCGCCAATGCGATGGAGCAGGCGTCGGCCTCCCGTATCCCGCTCTTCACCACCGCCGACTACAGCTGGAATCCGCGCGGATACCGGCCCCGGGAGTCCTGGGAGGCGGCCATATCCGATCTCGCGGGCGGGGACTCCCGGACCCGCGCGGCGCTGCGGGCGCTCGCGGGCAACCACTCCTCCTCGATCCTCGATCCCGTCGAGTCGCGCTATCTCACCCCGCTCATCGACGACTTCTGGCGGCTGCGCGGCTCCGCGGACGGGGCCGGCCGCGACCGGGCGGCTGCCGCGCTGCGCGCCGAGTTCACCGTGATGCGCGAGGCGCCCGAACGGCTGAAGGGGCCCGCCGGCGGCCGGCTGGACGACGAGGTGCGCCCGTGGCTCGACGGGCTCTCCCGGTACGGCCGGGCGGGTGAGGTGGCCATGGACATGCTCCTGGCCCAGTCCGCCGGTGACGGGGAGCGGGGCTGGCGCGCCTTCCTGGAGCTGGAGCGGCTGCGCGCGGAGCCGGAGACGGGGCCGGCGGGCAGCAGGGCGACGGTCGGCAAGGGGGTGCTGGAGCCCTTCCTGGAGCGGGCGGTGAAGGAGTCGCGCGCGTGGACGGGGGCGGACCGGGCGGGTGAGAGGGGGGACGACGGCACCGTACGGCTGGAGCGGGCCCGTCCGGTCCGCGCGGTCACGGCGATGACCGAGCCGGGCGACGGCCCCGCCCGGCTGGAGGTCCGGGTGCCCGGTGAGGGCTGGCGCTCGCTGGGCCCGCTCGCCGCGGGCGGCTGGACCCAGGCGGACGGCCGGGGGCTGCGGGTGGACGCGATCCGGGTCGTCCCGGAGGGCGGTGGACAGCCGGCCGTGCGGGCGGTGGTGCCCTGGTTCGCCGACGAGCCGGCCGCGGGGATCTCGCTGGAGCACAGCCGGGCGGACGCGGTCATCGGCGGCGGCCCGCAGCGCACCGGCGTACGGCTGACGCCGCGCCGCCCCGACGAGGTGCGCGGCACGCTGAAGGCGGAGCCGCCCGCCGGCATCGAGGTGCGGGCGCCGGAGCGGACGACGGTGCCCCGGGGGGTGCGGACGACGGTGCCGGTGGAGGTCTCCGTACCGGCGGACACGCCCGCCGGGGAGTACCGGGTTCCGCTGTCGTTCGCCGGCCAGGAGCGGACCCTCACCGTCCGCGCGTTCCCCCGCACCTCGGGACCGGACCTGCTGCGCGGGGACGGCGTCACCGCGTCGTCCTCGGGCGACGAGACCCCCGACTTCCCGGCGTCGGGGGTGCTCGACGACGACCCGGAGACGCGCTGGTCCTCACCGGTCGAGGACAGCGCCTGGTGGCAGGCGGAGCTGCCCCGTCCGGTGCGGCTCGGGCAGGTGGTGCTGCACTGGCAGGAGGCGTACGCGGCGGCGTACCGCATCCAGGTCTCGGCGGACGGCCGCGACTGGCGGACGGCGGCGGCGGTGGACGACGGGCGGGGCGGCCGGGAGGCGATCCGGATGGACAGCCGGGACGTGCGGTTCATCCGCGTCCTGGGCGACGAGCGCGCGACCCGGTTCAGCTACTCGCTGTGGTCGGTGGAGGCGTACGCGGTCGCGGAGCGGTGACGCCGGGCCTCTCCGGACCTCTCCGGACCGACCCGGCACGGCCCGGCACCCGGTCGCGGAGGTGACCGGGTGCCGCCCGCCGGGGTGCCCGGGAAGAGACCCGCGAGGGTGTCCGGGGACAAAAAAGAGGCCTGGCTCTAGGCGGATACGCCGTCGATCCGGGCCATCGCGTCCTCCGCTCCATACGGTTGGAGGTAAGGCAGCCATCGGGGGTCCCGGTGTCCGGTCCCGATGATCCGCCACGCCAGTCCGCTGGGCGGTTCGGGCTGGTGGCGGAGTCTCCAGCCCAGCTCCCGCAGATGCCGGTCCGCCTTGACGTGGTTGCAGCGGCGGCAGGCCGCCACGACGTTGTCCCAGACGTGCTGTCCGCCCCGGCTGCGCGGCACGACGTGGTCGACGCTGGTCGCCACGGCCCCGCAGTACATACAGCGCCCGCCGTCACGCGCGAAGAGCGCCTTGCGGGTGAGCGGGACGGGCCCCCGGTAGGGCACCCGGACGAACCGCTTCAGCCGGACGACGCTGGGCGCGGCGATCACCCGGGTCGCGCTGTGCATGAAGGCGCCGGACTCCTCCAGGCACAGGGCCTTGTTCTCCAGCACGAGGACGAGCGCGCGGCGGAGCGGTACGACGCCGAGGGGCTCGTACGACGCGTTGAGGACCAGGACGTGCGGCACGGTGGATGCCTCCTTGTACGCCGGCGGCGCGTGGCTCGCGCCGGGACGATCTGCCCTCAGTCTCCCCTCAGGCCAGGTCCGAGCGCCACCACGTCGCCGTAACGGGCTCGAAGTGTTTTCGACCACATCACCCCTGACAACGCCCGGCGGGCCGTTTTCATCCCCGGCCGCCCCCGGGTGAGTCTTCTCTCTCCCCGGGGCACGACAACGGGGCCCGGGCGAGGGCGCCGTTAGTGTGGTTGGCCAGCCGTACCCTGCCTGGAGGTCATCCCTCGTGACCACGACCCCCCTGTCCGTTCCGCCGCCCTCCGACGGCCCGTCGGAGCCGGCCGCCCCGTCGGGTTTCGACGAGGCGGCCAGGCAGGCGACGGATGCCGCCGGCTGGGTGGAGCAGAACTGGTCCACCTGGCTGAGCACCGGCCTCCGTATCGCGCTGATCCTGATCGTCGCGATCGTGCTGCGGATGCTGGTGCGCCGGGCGCTGACCAAGCTGATAGCGCGGATGAACCGTTCCGCCCAGGCGGTGGAGGGGACCGCGCTCGGCGGTCTGCTGGTCAACGCGGAGCGGCGGCGGCAGCGGTCGGAGGCGATCGGCTCGGTGCTGCGGTCGGTGGCGTCGTTTCTGATCCTCGGCACGGCCGGGCTGATGATCCTCGGCGCGTTCAAGATCAATCTGGCTCCGCTGCTGGCGTCGGCGGGTGTGGCGGGCGTCGCGATCGGCTTCGGCGCCCGGAACCTGGTGACCGACTTCCTCTCCGGTGTCTTCATGATCATGGAGGACCAGTACGGGGTCGGTGACTCCATCGACGCGGGCGTCGCCTCGGGCGAGGTCATCGAGGTGGGTCTGCGGGTGACCAAGCTGCGCGGCGACGACGGCGAGATCTGGTACGTGCGCAACGGCGAGATCAAGCGGATCGGCAACCTCAGCCAGGGCTGGGCGACGGCGGCCGTCGATGTGACGGTCCGCCCGACGGAGGACCTGGACCGGGTGCGGAAGGTGATCGGCGAGGTCGCCGACGGGCTGGCCAAGGCCGAGCCGTGGAACGAGCAGCTCTGGGGCCCGGTGGAGATCCTGGGCCTCACCGAGGTGCTGCTCGACTCGATGACCGTGCGGCTCTCGGCGAAGACCATGCCGGGCAAGGCGCTCGGGGTGGAGCGGGAGCTGCGCTGGCGGATCAAGCACGCGTTCGACGCGGCGGGCATCCGTATCGTCGGCGGGCTGCCGCTGCCGGCGGACGAGAGCCCGGCGGCGGACCCGGCCGCCTCGGTCGCTCCCCCGTCGGCGCTGGCGAGCCCGACCTCCCCGCAGTCCCTGGCCGCCTCGCCGATACCGCCGCCGGCGAATCTGACGAAGTAGACCGCCTCCCCCGATCGGCCCCCGCCCACCCGGCGGGGGCCGATCGCGCTCGCCCCGCGCCGCACCCCGGCCACGCGGTGATGTGCTCATGACGGGTTCCCTGGGAAGGTAACGGATTGGCACACGCCCAGGCATGGACCATTGACGCCCGCCCGACAAGCGGCTTAGTTTCTCCCCACGGGATAGGAAACTTTCCTAACAGTCCAGGTGAGAACGGTGACGGTCGAAAGGCAGGGGTGTCCGACATGGCTGAAACCACTACTGTCCCGGGGACCACTCCGGGTACTCCACGGGTGCTCCGCGCCATGAACGACCGCGCCGCGCTCGATCTGCTCCTCGCCCACGGGCCCCTCTCCCGCACCAGGATCGGCAAGCTCACCGGGCTCTCCAAGCCCACCGCGTCCCAGCTCCTCGCCCGGCTGGAGGCGGCCGGTCTGGTCGTCGCCACCGGCACGACGGAGGGCCGGCCGGGGCCCAACGCACAGCTGTACGCGGTCAACGCCCGCGCCGCCCACGCGGCGGGCGCCGATGTCACCCCGCAGCGCATCCGCGCGGCCGTCGCCGATGTCACCGGCGCCACGGTCGGGGAGTTCGAGCTGCCCACCCCGCGCCGCCGCGACACCAACGCCGTGCGCCAGGTGGCCGAGGCCCTCGACGGGGCGGTCAAGGCCGCCTCGCTCACCCGGGCGGACATCAACCGCCTGGTCATCGGCACCCCCGGCGCCTTCGACCCGTCCACCGGGCGGCTGCGGTACGCCTCCCATCTGCCCGGCTGGCACTCGGCCACCCTGCTGGACGAGCTGGCAGCCGAGCTGCCGATGCCGGTGGAGTACGAGAACGACGTCAATCTGGTGGCCGTCGCCGAGCAGCGGCTCGGCGCGGCACGCGGCATGGAGAACTTCGTCCTCCTCTGGAACGAGGAGGGCCTCGGCGCGGCCGTCGTCATCGGCGGGCGGCTGCACCGGGGCTTCACCGGGGGCGCGGGCGAGGTCGGCTTCCTGCCGGTGCCCGGCACTCCGCTGGTCCGACAGGTGACCCGGGCCAACAGCGGCGGCTTCCAGGAGCTGGCCGGCGCCCAGGTGCTGCCCCGCCTCGCCCGCGAGCTGGGGGTCCGGGAGGTCCGCCAGGGCCCGTACGTCGAGGTCGCCGCCGAACTGGTGGCCCGGGCCTCCGGGGCCGGCTCGGGGCCGTACCGGGAGTTCCTCGACCGGTACGCCACCGGGCTCGCGACCGGGCTCGCCTCCATGGTCGCCCTGCTCGACCCCGAGCTGGTGGTCCTCTCCGGGGAGCCGATCGCCGCCGGCGGGGAGCCGCTGCGCGCCCGGGTCCAGTCCGAGCTGGCCGAGCTGGCCGCGCCCCGGCCCCGGCTCGTCATCGGCTCCGTACGCGAACACCCGGTCCTGCGGGGGGCGCTGGAGAGCGCCCTCGCCACCACGCGGGACGACGTCTTCGACACCTCCCGCTGACCGCACCCCCGACCCCGGCCCCCACCGCGACCCCGTCCCCACCGACAGCACGACCGCAGACCGCCGCACCGTCCCCGACACACCCCGACACACCCCGACCCCCGACCCCCGACCCCCCCGACACCGGCCCGCCCCCTCCGACAGCACGACAGGCACAGACCCTTCCCGCGTCACGACACTTGACCCGCATCAGGGAGACACCGCCATGTCCATACGCACCAGGAAATCCGCCGCCGCGCTCGCCGCCACCGCCGCCATATCCCTCTTCGCCTCCGCCTGTACGGGGTCGTCCGAGAACGCGGCATCCGACGATCCCAACGCGAGGACGACCCTCACGTTCTGGCACGGCTGGTCGGCTCCCAGCGAGGTCAAGGCCATTCAGGACAACGTCGACCGGTTCAAGGCCGCGCACCGGAACATCGACGTCAAGATCGTCGGCAATATGACCGACGACAAGATCAACCAGGCGCTGCGGGCGGGCGGTTCCAAGGCTCCGGACGTGGTCTCCTCCTTCACCACCACCAGCGTCGGGAAGTTCTGCGCTTCGGGCGCCTTCGTCGACCTCAACCCGTTCCTGAAGAAGTCCGGGATCGACGCGCAGAAGGTCTTCCACAAGCCGCTGCTGGACTACAGCCAGTTCGACGGCAATCAGTGCACCCTGCCCCTGCTGAGCGACGCCTACGGCCTGTACTACAACAAGGACGCGTACAAGAAGGCGGGCATCAAGGCGCCGCCGAAGACCTGGAGCGAGTTCGACAAGGTCGCCGAGAAGCTGACGAAGACCAAGGGCGACAGCTACGAGCAGCTCGGCTTCATGCCGAACTACCACGGCTACGAGACGACGATCTCCCACTACGTCCCGCAGTGGTCCCCGACCTACTTCGACGCCGAGGGCAAGTCGAACATCGTCAAGGACCCGGCGTTCGCCGACATGATCACCTATCAGAAGCAGCTCGTGGACAAGCTGGGCGGCTTCGAGAAGCTGAAGAAGTACCGGAACACCTTCGGTGACGAATGGGGCGCCAAGCACCCCTTCCACACCGGTCAGGTCGCCATGCAGCTCGACGGCGAATGGCGGCTGGGCATGGCCAAGGACGCCGGCGTCGGGTTCGAGATCGGCACCGCCCCGCTGCCCGTGCCCGACGACCAGATCGCCGACTACGGCAAGGGCTATCTCGCGGGCACCATCATGGGTATCGCCGCGACCAGCAAGAAGCAGAACGCCGCCTGGGAACTGGTGAAGTACATGACCACCGACACGGACGCGGTGGTGGCCTTCTCCAACGGCATCCGCAATGTGCCCTCCACCATCGAGGCGCTGAAGTCGCCCGACCTCAAGCACGATGCCGCGTTCCAGACCTTCATCGACATCGCCCAGCACCCCAAGTCCAATTCCAGCCCCGCCAATGTCGACGGCGGCGCCTACCATCTGACGCTCCAGGACGTGGGCCTGCGCTACGAGTCGGGCAAGCTGAAGGATCTGAAGGCCGGCCTGGAGAAGGCGGCCCGCCAGATCGACACCGACATCGCCAAGCTGAAGTAGCGACACGGAACACGATGACCACCAACACCCTGCGTTCGAAGCGCCGCCGGTCGGCGCTTCGGACGGTGGCCTTCCTCTCGCCCTGGCTGATCGGCTTCAGCGTCTTCTTCGCCTATCCGCTGATCTCCACCGTCTATTTCTCCTTCATGCGGTACGACGGCTTCCGGCCCCCGGTCTTCAATGGCCTGGACAACTGGACATATGTCTTCACCGAGTACCCGATGTTCTGGCCCGCGCTGCGCAACACGCTCTGGCTGGTGCTGGTCATGGTCACCCTCCGGGTGGTCTTCGGCCTCGGCATCGGACTGCTGATCACCAAGCTCAAGACGGGTACGGGAGTCTTCCGCACCCTCTTCTACCTGCCCTATCTCGCCCCGCCGGTGGCCGCGACACTGGCCTTCGTCTTTCTGCTCAACCCCGGCACGGGACCGGTGAACACGGTCCTGGAGACGATCGGCCTCTCGCCCCCGACCTGGTTCACCGACCCCGACTGGTCCAAGCCCGCGCTCACCCTGCTCGCGCTCTGGGGTGTCGGGGATCTCATGGTGATCTTCATGGCGGCCCTGCTCGACGTGCCCAGGGAGCAGTACGAGGCGGCCGAGCTGGACGGGGCGTCGTCCTGGCAGCGATTCCGCTTCGTCACCCTGCCGAACATCTCGCCCATCGTGCTCTTCGCCGTGGTCACCGGGGTGATCGCGACCATGCAGTACTACACACAGCCCCTGGTCGCGGCGAAGGTCGCGTCCGGCAACATGGGCGGCAGCGGGCAGCAGTTCGAACCCGGGTATCCGGAGAAATCCACTCTGACCCTGCCGCAGATCGTCTACAACGCCGGTTTCCAGCGTTTCGACTACGGGACGGCGTCCGTCGTCGCCCTCGTGCTGTTCGCACTCGCCATGGTCTTCACCGCACTTCTGATGCGGCGGCGCGGCGGCCTTATCCGGATGGGTGACTGACCATGGCGCAGATCGTCGAGAGAAAACCCGCGGCACGGAACGTCTCCCTCACCCCCGCCGCGCGCACCGCGCGCCGCAAGGCGCTGCTGCACTGGATCGCGGTGCACTCCCTGGGCATAGCGGCGGCCCTGTTCTTCGTCCTCCCCTTCGTCTTCGTCATTCTGACCTCGCTGATGAGCAATCAGCAGACGCTGACCCGCGATCTCATTCCCACCACCTGGGAGTGGGGCAACTACACCAGGGTGCTGGACACACCGGGATATCTGACCTGGTGGCGCAATACCCTGCTGTACGCGGGCGTCGGAACGGTTCTCACCGTCGTCTCCTCGATCCCGGTGGCCTACGCACTGGCCAAGTTCCGCTTCCGGGGACAGCGGCTCTCGATGATGCTGGTCATCTCGATGATGATGCTGCCGCCCCAGGTGATCATCGTCCCGATGTATCTCTTCTGGGCCAAGCAGCTCGATCTGACCGGCACGCTCTGGCCGCTGATCATTCCGATGGCGTTCGGCGACGCGTTCGCCATCTTCCTGCTGCGCCAGTTCCTGCTCACCATTCCCAACGAGTACATCGACGCCGCGAAGGTGGACGGCTGCGGCGAAGTGCGCACCCTGCTCAAGGTCGTTCTGCCGATGGCCAGACCGGGAATCGCCGCGGTGGCGCTGTTCCAGTTCTTCTACGCCTGGAACGACTACTTCGGCCCGCAGATCTACGCCTCCGAGAACCCGGCGGCGTGGACGCTCAGCTACGGTCTGGAATCCTTCAAGGGCGCGCACCACACCGACTGGAATCTGACCATGGCCGCGACCGTGATGGTCATGGCCCCTGTGATCCTCGTCTTCTTCTTCGCCCAAAAGGCGTTTGTCGAAGGCGTCACACTGACCGGAGTGAAGGGCTAACACACGTATGAAGCTCGCAGTCGTGGGTGGCGGGTCCACCTATACCCCTGAGCTGATCGACGGCTTCGCCAGGCTGAGGGACACGCTCCCCATCAGCGAGCTGGTGCTCATCGACCCGGCCGCCGACCGGCTGGAACTCGTCGGCGGGCTGGCCCGGCGGATCTTCGCCAAGCAGGGCCACCCGGGGAGGATCGTGGTGACCTCCGACGTGGACGCGGGGGTCGCGGACGCCGACGCCGTCCTGCTCCAGCTCCGCGTGGGCGGGCAGGCGGCCCGGCTCCAGGACGAGACCTGGCCGCTGGAGTGCGGCTGCGTCGGCCAGGAGACCACGGGGGCCGGAGGGCTCGCCAAGGCCCTGCGCACCGTGCCGGTCGTGCTCGACATCGCCGAGCGGGTGCGGCGCACCAACCCCAACGCCTGGATCATCGACTTCACCAACCCGGTGGGGATCGTGACCAGGGCGCTGCTCCAGGCCGGGCACAAGGCCGTCGGGCTCTGCAATGTGGCCATCGGCTTCCAGCGCAGGTTCGCCGCGCTGCTCGATGTCGCGCCCGCGGATGTGCATCTGGACCATGTCGGTCTCAACCATCTGACCTGGGAGACCGGGGTGCGGATCGGCGGGCCCGGCGGGGAGGACCGGCTGCCCGGGCTGCTGGCCGAGCACGGCGCCTCCATCGCGGAGAGCCTGAGCCTGCCGCGGCCGCTGCTGGACCGCCTGGGCGTGGTGCCCTCGTACTATCTGCGCTACTTCTACGCGCACGACGAGGTCGTGCGCGAGCTGCGGACCAAGCCGTCCCGGGCCTCCGAGGTGGCCGCGATGGAGAAGCAGCTCCTGGAGCTGTACGCGGACCCGGCGCTGGACACCAAGCCCGAACTGCTCGCCAAGCGCGGCGGGGCCTTCTACTCGGAGGCCGCCGTCGATCTCGCGGCCTCGCTGCTGGGCGGGGGCGGCAGCCCCTGCCAGGTGGTCAACACCCGCAACGCCGGCACGCTCCCCTTCCTCCCGGACGACGCCGTCATCGAGGTGCAGGCGTCGGTGGGCGCCCAGGGGGCGTCGCCGCTGCCCGTGCGCACGGTCGACCCGCTGTACGCGGGGCTCATCGCCAACGTCACGGCGTACGAGGACCTGGCGCTGGAGGCGGCCCTGCGGGGCGGTCGGGACCGGGTCTTCAAGGCGCTGCTGTCCCACCCGCTGATCGGCCAGTACGAGTACGCCGAGGCGCTCACCGACCGGCTCGTCGCGCACAACCGGGAGCACCTGGCGTGGGCGTGACCGCTTCAGTCCTCGCCATCGACGCGGGCAACAGCAAGGCCGATGTGGCCGTGGTCGGCCCCGACGGCGCCGTGCTGGCGTCCGTGCGGGGGCACCACGGCTTCCAGCCGCCGAGGGTCGGCATCGGGGCGGCGGTGGACCTGCTCGCGGTCACCGTCGAGGAGGCGCTGGCGAAGGCCCGCGCGCAGGGGGCGAGGACCGACGGGATCGAGCATGTGTCGGCCTGTCTCGCCAACGCCGACCTCCCGGTGGAGGAGGAGGAGCTGAGCGCCGCCCTGCACGCCCGGGGGTGGGGCCGTACGACCCGGGTGCGCAACGACACCTTCGCCATTCTGCGGGCGGGGGTCGACGAGCCCCGGGGTGTGGCGGTGGTGTGCGGCGCGGGCATCAACTGCGTGGGGATGCTGCCGGACGGCCGGACGACCCGCTATCCGGCGATCGGGAAGATCTCCGGGGACTGGGGCGGCGGGCAGGGGCTCGCCGAGGAGGCGCTCTGGTACGGGGCGCGGGCGGAGGACGGGCGGGGCGAGGCGACGGAGCTGGCGCGGACGCTGCCCGCGCACTTCGGTCTCGACTCGATGTACGCGCTGATCGAGGCGCTGCACCGGGAGGTCATCCCGTACGCCCGTACGCATGAGCTGACGCCGGTGCTCTTCGCGACCAGCGCGGCGGGGGACCCGGTGGCGCGGCATGTGGTGAGGCGGCTGGCGCAGGAGGTGGTGGCGATGTCGGCGGTGGCGCTGGGGAAGCTGGGGTTGCTGGAGGAGGAGGCGCCGGTGGTGCTGGGAGGGGGGGTGCTGGCGGCGCGCCATCCCGAGCTGGACGCCCACCTCACGGCGATGATGGGGGCCCGCGCCCCCAAGGCCCGCCTCTCGGTGGTGACCGCTCCCCCGGTCCTGGGCGCGGCCCTCCTGGCCTTCGACCACCTCGCCTCCCCCCAGGAGGTCCACACCCGCCTCCGCACCCAGTACGCCTGAGGCCCCCACGGGGGGGCAGTCAGCAGGAGCGGCTGGACGGGCTGGATTTGTGCGGGGTCCTGGCGCACAGGGTCCGTCCTCAAACGCCGGACGGGCTGAAACTGCTCGGGCCGCCCGTGGCGCAGGGGGCGTCCTCAAACACGGGACGGGCTGGGTTCGTGCGGGGGCCTGTCGCGCAGGGTCGCCCAGAGCCGCCTCCGGGAGGTGCCCCCGGGCGGGCTGGGTTTGTGCGAGGCCCTGGCGCACAGGGGCTGTCCTCGAACTCAGCCTCCGGGAGTACCCCCAGACCGACTGGATGATTCAGCCCCGCCAGGGGACCCGAGCCAAACCCGGCCCCGCCGGCGATTGAGGCGCACCCACCCGGCCCCCGCCGGGAGACCCGAGCAAACCCAGCCCCGCCGGCGATTGAGGCGCGGGGGTTCGGGGGCCGGCCCCCGACCCGGGCCCGCACCGTGCGGGGTCCTGTGGCACAGGGTCCGTCCTCAAACGCCGGACGGGCTGCGTCTTGCCCGGTGCGACCACCCGTCGCGCCGGGTCCGTCCTCAAACGCCGGACGGGCTGAAACTGCTCGGGCCGCACGTGGCGCGGGGGCCGTCCTCAAAGGCCGGACGGGCTGGGATTGCGCTCGGGCCGCCCGTCGCGCGGGGGTCGTCCTCGGACTCTCCCGGAGCTGCCCCCGGCAGGGTTCCCCCCGCCGGGGGCGGGAACCGATCAGGGGGCTGGGGCGTATTCAGGAGGGGGATGTCACACGGATCGCCACAAGATCCAGTCAACAGGCTGTGATTGTCGGTCACGACGGCCATACTTCACGCCAAGGGGACACCCCCTCCGACCCGCCGGCCCGCGGGCCGCCGTCAGCGACCCAGGGGGAGGTCACATGACACACCCACCACAGGTGCGCCCCGCACCCCTTCCCGCCGGCCGCTCACGGCTCCGCACCGCCACCACCACCGAACCCGGCCGGCTGCGGATCGTCGGCGCGGTCCTCGCCGCCCTGGTCGTCGCCTTCGGCGCGGTCACCGCCGTGGAGGTCTCCGACCGCGCCTCCGCCGCCGACGACGTGGTGAGCCGCAGCCAGCCCCTGAGCGCCGACGCCGCCTCCGTCTACCGCTCCCTCGCGGACGCGGACACCGCCGCGGCCGGCGGCTTCCTGGCCGGCGCCGTCAAAGAACCCCCGGGCGTCCGCGAGCGGTACGAGAAGGACATCGCCCTCGCCTCCCGGCTCCTGGTCAAGGCGGCGACGAACACCGACGCCGCCAGCGAGTCCGGCCGCCAGATCACCACGCTCAACGCGGAACTCCCGGTCTACACCGGCCGGATCGAGACCGCCCGCGCCTACAACCGCCAGGGCCTCCCCCTCGGCGGCGCGTATCTGCGCTTCGCCAACGAGCAGATGACCAAGGTCCTGCTGCCCGCCGCCCAGAGGCTGTACGACGCGGAGACGGCCCGGCTCGACCGGGACGACGAGAAGGCGTCCTTCTGGCCCGTCTTCTCCCTCGCGGCGGGTCTGCTGGCGCTCGGCGGGCTCGGCTGGTCCCAGCGGCGCCTGTATCTGCGGACCAACCGGGTGTTCAACCCCGGGCTGCTCGCCGCGACCGCCGCCACCACCGTCGTCCTGCTGTGGCTGGCCGCCGGCCACACCGTGGCCCGCGACCGGCTGACCGAGGCGCGGGAGCACGGCCAGAGCTCTCTGAGAGTGCTCAACGACGCCCGTATCGACTCCCTCAAGGCCCGCGCCAACGAGAACCTCGTGCTCGTGGCGCGCGGCGCCGTCCTCACCGACGACGGCAGGAACGACAAGTACGAGACGGAGTACGCCGCCGGGATGGTCGAGCTCCGCGAGGGCCTGGAGCGGGCCGCGCGGCTGGCGGACGACGACGCGGGCCGTGCGCCCGTCGAGGCCGCCGAGGCCGGCATGGGCGAGTGGCAGTCCCGGCACCGGGACGCCGGCACGACCGACCGGGCCGGGAACTACGAGGGCGCCCTGAAGAAGGTCATCGGGGCGGAGGACTCCACCGGCGAGTCCTTCGACACGGTGGACGCGGCGCTGGAGCGGGCACTCGCCCACGAGCAGAGCGAGTTCAGCCGGGCGGCCCGGGACGGCCGGGACGCCCTGGGCGGGCTGCCCGCCGGGGCGGCGGCGCTCGGGGTGCTGGGTGCCGCGGGCGCGATCCTCGGCGTCAACCGCAGACTGGCGGAGTACCGGTGAGAGGGGGAGAGATGACGGACGGGACGAGCGACGGCACCGGAGCGGGGGGCATCGGCGGACCCGGCACCGGCCCCCGGCCCCGGGCGGCCCGCCGGCCGAGTCTGCGCGGCTGGGGCGGGGTCGCCGGAATGGCCGCGGCCTGCGCGCTGACCGCCGCCGTCACCCTGCTGCCGCTCTCCCGGGGCGCGGGCACCGCCATCACCGGCGCCGGACACGCCGTCGCCCCGGCGGCCCCCGCGGAGCCGGACACCTGCGTCGAGCCGGAGCGCTCCCTCCCCGCGTCCTCCGGCGACGGGCCGAACATCGACGCGATCAAGAAGCGCGGAAAGCTGATCGTCGGCGTCGACCAGAACAGCTACCGCTGGGGCTACCGCGACCCGGCCACCGATGACTTCAAGGGCTTCGACATCGAACTGGCCCGCGCCATCGCCCAGGACATCCTCGGCGAACCGGACGCCGTCATCTTCCGCGCCATCCCCACCAACCAGCGCGTCCCGGCCCTGAACAACCAGACCGTGGACATCATCGTCCGCACCATGACGATCAACTGCGCCCGGATTCGGCAGGTCGCCTTCTCCACCGCGTACTTCGAGGTCGGGCAGCAGATCCTCGCCCCCCGGAACTCCACCATCACCGGGTACAACGCCTCGCTGAAGGGCAAGCGCGTCTGCTCCGCCGAGGGCACCACCGCCTATGACGCGCTGGAGAAGAAGTCCTTCGGCGCGGTCTTCAAGGACAAGCACGACGGCACCCCGGCCGACGAGGACATCCTCACCGTGCCCAACCAGCTCGACTGTCTGGTGCGGCTCCAGGAGGGCCTCGCCGACGCCGTCGTCACGGACAACGCCCTGGCCGCCGGCCAGGCGGCCCAGGACCCGGCGGTCGCCCTGAAGGGCCGGACCTTCACCACCGAGTACTACGGCGTGGCCACCGAACTCGGCAAGGACGACGTGGTCCGCCGGGTCAACCACGTCCTGGAGGAGTACCGCGAGAGCGCCTGGCAGAAGGCGTACGAGCGGCTGCTGGCCGATGATCTGCCGGGCATATCGGGGCCCCCGGCGCCCAAGTACCACCAGCGCTGACGAACGAAAGAGGTGATCGATGGGAGTCGCGGGAGCGTCCCCCGGCTCCGGCGGGCGGGCCCCCGGGCCGACGATGGACCGGGACGAGGTGGACCGGGCGCTGACGCGCCTGGTCGCCGAGCACGAGGCGATCGAGACCTCGCTGCTCGCGCTCCAGGACCACGCGGGCCGCAGGCTCCTCGAAGGTGCCGAGCTGACCGGGGTCACCAAGGACCGGTGGGCCTCCGCCGAGCAGGCGATAACCCTGCTCTGGGAGTACTTCGACGCGTACAGCGCCGCCCTCACCGGCATCCGCGAGCTGCGGTCGCGCCGCCGCTGGCCGAGCCGGGAGGACCTGGTGGAGCTGACGGAGCGGCTGCGCGGCGGCGGTGTGACCCTGGCGTCCCCGGCCGCTCTCCCCCCGCCCTCGGTCACCGGGCCGGCCCGGCTGTCGGAACAGTTCACCCTGGAGCGGCTCGTCGCCCGGATGAACGATCTGTACGCCGCGTCGCTGGACGTGGTGGTGACGGCGGACGCGGTGTGGTCGGCGCTGCCCGCGCGGATCGATCTGCTCTCCGCCGAGCTCCAGCGCACCCGCTCGCTCGCCCACTCGGTGGGCGTACGGCCCGGGGAGCACCCCTCGGGTGACGAACTGGAGTCCATCACCGAGGAGCTGGGCACGCTCCGGGCGCGGGTGATCTCCGACCCGCTGGCCTTCTGGCGTCCCGCTCAGGGCAGTTCGGCGCCCGGCGGCGGGCGGCCCGACACCGACCGCTACGACCGGGCGGCCCGGGCCCTGGAGGACATCCGGCGGGAGATCGAGGCGGTGCTGCGGGTCCGGCAGGACTCGGAGGAGCGGCTGATGCGGCTGCGGGACGTCCTCTCCCGCGCGGACCGCACCCTGGCCGAGGCCCGGGTGGCGCGCGGCGAGGTGCTGGCGAAGATCGCCGCGTCGGAGGTGCCCGCGGTCAGCGGCCCGCCGACCGCCCTTCAGGAGCGGCTCGGCACGGCGGCGGAGTACCGCAGACACTCCCGCTGGCACCGGCTCTCCCCGCTGCTGGAGGCCCTGGAGCGGGAGGCGGAGGACGAACTGCTCCGCGCCCGGGAGTCGCTGACGGCGGTCACCGCCCCGCTCGCGGTGCGGGCTGAGCTGCGCGGCCGGCTGGACGCGTACCGGGCGAAGGTGGCCCGTCTGGGCTTCGCGGAGGACCCGCTGCTGATCGAGCGGTACGACGCGGCCCGCCGGATGCTGTGGAGCGCTCCCTGCGATCTGCGGGTGGCCGAGCAGGCGGTGCTGCGCTATCAGCAGGCGGCGGCGGAGGCCCTGACCCACCGGGAGCCGGGGCGGTCCCGGCCCGAGGACCGCGGAGGGGACACGTGAGCGAGGACCGGAGCTGTCAGCGGCCGGGCTGCGACGGCGGTTACGAGGACATGGGCGGCGGCGAGCTGTACTGCGACACCTGCGGCCTCGCGCCCGTGGTCGCGGCGGCCGGGCCGTCCGGCACATCGGCGGGCGCGGGCCGGCTGAGCGGCGACACCACCTCCGTCCACCGGGGCTCCCGCTCCTCGCGGGCTTCCTCGCGCCCCGCCTCCTCGCGCCGTTCGGTGTCGGGGCGGCTCTCGCTCACCGCGACCGGGTCCAGCACCTCCACCCGCTCGGTCTCGGTGCGCAGCTCCGGCACCTCCACGGTCGCGTCCAGCCGCAACCGGCTGGGCGCGGGCCTGGTCACCGTGCCGGAGGTGCCGCGCCCGGAGCCCCGCGCGGCGGTGATGGCGAACCCGGAGGTGCCCGAGCGGAAGCGGTTCTGCTCACGGGCCGAGTGCGGTGTGCCGGTGGGGCGTTCGCGCGGCGGGCGGACCGGGCGCACGGAGGGGTTCTGCACCGGGTGCGGCCATCCGTACTCCTTCGTGCCCAAGCTCGCCGCCGGGGATGTGGTGCACGGTCAGTACGAGGTGGCGGGCTGTCTCGCCCACGGCGGCCTCGGCTGGGTCTATCTGGCCGTGGACCGGGCGGTCTCGGACCGCTGGGTGGTGCTCAAGGGCCTGCTGGACACGGGCGACCAGGACGCGATGGCCGCGGCGATATCCGAGCGCCGCTTCCTCGCCGAGATCGAGCACTCCAACATCGTGCGCATCTACAACTTCGTCGAGCACCTCGACCAGCGCACCGGTTCGCTCGACGGCTACATCGTCATGGAGTACGTGGGCGGCAAGTCGCTGAAGGAGCTGGCGAACGACCGCAGGGACCCCTCCGGACGGCGCGACCCGCTGCCCGTGGAGCAGGCGTGCGCGTACGGCATCGAGGCGCTGGAGGCGCTCGGGCACCTGCACAGCCGTCACCTGCTGTACTGCGACTTCAAGGTCGACAACGCCATCCAGCAGCAGGACCAGCTGAAGCTGATAGACATGGGCGCCGTCCGGCGGATGGACGACGACGAGTCGGCGATCTACGGCACGGTCGGCTACCAGGCCCCGGAGGTCGCGAGCGCCGGGCCCTCGGTCGCCTCCGACCTCTACACGGTGGCGCGCACCCTGGCGGTGCTGACCTTCGACTTCCAGGGCTACACCCATGTCTTCGCGGACAGTCTGCCGGACCCGGAGAACGTCGAGGTCTTCCGTGCCTACGAGTCGTTCTACCGGCTGCTGGTGCGGGCGACGGACCCCGATCCGGCCCGGCGTTTCTCCTCGGCGCAGGAGATGGCCGAGCAGCTCACGGGGGTGCTGCGGGAGGTCGTCGCGCTCCAGACGGGCCGTCCCCGGCCCGCGCTGTCGACCCTCTTCGGCCCCGAACTGCGGGTGCCGGACACGGAGCTGTTCGCGGAGCGGACCGACGATGTGTCGCGGCTGGGCGCACGGGCCCGGAGGGGTCGCGGGGCCCGGGGGGCCGCCGGGGCGCCGGAGTCCGGCGCCGGGCCGGCCGCTCCGGAGCCGGCGGTGCGCGACACCCGGGCCGTGGCGCTGGCGCTGCCCGTGCCCCGGATCGACCCGGCCGACCCCAACGCCGGTTTCCTCGCCGGTCTGGTGGCCTCCGCCCCCGCCGAGCTGATCGCGGCGCTCGCCGCCGTGCCCGCGCCGTCCCCGGAGAGCAGGCTGCGCGAGCTGCGCGCCCGGCTGGAGACGGGTGAGGCGGCCACCGCGTCCACGGCGCTCGCGGCGCTGGAGAGCAAGCACTCGGACGACTGGCGGGTCGTCTGGTACCGGGGTCTGACCGCCCTGATCGCCGGGGACAACGAGGCCGCCGCGCTCTCCTTCGACGCGGTCTACGACGCCTTCCCGGGCGAGCCCGCGCCCAAGCTGGCGCTCGGGGTGTGCGCGGAGATACTGGGCCAGTCGGACAACGCCGCGGAGTACTACCGGCTGGTGTGGACGACGGACCCGAGCTATGTCAGCGCCGCGTTCGGCCTGGCGCGGGTGCAGCTCGCGGCGGGCGACCGCACCGGCGCCGTACGCACCCTGGAGTCGGTGCCGGAGGCGTCCGTCCACTGCACCGCCGCCCGGGTCGCCGCGGTACGGGCGCGGCTGCGCGGGCGCGGTGTCCGGGAGCCGCTGCTGGACGATCTGGTGGCCTCGGCGGAACAGGTGGAGGCGCTCCAGGACCTCGGTCTGGACGCGGTGCGCCGGGAACGGTTGTCCACCGAGGTACTCGGCACGGCCCTGGACTGGGTACTCTCCGGTAGTCCCGGAACTCAGCCGTCCGTACCGGCGCCGGCGAGCACTTCGCGGCCCAGCGGCGCGCCCACCGCCCAGGTGGAGCGTGCCGCGCGGGCCGCCCCCGCCGTGCTGCTCGGCAGCGCGCTGGACGAACGCGGTCTGCGCTTCGGGCTGGAACGCTCCTACCGGGTGCTCGCCCGGCTCGCCCAGCGGGGCGAGGAGCGGATGGAACTGGTGGAGCGAGCCAACCGCTTCCGCCCCCGGACGTGGGTGTGATTGATGTCGCCGCAGATGCACCGGCCCGGCGCCGGTCCGATGTGCCCCGCTTGCGCGGAGCCCCTGGAGGAGGGCGACCGCTTCTGCGGCGCGTGTGGACACGGCCTGTCGGCGGGGTCGGCGCCACCGGGGCCCGACCGTCCGACCCTGGCGATCGGGGTCCCGGCGGCGTGGTCGGCCGCCCGCGCCCCGGCGAACCCCGCCCCTCCGGGACCCGATCCGGCTCCGGCTCCGGCGGGGCCGTATCCGCCGCTGCCGGAGGTCCCCGCACACCCCCCGGCCGGACCGGGAGCCCCGCCGCACCCCTCCGTACCGCCGGCCGTCCCGGGACCGCACGGCTCCGGTCCGGCCGCCCCGGGCCCCGGCGTACCGGCGCCCCCCGCCCCTCCGGCCGCGCGGACACCCGCCCCGTACGGACCCCCCGGGCCGGTCACGCCGCCGGGGCCACCCGTTCCGCCGCCCGCCGAGCCCGGGGCCACCGGCCGGGCCGGTGGGGACTTCGAGCTGCCCGCGCCGCGGACACCGGCACCGGCACCGCCGGCCGGTGCGGTGGACCCGCGCACTCCGGCCGACCCGCGCACCCCGTCCCCGCCCGCCGCCGTGCCCTCCCCCGCGCCCGCCGCCGTCAAGGTCTGTGTGGCCTGCCGGGGCGGCCGGGTCGACACCGACGGGTACTGCGAGAACTGCGGCCACGCCCAGCCGAAGGAGCGCGACCACATGGAGCGTGAGCTGGGCCCGGTGGCCGCCGTCAGCGACCGGGGGCTGCGCCACCACCGCAACGAGGACGCGTTCGCGATCTCCACCACCGCCCTGCCGGACGGCTCACCCGCCGTGGTGGCGATCGTCTGTGACGGGGTGTCATCGGCCACCCGGCCCGACGAGGCGTCCCAGGCCGCCGCCGCGGCGGCCAACGCCCTGCTGCTGGCGGAGCTGCCCCGGGGCACCCACCCCCAGCAGGCCATGCGGGACGCCATCGTCGCCGCCGCCGCCGCGGTCGACGCCCTCGCGGACCGCCCCGCGCGGAGCGAACCGGCCGAGCCCGCGCCGGGTCACCAGCTCAACGCGCCCGCGTGCACCATCGTCGGCGCCATCAGCGCCGGCGGCCTGCTGATTGTCGGCTGGGTCGGCGACAGCCGCGTCTACTGGGTGCCCGACGACCGCGGCGGTCCCGCCGCCCGGCTCACCGAGGACGACTCCTGGGCGGCCCAGATGGTGGCCGCGGGCCTGATGAGCGAGCAGGAGGCGTACGCGGACGAGCGCGCCCACGCCATCACCGGCTGGCTCGGCTCCGACGCCTATGAGCTGGACCCGCACACCGCCGCCTTCAAGCCGGACCGCGACGGCGTGGTCGTGGTCTGCACCGACGGTCTGTGGAACTACGCGGAGAGCGCCGAGGAGATGGCCCGCGCCATCCCGGCAGACGCCGCGACCCGGCCGCTGCACAGCGCTCAGGTGCTGGTCGGACACGCGCTGGACGGCGGCGGACACGACAATGTGACCGTGGCTGTGGTGCCGTTCACGGTGACGGGACGGGAGTGACAGGACGGGAGTGACGGGACAACGCGCCGCGGGCCAGGGGGTCACGGGCCAGGGGGCCACGGGACACGGCACGGACCCGGCCCGCCCACGGATCTGACCCGGCACCGGCCGGGCGGGTCCCGGCGGCGGACAACCGGGCGCACCGCCCGCGCACAACGGCCGGGCGCCGACAACGGGGGAGGCGCCCGCAGCAGGGGCACCAACGGGTGCCCGGCCGCTTCAGTTCTCCCCGAGCGGAGCCTCAAGGAGCCCATCAGATGGCCAATTTCTCCAAGTCCCCGGTGCCGCGCTTCTCGGTCGACGTCTACCAGAACGAGTTTCTGCCCGAGGGCGGCCGGGAGGTGAACGCGATCGTGACCGTCGCCTCCACCGGCGGCGGGACCAGCGGCGGTGCGCCGCTCCGGGGAAGCTCGGCGTCCGCATCCGCGCCCGGCGCGGCCGTGGTGATCATGGTGGACTGTTCGGGTTCGATGGACTATCCGGCGACCAAGATGCGCCATGCGCGGGACGCCACCTCCGCCGCGATCGACACCCTCCGCGACGGAGTGGAGTTCGCCGTCGTCGGCGGCACCCACCGGGCCGTGGAGACCTACCCCGGCGGCGGCCGGCTCGCCGTCGCCGACGGCCGCACCCGCGCGGAGGCGAAGAGCGCGCTGCGGCGGCTCACCGCCGGCGGCGGCACCGCGATCGGTACCTGGCTCACCCTCGCGGACCGCCTGCTGGCGACCTCGTCCGGCGATATCCGGCACGGCATCCTGCTCACCGACGGACGCAATGAGCACGAGAGCCCGGAGGCGCTGCGCTCGGCGCTCTCCGCCGTGACGGGCCGGTTCACCTGTGACGCGCGCGGAGTCGGCACCGACTGGGAGGTCAAGGAGGTCACCGGGATAGCGTCCGCGCTGCTCGGCACCGCGGACATCGTGGCCGATCCGGCCGGTCTGGCCGCCGACTTCACCGGCATGATGGAGAACGCGATGGGCAAGGGGGTCGCGGATGTCACGCTGCGGCTCTGGACCCCGGTCGGGGTGGAGATCGGATTCGTCAAGCAGGTCGCGCCCACCGTCACGGATCTGACGGACCGGCGCACGGAGGCGGGCCCTCGGGCCGGTGACTACCCGACCGGCTCGTGGGGCGACGAGTCCCGCGACTACCACATCTGTGTGTGGGTGCCCCGGGCGAACATCGGCCAGGAGATGCTGGCCGCCCGGGCCTCGCTGATCGTCCCGGCCCCGGGCGGCGGGGCGCCCGAGGTGCTCTCCCAGGGGCTGATCAGGGCCGTCTGGACGGACGACATGGCCGCCTCCACCTCCATCAACCCCCAGGTGGCGCACTACACGGGCCAGGCGGAACTCGCGCACGTCATCCAACAAGGACTGGATGCCCGCAAACTGGGCGATATCGATGGGGCGACGGCGAAGCTCGGACGCGCCGTGCAGCTCGCGGCGGTCTCCGGAAACGCGGACACCGCGAAACTCCTTTCGAAGGTGGTCGACGTCGTCGACGCGGCGACGGGTACTGTGCGACTGAAGGCGAAGGTCGCCGAGGCGGACGAGATGACGCTCGAAACCCGGTCCACGAAGACGGTCCGGGTGAAGAAGTAGCCGCTCCGCCGCGGCGCCGACCGGACGTACGACACAGCGAAGAGACGGCCCGCGGGCCGGACGAGGAGAGGGGGAAGCGCCGACATGCCGACCTGCCCGAACGGACACCAGTCGGGTTCCGACGACTGGTGCGAGGTCTGTGGACACCGCATGGCCGGCCCCGGCGCTTCCGCGGGGGCCGCGCCGCAGCCGCCCCGGCCCGGGTACGGATACCCCGGCCCCGGGGGCGATCCGCACGCCACCGCCCAGGCGGAGCTGTGCCCGCAGTGCCGCACCCCGCGCGAGGCCATGGCCCCGTTCTGCGAGGAGTGCCGCTACAACTTCCTGACGCACACGGCGACGTCCTACACGCCGATAGCCCCGGCACCGCACTCGCCGTCGCCCGGGCTGAATCTGCCGTCCGGTTTCACCCACCAGCCGCCCCCGCCGGGCCCCGGCCCCCAGGGGCCGCCGCCCGGGCCGCGCGGGCCGGGGCACGATCCGTACGAGTACCAGGGCTCGCGGCCCTCGCAGCTCAACCGGCCCGCCGAACCGCTCGGCGAGCGGCCGGGACAGCAGCCGTTCCCGCCGGGCCCGCCCTCCCCCTTCCCCCAGGGACCGGGGCAGCACTCCGGCGGACCCGCGCAGCACCCCGGCGGACCTGATCAGCACGGCGCGCAGGGTCAGCACGGCGCGCCGGGCCGGCAGGGCGGTCCCGGGCAGCACCCGGGCCCCGGGCAGGGGCACCAGAACCCGCCGCCCGGGTACCCGCAGCAGTCCGCACCGCTCGCGCCGCCGCAGCGCCAGCGGCAGCAGCCGGGGGTGGCCGACGACTGGATGATCTCCCCGCCGTCGCAGTCCCAGCACCAGTCCCCGCAGCCGCAGCCGCCGTCGCCGTCGCCGCAGTCACCGTCCCCGCAGCCGCACTCCCAGCAGCCCCAGCACCAGCACCAGTCCCCGCCCCAGCACCCGTTCCCCCAGAGCGGCCCGTCGTCGCCCTTCCCGCAGGGACCGGGGCAGCACCACGGCGGCCCCGGGCAGCAGGGCCAGGGCCAGGGCGGGCAGGGCGGCCCCGGTTCCGGCTCCGCGCCCGGGCAGCACCAGTCACCGCCGTCGTATCCGGCGGCCGACGGCTGGACCGCCGTCGTCGCGCCCGACCGCGACTACTTCCTGGCGATGATGCAGCGCAGCGGCCCCGACGCCACCGGCCTCAACCTGCCCGCGTACTCCCCCGAGCAGCACCTCACGCTCACCGGCAGCCAGATCACCATCGGCCGCCGCCGCCACTCCACCGGAGAGTCCCCCGACATCGATCTGTCGGTGCCGCCGGAGGACCCGGGGGTCTCGCACAAGCACGCCGTGCTGGTGCAGCAGCCCGACAGCACCTGGGCCGTCGTCGACCAGAACTCCACCAACGGCACGACGATCAACGGCGCGGAGGAGCCGATCCAGCCCTATGTCCCCGTCACGCTGAACGACGGCGACCGGGTCCACGTCGGCGCCTGGACGACCATCACCGTGCGCAGGAGCTGAGCCGGCCACCCCGGGAGCCCGCGGGGGCACGGCCTCACGTGTCGCGGCGGCCCAGTGGCCAGGCGTACGGCCCGTCGGGGTCGTCCAGCCAGGCCCACTGCCGGCCGCCGCTGACGGTGACCCCGAACCGCTCCCGGGCCGGCCGTCGCTCGCGCTCCCAGAGCGCCCGCGCCTCACGCGGACCGAGGCTCCCGCCGGTCAGCGTCAGCAGGAACCGGAAGAGATCGTTCTCCAGTACTCCGCGGGACGGTGTCCCGCCGGCCCGCTCCGGCACGGCGTCACCGCCCCGCAGCGGCACGAAGTAGGCGGAGGTCCGCAGAAAGCGCCCCTCCGCGCTGGGCCCGCCGCCGCCTTCCCCGTCCCGTACCCGCAGGGCGATCAGTCCGGTGGAGAGCGGCGCCAGGATCAGGGCGTCCGGCCGGCACTGCGCGAGCCAGTCGTACGGGATGTACGGCAGGGTGCAGGTCGCGATGATCCTGTCGAAGGGGGCGCGCTCGCGGCAGCCGCGCGCGCCGTCGCCGGTGACCACCGTCGGACGGAAGCCGGCGAGGGCCAGATGCGCCCGCGCCGAGTCGGTGATCTCCGTCTCCATGTCGATGGTGGTGATCCGGTCGTCGCCGAGCCGGTGGGAGAGGAGCGCCGCGTTGTACCCGGTGCCCGCGCCGATCTCCAGCACCCTGTCGCCGTGCCGCACCCGCAGCGCGTCGAGCATCCGGGCCATCAGCGAGGGCTGGCTGCTGGAGGAGATCAGCTCGCCGTCGCGCACCCGGGTGGCGAGCGGCCCGTCGTCGTACGCACCGCGCAGCCAGCGCTCCCGCCGCGCGGGGTCGGGGTCCTCGCGCCAGAGCCGCTCATGGCCTCCGGCCCGGTTGACGAAGTAGTACGGGACGAACAGATGCCGGGGCACCTCCTCGAACGCGAGCCGCCAGGCGGGGTCGGTCAGCCCGCCGTCGGCCACGATCAGCCGCACCATCGCCGCCCGGGCCTCGGCCCCCGGCCCGGCGTACGGTTCCGCGTTCGCACCCATGCCTCCACTGTGCTGCCCCGCCGCCCGGTACGCGAGCACCCCGGGCCGGTGGGCCCTCCAAGATCCACGGGAAGCGCCCCAGGGCGTTTCCCGTGGATCAGGCCGGATCAGGGAGCGGGGTCCGGGGTCGTGGATCGCGAGGCGGAGGAAGGAGTCCACGCGGAGCGTCGACGACTGACGACAACGCGGCGAGGCGCGGTCCCGGACCCCGCGAGCCCGGCAAGATCCACGAGAAGCGCCCTAGGTCCGGAGTCCTCCGCCGGTGGGTCTGAGACGATGGAGGGGTGACTGAGATTCCGCGCGGCACCGTTCAGGAGCAGACCTTCTACGAGCAGGTCGGCGGCGAGGAAACCTTCCGGCGCCTGGTGCGCCGTTTCTACGAGGGTGTGGCCGATGACCCGCTGCTGCGGCCGATGTACCCGGAGGAGGACCTCGGCCCGGCCGAGGACCGGTTCGCCACCTTTCTGATGCAGTACTGGGGCGGTCCGCGCGTCTACAGCGAGAACCGCGGCCACCCCCGGCTGCGGATGCGGCACGCTCCGTTCCCGGTGGACCGCGCGGCCCATGACGCCTGGCTGAGGCATATGCGGGACGCCCTCGACGAGCTGGAGCTGTCGCCGGAGCACGACCGCCGGCTCTGGGACTATCTCGTCTACGCCGCCGCGTCGATGGTGAACACGGCGGGTTAGGCCGCGCCGCCGCCGGTCCCGGCCGCCTCGGGGATCTCGGGGGTCTCAGCGGCCTCGGGGGTCTCAGCGGCCTCGGGGGTCTCAGCGGCCTCGGGGGTCTCGGCGAGGAGGCCGGTCACCCAGGAGTGGAAGGCCCCGATGTGGTGCTCACTGGGCACCAGCACCCCGCCCGCCCGGTAGGCGCGGGACCCCATCCCCGGCTGCGTCCGCTCACAGGCGGCGAAGTCCTGCACATTGACCCGGTGGAACAGCTCCACCGAGCGGCTCAGATCCGCGCCCGAGGCGATCACCTCGGGCGCGTACAGCCAGTCGCAGTCGACCACCGTGCGGTCGGGGGCGGCCGGGAACATCCGGTGGACGATCACATGGTCGGGCACGAGGTTGATGAAGACCTGCGGCCTGACCGTGATCGCGTAGTAGCGCCGGTCCTGCTCGTCCGCGAGCCCCGGCAGCCGGCCGAAGCCCTCCCCTCCGTCGACGGTGAAGCCGCGCGCGCCGTCCGCGAAGACCGCGCCGTGGCCCACCGAGGACTGGGCGGCCCGGCCCCGGACGAACTCCGGGAGCACGGAGACCAGTTCGGGGTGGATGGTGGCGCAGTGGTAGCACTCCATGAAGTTCTCGACGATCAGCTTCCAGTTGGCGTTCACCTCGTAGCGCACCCGCCGGCCGAGCCCGAGCCCCTCGGCGCCGTACCGGCCGATGGCACCGGCGTCGCCGAGCCGTTCGGCGGCGGCCCCCGGCACCTGTTCCTCGAAGGGCGGCGGCTCGTCGGCGAGACAGACCCAGAGGTAGCCCAGCCACTCGCGCAGGGCGACCGCGCGGAGCCCGTAGGCGGTGCGGTCGATGTCCGGCATCCGCGCCAGATTGGGCGCGGCGACCAGCCGTCCGTCGAGGTCGTAGCTCCAGGAGTGGTACGGACAGCGCAGGGTCCGGCCGGCCAGCCCGGACTCCTCGGTGCGGAGCCGGGCACCCCGGTGCCGGCAGACATTGAGGAAGGCGCGCGGCTCACCCGCGCCGTTGCGGGTGAGCAGGACGGACTCCCGGCCGACCGGGACCGTGCGGAACGCCCCCGGAGCGGCCAGTTCCGTGGACCGCGCCGCGCAGAACCAGAGCGACTCGAAGATCCTCTCCTGCTCCCGGGCGAAGAGTTCGGGGCTGGTGTAGTGGTGCCCCGGCAGGGTGGTGAGCAGACTCGGCGGAACGGTCATGCGATCTCCCTCGGGCGGGCGCGGCCGGGCGGCCGGGCGGCCGGTCAGGCGGGGGCCGCGGTGAAGCGGCCGGGGTCGAAGAGCGCGATGGGGTGGCGGGTGGTGCCGTCGGTGGCCAGATCGGCGAGGATCTCGCCGACGACGGGGACGAATTTGAAGCCGTGGCCGGAGAATCCGCAGGCCACCACGACCGCGTCCGGGTGCGCCGGATGCGGGGCGATCACAAAGTGCTCATCGGGCGTGGTGGAGTACATGCAGGTGACGGCCTTGAGGAAGGTGCCGGGCAGGGTGGGCAGCCGGGGTCCGAGGTAGTCGGCCATCGCCCGCACCTCGTGGTCGTGGACGGTGCGGTCGATGGTCTCGGGGGTGCAGATCTCGCCATCGCGGAAGAAGGCGACCTTGGCGCCCCGCTCGGGCCCGTCGATGGCGGGGAAGCCGTAGACCTGGGTGCCGGCCGGGTCCTCCCAGATGTAGACGGGGTGGTGCGCGGGGCGGTACGGACCGGTGCCGCCCCGGGGCTGGAACCAGTACATGATCTTCCGCTCGATGGTGATCGGCACCCCCAGACCGGCGAGGAGCCGGGGCGCCCAGGCGCCGGGGCAGATGATCAGCCGGGCCGCCGTGTAGGTGTCCTCGGCGGTGTGCACCCGCACGCCGTCGCGGTACGGCTCCCAGCGGGTGACCGGCTCCTCGAAGTGGAGGTCCGCGCCGTGGCGGGTGGCGAGCTGGAGATGGGCGGCGACGGTGTTCTCCGGGCGGAGCAGCCCCGCCCGTGCCTCGTACAGACCGATCTCGTCGTCGGCGGGGGTCAGCGTGGGGAAGCGGCGGCGCAGTTCCCGGGCGTCGAGCATCTCGTGCGGCAGATCCCACTCCCGGGCCGAGCGCAGGGAGCCGGAGACCGTACGGCTCTCGGGGCGGCCGATCATCACCCCGCCGCAGAGGGTGGCGATGTCGCGCCCGGTCCCGCGCTCCAGCTCCTCGTACAGCTCGTAGGCGCGCAGCAGGAGCGGGACATAGGCCGGGTCCTCGAAGTAGGACTGGCGGGTGATCCGCGAACCGCCGTGGCTGGAGCCCCTGCTGTGCACGGGGCCGAACTTCTCCAGTCCGAGCACACGCACCCCCCGGGCGGCGAGGTGGGCGGCGGCGGCGCTGCCCATCCCGCCGAGTCCGAGGATGATCGCGCCGTACGCGGGTGCCATGGGTCTCCCTTCGCTGGGGGCCGCCGGTCCGGGGCCGGACTAACCGCGGACGCGGGCCGTCCCCGGGTCGTGGAGCGGGGTCCGGACGACGGTGGCGGCCAGCTTCTCGCCCAGGTATTCGATATGGACGGCGGTTCCGGGGGGCAGCGGGGGCAGCCAGGCGTAGGCGACGCAGCGGCCGACGGTGTAGCCGTAGCCGGCGCTGGTGACATGGCCGGCGGGGACACCGCCGTGGAGAACGGGCTCCTTGCCGAGGACGACGGCGGCGGGGTCGTCGAGGGTGAGGCAGAGGAGGCGGCGGTCGGCGCGGGCCCCGGTCTCCCGGTGGCGGAGGAGGGCGTCGCGGCCGATGAAGTCGCCCTTCGCCCCGGCCCCCGTCCCGCCTTGGGACCCGGCCCAGCCCTCGTGCCCGTGCCCGTGCCCGCCGTCGTCCTCGGGACCGCCGTCATTCTCGGGACCGCCCCCGCCCCCGGGACCACCGTCACCCCCGGGACCGCCCGCGCCCAGATGGACGGCGAAGCCGAGGCCCGCCTCGTCCGGGGTGTCCTCGGTGGTCATGTCGCGGCCCCAGGCCCGGTACCCCGCCTCCAGCCGGAGCGAGTCGAAGGCGCCGCGCCCGGCCGCGATCAGCCCGAGTGACGCTCCGGCGGACCACAGGGTGTCCCAGAGGGCGAGTCCGAGGTCGGCGGTGGTGCACAGCTCCCAGCCCTGCTCGCCGACCCGGCCGATCCGCAGCGCGGTGACCGGGACCGGGCCGATACAGGTGCGGCGGGCGGCGCGGTCGCGAAGGTCCCGGTGCGGGAAGTCGTCGTCGGTCAGCGGCTGGACGAGGGCGTGGGCCAGCGGCCCCCAGACGCCGACGCAGCAGGTGCCGGGGGTGAGGTCCTGGACGCGCACCCCGGGCGGCGCGTGCCGCAGCAGCCAGCCGAGGTCGGCCGGGGTGTTGGCGCCGAGCTGGAACTCCCGCTCGCCGAGGCGGGCCACGGTCAGATCGGAGCGGATGCCGCCCGCGTGGTCGAGCAGCAGGGCGCAGGTCACCGAACCGGGTGGTTTCGCGAGCTGGTTGGTGGTCATCCGCTGGAGGAAGTCCAGCGCCCCGGGGCCGCTGACCCGCAGCCGCCGCAGCGGGGTCATGTCGTACAGCGCCACACCCTCGCGGGTGGTCCGGGCCTCGGCGGCGGCGATGGGCGACCAGTGGCGGGCCGACCAGTCGTCGCGCTCCGGGGGCCGGCCCGCCTCCGTGACGAGCGGCGCGTTCGCCTCGTACCAGTGCGGGCGCTCCCAGCCGCCGCCCTCCAGGAAGTACGCCCCCAGCTCCCGCTGCCGCGCGTGGAAGGGGCTGGTCCGCAGCGGGCGGGGCCGGCCGGGCGGCTGGAGCGGATGGACGATGTCGTACACCTCGGCGAAGCTCCGGGCGCCGCGCGCGGCGATGTACGCGGGGGTGAGCTGGGCCTGTTCGAAGCGGGCGGGGTCGCACTCGTGGAGGTCGAGGGCGGGCCGGCCGTCGGTCATCCACTGGACCACGGCCCGGGCGGCGCCGGCGGAGTGGGTGACCCAGACGGCCTCGGCGAGCCAGAAACCGCCCAGATCGGGGCTCTCGCCGAGGAGGGGCAGACCGTCGGGGGTGAAGGAGAAGACGCCGTTGAACCCCTCGCCGACACCCGCGTCCGCGAGGGCGGGCAGCAGCCGGACGGCCTCGTCCCAGGCGGGTGCCCACTCCTCGGGGGTGAAGCC
This sequence comes from Streptomyces sp. NPDC001889, assembly GCF_053594535.1. Taxonomy (NCBI): domain Bacteria; kingdom Bacillati; phylum Actinomycetota; class Actinomycetes; order Kitasatosporales; family Streptomycetaceae; genus Streptomyces; species Streptomyces sp. NPDC001889. Next base: position 138,258 of record NZ_JBSFER010000019.1, read on the forward strand.
GAGCGCGGAGGGCATGACGGGTGCGGCGTCGTACGAGGGGAGGGCGGCGGGGTCGACGGGCAGCGGCCGGTGGGCGTAGGAGCCGATGCCGATACGGGTGCCGTGCCGCCGGAAGTAGAGCGGTCCGCCCTGGTGGCGGAGGATGGGCAGCCGCTGCGGCAGGCGGTCCAGGGGGCGGGTCGTGGCGTACTGGTGGGCGAGGGGCAGCAGGGGAACGCGCACCCCGGCCAGCGCGCCGACCAGCGGCCCCCAGAACCCGGCGGCGCAGACCACCCGTTCGGCCGGGAAGCTCCCCCGGTCGGTGACGACGGCGGTGACCCGGCCGGCCGAGCGCTCGATCCCGGTGACGGTGTGGCGGTCGAGGAAGCGGGCACCCCGGGCGGCGGCGCGCCGGCGCATGCGGCCGGCGGCGTCCAGGGCGCGGGCCACACCGTCGTCGGGAGTGTGCAGTCCGCCGACGACCTCGGTCCCGCGCAGCAGCGGCCACAGTTCGCGGCAGCGTCCGGGGCCGACGACCTCGGCCCCGATGCCCCAGGAGGCGGCGAGTCCGGCGCGGCGGTGCAGCTCCGTCAGCCGCGCCCCGGTGGTGGCGACTTCGAGGCCGCCGACGCGGTCGAAGGCGCCGAGCCGGGTGAAGCGCTCGACGGTGTGGGCGGCGAGACGGGTCATGGTGCGCGAGGGGTTGAGGCGGAAGACGAGACCGGGCGCGTGGGAGGTGGAGCCGCCGGGCGAGGGCAGCGGGCCCTGGTCGAGGACGGTGACATCGCTCCAGCCGCGTGTGGTGAGTTCATCGGCGAGCGCACAGCCGACGATGCCCGCTCCGATGACGACCACGGGGGCGCGGAGGTCGCCGGGCCCGGCGCCTCCCCCGGGAGCGGGGCTCGCGCGGGGAGGCGCGCCGGCTCCGGGAACGGGGCGCGGGGCGCCGGCTCCGGGAGCGGCGGCGGGGTCCACCGGGGTGGCGTCGGGTGGCACGGGCATGTCTCGACCCCCAGCTGTTGCGCTGTGTGCACGACGGGTTGCGCCATGGAGCCATCTCGATGGGAGACATAGTGGGAACGGCCCCGCGCACCGTCAAGGGCGTCGGCGGCTCCGGGCCCGGCCCGCGCGCGGGCGCGGCCCGGGTGGGGGTCAAGCGCCCCTGGTGGGGATGACGTTCAGCCCGCCGAGGCCATGGGTGCGTACGGCGATGGACCCGAAGGGCGTACGGAGTCTGAGCCAGGAGGCCGTGGACAGCAGCGCGAGGGGTGCCCCGGGGCGCAGGAATCCGAGGGACTGCGCGGCGTGGACGGCCCGCAGTGGCAGCGGGGTGGCGCCGAGGGTGCGGGACCAGATCTCCCGGCCGATACGGTCCCGCTCGGCGCGGGTGCGGCGCTCGGCCGGCAGGTCGCCGTCGCGGGCGCGGAACTCGGCGACGGCGGCGGCGACCGCCTCGCGCACGGCCTGGGCCGGGGGCAGACCGGGCAGTTCCCGCCAGCCGCCGCGCGGCGGCAGGACCCCCGCCCACGGCGGTCCGGTGACGGGTCCCGGCAGGGTGAACGCGGTGCCCGTGACGGAGTCGAGCAGCTCACCGGCGGAGACGGTGAGATCGATCCGGGCGGGCGCGCCGAGGCGCGCCGCCCGGATCGCCAGCACCTCGAAGGAGGGCGGGCGGCCGAAGACGGCCAGGCTGGCCTGCGGCCCCTCGGGGCCGCCCGCCTGGAGCCGCACGGCGGCGGCCCGGTCGTAGTGGAGCAGCCGGGCGAGGAAGGCGGCGAGATCCTCCGCCTCCCTCGCGTCGGCGAAGTGCAGACTCTGCACGGGCACACTCATCCGACGAGAGCGCCCTCTTCCAGGGCCGGCAGATACCGCTGGAGGTAGGACTTCTCCTCGGCGCTGATCCGGCGCGGACGGGCCGCCTCCAGGTCGTAGGGCACGACGACGGTCGACGCCCGCACATAGATCTGCGCGGTGTCGCCCTCGGCGTCCTTCACCTCGTAGGCGATGGTGAGGGACGCCGCGCCGATCCTGGTGACCCATGACTCGATGATCACCGGCTCGTGCCGGTGGACCAGCGGCCGGACATAGTCGATCTCGTGCCGGGCCACGACGGACCCGCCGGAGAACGACGGCGAACCGTCGCCCGGCTGGAGCCGGAACATGAAGTCGATGCGCGCCTCTTCCAGATACCGCAGGAAGACGACGTTGTTGACGTGCCCGAAGGCGTCCATGTCCGACCAGCGGAGGGGACAGCGGTAGATGTGCCGGGCCATGGGTCTGTGGGCTCCCTCAGCCTCGGGTCAGCTTCTTGTAGGTGGCGCGGTGCGGACGGGCCGCGTCCGGGCCGAGCCGCTCGATCTTGTTCTTCTCGTACGACTCGAAGTTGCCCTCGAACCAGAACCACTTGGAGTCGCCCTCGTAGGCGAGGATGTGGGTGGCGACCCGGTCCAGGAACCAGCGGTCGTGGGAGACGACCACGGCCGCGCCGGGGAACTCCAGCAGGGCGTTCTCCAGGGAGGAGAGCGTCTCGACGTCGAGGTCGTTGGTGGGCTCGTCGAGGAGCAGCAGGTTGCCGCCCTGCTTCAGGGTGAGTGCCAGGTTCAGCCGGTTGCGCTCACCGCCGGAGAGGATGCCCGCGGGCTTCTGCTGGTCCGGGCCCTTGAAGCCGAACGCCGAGACATAGGCGCGGGACGGCATCTCGACCTGGCCGACGTTGATGTAGTCCAGTTCGTCGGAGACGACGGCCCACAGCGACTTCTTGGGGTCGATGTTGGCGCGGCTCTGGTCGACGTAGGAGATCTTGACCGTGTCGCCGACCTTGATCGAGCCGGAGTCCGGCTCCTCCAGGCCCTGGATCATCTTGAACAGCGTGGTCTTGCCGGCGCCGTTGGGGCCGATGACGCCGACGATGCCGTTGCGCGGCAGGGTGAAGCTGAGATTGTCGATGAGCAGCTTGTCGCCGAAGCCCTTGGAGAGGTTCTCCACGTCGACGACGATGCTGCCGAGCCGCGGGCCCGGCGGGATCTGGATCTCCTCGAAGTCCAGCTTCCGCATCTTGTCGGCCTCGGCGGCCATCTCCTCGTACCGGGCGAGCCGGGCCTTGGACTTGGCCTGCCGGCCCTTGGCGTTGGAGCGGACCCACTCCAGCTCCTCGCGGAGCCGCTTGGCGCGCTTGGCGTCCTTCTGGCCCTCGACCTTCAGCCGGGCCTGCTTGGACTCCAGGTAGGTGGAGTAGTTGCCCTCGTAGCCGATCGCGCGCCCGCGGTCGAGTTCGAGAATCCAGCCGGCGACGTTGTCGAGGAAGTACCGGTCGTGGGTGATGGCGACGACGGTGCCCGCGTACTTGGCGAGGTGCGCCTCCAGCCACTGGACCGACTCGGCGTCCAGGTGGTTGGTGGGCTCGTCGAGCAGCAGCAGGTCGGGGGCTTCGAGCAGCAGCTTGCAGAGGGCGACGCGGCGCTTCTCACCACCGGAGAGGTTGGTGACGGGCCAGTCCCCGGGGGGGCAGCCCAGCGCGTCCATGGCCTGCTCCAGCTGGGCGTCGAGGTCCCAGGCGTTGGCGTGGTCCAGGTCCTCCTGGAGCTTGCCCATCTCATCCATCAGCTCGTCGGTGTACTCGGTCGCCATCTGCTCGGCGATCTCGTTGAACCGGTTGAGCTTGCCCTTGATCGTGGCGACGCCGTCCTCGACGTTCTCCAGCACGGTCTTGGACTCGTCCAGCGGCGGCTCCTGGAGCAGGATGCCGACGGTGTAGCCGGGCGACAGGAAGGCGTCGCCGTTGGAGGGCTGCTCCAGACCGGCCATGATCTTCAGCACGGTGGACTTACCGGCGCCGTTGGGGCCGACCACACCGATCTTCGCACCGGGCAGGAAGCTCAGCGTCACATCATCGAGGATGACCTTGTCGCCGTGCGCCTTGCGCGTCTTGCGCATCGTGTAGATGTACTCAGCCAAGAGAAACCGTCCGGCAGATGAGTGAGTGGGCAGATACACCCCATCTTGCCTGACGTCCATCCCCCGATGGAAACCGGTCACCGGAGCGGTGGGGCTCCCGGAGCCCCGGAGGTGACCGGAAAGTAGTCTTCCGGTCACCGCGTGACGGGGCCGCTCACTCCTCGGCCGAGGGCTTCTTCCTGCGGAGGAGGAAGACGGCTCCGCCGCCGACCACGACCAGGACGACCGCCACCCCCGCTATCAGCGGGGTGGTGCCGGAGCCGCCGGTGGCGGCCAGGTCGCCCTCCAGCCCGGCCGAGGTCCCGCCGGCCGAGGCGGGCGCGAGCCGGGAGACGGGCGTCTCGGAGGCCGAGGCGGCGGGGGACGGCGCCGGATCGGGCAGACCGGTGACCCGGCAGTCCAGGACGCCCTTGAAGCTCTTGCTCGGGCCGCCGGGCAGGGCGATGGCGAAGTCGTACGGCTGGTCCTCGCCGACCGGGACGGTGACCGTCCGCGACCTCCCCGCCGGGATGGTGTGCGCGGTTCCCGCCAGCTCGAAGGTGAAGGGGGCGTCACCGCTGTTCCGCGCGGTGATGTCGATGCCGCCCTCGGCGCAGTTCTTCCGCGCGGAGAGCGCGGGCACCGCTCCCTCGGCGGCCCAGACCGCCGAGGCGTGCGCGGTGACGGTGGACTCGCTGGAGCCCGCGATGATCTGCGCCTGGCTCCTGGTGGTCGAGGTGAAGGTGCGGCCCACCGGGACGGGGGTGGTGGCCTGCGCGGTGAGCGCCGCCGTGCCGTCCGGGGCGGAGTCCGGCACCGCGAAGTACACCTTGGTGCCGTCGACCGCCGAGGTGAGGGGCTTCCCGGCGGCGTCGGTGAGCCGGACCCCGCTGGCCCCGCTGTCCAGCGGCGGGGTGAGCGAGACCCGGTCCGCCCCGGTGCGCACGGTCACCGGGCCGAGCCGCCCGCCCGGCCGGCCGGCGACCGCGCCCGGCTCCAGCGCGAGGGACGCGGCCGGCTCCCCGACGTTCCCGGCCTTCCGGTGCAGCCAGTCCGCGAGCCGCTCGGCCGCCGGGTCGAGCGCTTCGACCTCCGCCCGGTCGGAGTACCGCCAGATGGCGATCTGGGTCCCCGCGGCGGCGGTCCGCTGCGTCAGCGGACCGGTGCCCGCCCTCCTCGCCAGCTCCGCCAGATCGTCCACCTGGGGGAAGGAGTTCTCCACGATCCAGCGAATCCTGCCCGCGTCGCGGTTGCCGGCGAGGGAGGTCTGCTTCCCCGGGGTCTCCAGGTACTTCGCCTGGTCCTGCGTCGGGTTGTGGAGGTCGATGCAGTAGGTCTTGAGCCGGCCGCCGCCGTCGACGGTCATCTCGAAGAGGCCCGCGGGTATCGGATGGCTCTTGCCGCCCGCCCGCAGGACGGCCCGGTCGAAGGTCTTGAGGCCGTCGAGCGTGGCGACGGCCCCGGCCTGGTGGTGCGCGCTGTCGTCGGCCACGGCGGTCCCCGTGCCCGCCGCGGCCCCCGTCGCCACCAGACCCGACACCAGCACCGCGGCCACGGCCCGGCGCGCGGTCCCCCGCCTGAGTCCAACCGGCACAGCGAACTTGGAAAACACAGAATTCCCCTCCGGGCGAGGCGCGTTCACCCGCCTCACCGCGCACCGGGGCGCGCGGGGGCGGCTCGTACGGCTACTGCGAGCCGTACGGGTGACGCGGGCCTCGCGGGTCGTGCAGATCGTGATGGTGAGGTCGATGGCGCTGCTCGGGCAGCCGGGCGGGCGGTGTCTCACGGGCGGCTGGTGGGGGGATCGCCTCGCGGGCGGACTCAAGTGCCCGGTGAATACCGGGAAATCCTAGAGAGGCGGGAGACCCCCGTCCCCCGTCATACGGTCGGACAACCATTCCGAATCGGAATCGTTATCGCCGACTGTCCGGCGCGCGCCATTTCGCCATTTCTGAATCGACAAATCTCCACAACTCACCGGCCGGTGAGGCGCCGGGAGTTCAGAAGGGCGCCGCGACCTGCGCCGCGACCCCCTCGGCCCCCTCCGCTCCCCGGGGAGTGCCCTCCTCCCCCACCGGGGGCGCGGACTTCACCACCCGCCGGAACGCGGCCGTCCCGCGCGAGAGGTCGTGGCCCGCGGCCACCGCCTCGATATCCACAAAGGTCCTGCGCCTGCCGCCGGCGCCGGCCTCCGGCGCGCCCTGCGCCCTGTCCTGCTCCTCCTCCCGGACCCTCAGCCGCCCATGGACGAGCAGCGGATCGCCCAGCGAGACGGAACCGGCCAGATGCGCCCCCAGGGACCGCCAGGCGGAGACCGTGTAGAAACTGGTGCGCCCGTCCGCCCAGCTCTCCCGCTGCCGGTCCCAGCGCCTCGGGGTCACCGCGATACGGAATCGCGCCATTCCGCCGGTCGCTGTCTCCCGGTACTCCACCTGGGTCGCGACATTGCCCACCAGCGTCACCATCGTGTCGTGCACGGCGGCCACCTCCCCGTCCGCTCCTGCGGGCTCCCTGCCCGCCGGTTTCCATGCTGGACCGGGCGGCCCGGTCCCGCCGGGCCCTGTGGACCACCACCCGGCTGTGGACAACTCCGTCACCCCCGCCGCCGCCCGGGGACCCCGGCCCCGGCCCCGGCACCCGTCATCGCCGGCCCCCGCCCCCCGCCTTCCCCGCCACCGTCGCGTACTGCTCGCGCACCTCCCGGTACCGCATCAGCTCCCCCGCCACCGGATCGAGCACCATCGCCCTCCCGCACCCGGCGGCGGCCTCCCGCAGCCTGCGCCGCGCGTCCTGCCCGTACCGCCGGGCGGGCCCCCGCACCGCCGCCGTGCACGCCCACTCCACCAGCGGACCGCCCACGATCCCGGCCACCATCAGCAGCGCCGGCACCACGAGCCCCGGCTCCAGGACCCCGATGATCTGCCCCACCAGCCACAGCCCTCCGTACACCTGGAGCAGTGTCATGGACATCTGCGCCAGCACGGCCGCGGGCCACCACGCGGGCCGCAGCGGCCGTTTCGCGGTCGCCGCCGCCTCGCGCACGGCCAGCTCGTCCAGTGCCTCGGGCAGCCCGCCGGCCCCCCGGACGGCCGCCTCCCGCACCGCCTGCGCCCAGGGCGCGGGCAGTCCCGCCGCCGCCTCGTCGGCGACCGTCCGCACCGCCTGCTCGACGCGCTGCCGGGCGGTCAGCTCCTCCTCCACCGGCGTCACCGCGAGGGGCAGACCGCTCCCGGGCGTCCGGGACCGCTCGTACCAGCGCCAGAGCCGCAGCCAGGGCGTCCCGCACGCCCTGATGGCGTGTCTGCGCCACTCGCGCTCGGCCGTGTCGCCCGCCGCCTTCGCCCCGACGGCCTCCGCCAGCCGGGCCGCGAAGTCGTCCCGGGTCCGTTCGCCGAGACCGGTGCGGCCCTCGGCGACATAGGCGGAGCGCAGCCCGGCCGCCGCCGCGTCCACATCGGCGGAGAGCCGGCGGGCGGGCGCGGTCCGCTCCTGGACGAAGGTGCCGATCACCTCCCGCAGCTCGCCGACGCCCTCGCCGGTGAGCGCCGACAGCGCGAGCACCGTCGCCCCCGGTTCGCCGTGCTCGCCCAGCGCCATGCCGTCCTCGTCGAGGAGTCTGCGCAGATCGTCCAGTACCTGGTCGGCGGCCTCGCCGGGCAGCCGGTCGATCTGGTTGAGGACGACGAAGGTGACCTCGGCATGGCCCGCGAGGGGCCGCAGATACCGCTCGTGCAGGGCGGCGTCGGCGTACTTCTCCGGATCGACCACCCAGATCACCGCGTCCACCAGCGCCAGCACCCGGTCGACCTGCTCCCGGTGTCTGACCATCGCGGAGTCGTGGTCCGGCAGATCGACCAGGACCAGACCGGACATCTCCTCGGAGCCGCCCGCGAGCGGCCTGCGGCGCAGCCGGGAGGGGATGGCGAGCCGGTCGAGGAGCCCGGCGGACCCCTCCGACCAGCTGCACGCGATGGGCGCCGCGGTGGTGGGGCGGCGCAGCCCGGTCTCCGAGAGCGGGACCTGGGCGAGGGCGTTGAAGAGGGTGGACTTCCCGCTTCCGGTGGCGCCGGCGAGGGCGACGACGGTGTGCCGGGAGGAGAGCCGCTGCCGGGCGGAGGCCTCGTCGAGCACGCGTCCGGCCTCGGCGAGGGTGTGGCTCTCCACCCGGGTGGAGGAGAGGCCGACGAGTTCCCGCAGGGCGTCGAGCCGGGTGCGGAGCGGCCCGCCGTAGGTCCCCCCGATGGGAATGTGCTCCCCGGAGCCCTCGATGCCGTCGATGCCGTCCATGCCCCCGGAGCCCCCGGGCCCCAGGAGGTCCCGGGCCCCGCCGGTCCGCGCGGCCTCCCCCGCGGAGTCCCGCCTCTCCCGGCCGCCCGCGCGGCGGGCGATGAGCCCGTCGTCCCAGATACCGGCGGACCCCTCACCGGGGGCCTGCTCGGGTTCGGGCTCGGGCTCGGACTCCCGTTCCGGGCCCCCGTCCCGCCCCCGCACCTCTTCCCGCTCCCGCTCCTTCTCCTGTGTCTGCTCCCGCTCCCGCTCCTTCTCCTGTGTCTGCTCCTGCTCCCGGCGCGGGGTCCCGGCCGCCCGGCTCTGGTCGTCCGTGATGGCGGTCACCGCCGTCACCTCACCTTCTGGAGTAGCGACAGTGCGGCGATCAGCTCCGCCTGCGGTTCGGGGGACACATCGAGCGCGTCCAGGGGCGCGAGGCGGCGGTCGCGTTCGCTGTTGAGCACACCGTCGATGTACGCGGTCAGCACCTCGCCGCCCTTGTCGCGCAGCCGGAGCGCGCCCTGCGCCCCGATCCGCTCGGCGAGCTGCTCCCCGGCGCCCCGGGCCCGCCGCCCGCCGAGGAGCGCCGCCGCGACCAGGGCTGCGACGGTCTCGGGGTCGGGTGCGGCGTGCAGTTCCAGCGTGCGCACCTCGGCGTCGGCCAGCTCCTCCAGCTCGCGCCGCCACCGGCGCACGGCCATCCCGATGCGCTCGGCCGCCTCCAGGTCGAGCCGCCCCCGGATCACCACCGCTCCCGCCCCCGGGTCGCGCCGCCAGGCGTCGTGCACCTGCTCGTCGGCGGCGGCCACGGCACACTGCACCAGCGCGCAGAGGCTGCCGACCAGGGAGTCCAGCAGCTCACCCGCCGAACTGTCGCGCGGAAACCCGCGCCACCGGGTACGGGCGTCGCCGGCGAGCACCGCACCCGCCTTGAGCTGCCGGTTCACCCGCTCGCGCTCACCCTCGTACGCCTCCTCGACCACACCCATGAGCCGTACGGCGGCGGCGTACTGCCCGGCGACGGCCGCGGCCAGCTCCGGCATCCGCGCGTTGAGCGATCTGATCACCCCGGTGGCCGTGCGCCCCAGGGCCTGCTGCCGGGCGGCGGGGTCCTGCACCCGGTGGGCGAGCCAGGCGAACAGGGGCGCGACGGCGGTGGTGGGCAGCAGTCCGCTGCCGCCGCCCGCGGACTCGGGCAGCTCGGGGATGGTGAACCGGGGCACCTCGCCGAGTCCGGCCTTGGTGAGCAGGGCGGCGTACTGCCGGGAGACATCGGCGATCACCTGGTGGGGCACCCGGTCGAGGACGGTGACCAGGGTCGCGTCGTACTGCTTGGCGGTACGGAGCAGATGCCACGGCACCGCGTCGGCGTACCGGGAGGCGGTGGTCACCATCACCCAGACATCGGCGGCGCAGATCAACTCGGCGGCCAGCAGCCGGTTCCGCACCACGAGCGAGTCGATGTCGGGCGCGTCGAGGAGGGCGAGCCCGCGCGGGAGCGAGGACGCCTTCTCGATCCGTAGCCGGTTCCCCCCTTCGGGGGTGTTTTCGTCGGTGTCCGGGCTGTCGTCGCTCTCGTCCTGGTGGGGCAGCCAGACCCGGATGAGGTGGGGCAGCACCCGCATCCCGGCGAACCAGTGGTGATCGTCGGGGTGGCAGACGAGCACGGGCGTACGCGTGGTGGGGCGCAGCACCCCCGCCTCGGTCACCCGCCGCCCGACGAGCGAGTTCACCAGTGTGGACTTCCCGGCCCCGGTGGACCCGCCGACGACGGCGAGCAGGGGGGCCGCGGGGGCCTTGAGCCGGGGCACGAGGTAGTCGTCGAGCTGTGCGAGCAGCTCAACCCTGGTCTGGCGGGCCCGGGGCGCCCCGGGCAGGGGCAGAGGGAGACGCACGGCGGCGACACGGTCGCGGAGGGCCGTAAGTGCGTCGATCAGCTGAGGCCGTGCATCCAAGGTCACCACATGCGAAGAATGCCTAATTTTGGCGGCTTTTTGAAGCGTATGAGCTTGTCTGCGCGCCGGTCGGACACAAGGGGCAAGGGGGATGAGTGGGGCGCAGGCATAACGAGTGCACAACACCCGGGACGCGGGACGCCAAAAGCGGTGCAGAAATCGCACTCGCCTGCGATTATCGGTTCGCTTCACCGAACCTCCACATCGTGCCACGCAGGTGAAGCAACGAGGCCAAGGCAATCGGACCCCTATCCTTGTCCCGGCAAGGTCACGGACCCGCGGACTCCGGTAGCCGCGGCCACCATCCGGCCCCCGTAGCTCAGTGGATAGAGCAGGCGCCTTCTAAGCGCTTGGCCGCAGGTTCGAGTCCTGCCGGGGGCGCTCTTCCCAACTCGCCGCTCTCTCTCCGGCGGACCCCCTCCCTCGCGGAGGACCAGGAACGGCCGGCGGGCGCGGCCCGGTGCGGCTCCTCAGCCGGCGGGCGCGAGCAGTTCCAGCGCCTCCTCCCAGGAGAACCGGGTGCCACCACCGCCGCCGGCCACGGGCCGGTGAGGCGGGTACGAGCCGATCAGGACACCCATCCCCCGCAGCCTCCGCAGGCTCTCGGCGTACGCCGGGTGCGCGGCCTGGGCCGCGTTCAGGCAGGGGAGGGCCGCGATGGGGACGCCCAGGCCGTGGGCCTCGCACAGGATGCCCAGGGCGAGGGTGTCGGAGATCCCGGCGGCCCATTTGTTGATCGTGTTGAAGGTGGCCGGGGCCACGGCGATGGCGTCCGGGGGAGGCAGCGGGCGGGGGTCGCCGGGGGCGCGCCAGGCCGAGCGGATCGGGTACCCGGTCCGGGCCTCGACCGCCGGCGCGTCGATGAAGCCGAGGCCCCGCGGGGTCGCGACGACCCCCACCTCCCACCCCGCCTCCTGCGCGGCGGTGATCAGCCGGCCGACATCGCCGGCGATCCCGGCCGCGCACACGACCACGTACAGGAAGGGCCCATCGGACCGGTCGTCGCTCACGCGCGCTCCAGGGGGTTGGGGGGTCAGGAGCGGCCGGCGGAGAGGCCGCCGTCCACCGGGAGGGCGACTCCGGTGATCCAGCGGGCCTCGTCGCTGGCCAGGTAGAGGGCCGCGTGGGCCACGTCGTCGGGGTCGCCGAGGAAGCCGAGGGGGAGCCGGTCCAGGACGGTGCCGAAGCGGCCGGACTCCCGGAGTCCGTTGAGCGCCTCGCGGTTCATGTCGGTCTCGACATACGCCGGGCAGACCGCGTTGACCCGGACGCCGCGCGGGCCGAAGTCCATGGCCATCGAGCGGGTCAGACTCACCAGCGCGCCTTTCGCGGCGGCGTACGCGGCGCCGTCGGTCAGCCCCGTCAGCCCGTGGACCGAGGCGATCTGGACGATGTTGCCCTGGCTGCGGAGAAGCGCGGGCAGGGCGGCCCGGGAGCTGAGGAAGGCGGTGTGGAGATTGGCGTCCAGGGTCGCGTGCCAGTCGGGCTCGGCGCACTCCGCCGCGTTGGTGCGGGTGATGAGCGCGCCCGCGTTGTTGACCAGCACATCGAGGGCCCCGTACAGCTCCACGGCCGTGTCCATCAGAGTCCGGGCCTCGTCCTCGGACGAGACGTCGGCCGGGACCGCGACGGCCCGGCCGCCGGCCGCCGTGATGTCCTTCGCGGTCTGGATGACGGGTCTGGGGCGGCGGCCGTTGACCACGACGCTCGCGCCCTCGCGGCCGAAGCGGAGGGCGATGGCCCGCCCTATGCCGGTGCCGGAGCCCGTCACCACGGCGACTTTGCCTTCCAGCCGCATCAGGGGCTCCCTTCGGGGGTGGGGTGACGGGCCGGAAGAGGACTTCCGGTGGCGTCTCGGTCCCGAAGCCTGCCACGCGACGGGGATTTCCCACCAGAAAGCGGCACACGGGGTGCGGGCCCGGGGCGGACAATGGCGTGAATCCGACCGGTTCGGGGGGCGGATGGGTGGGCGCGGGCCGCGTTGCCGCATGTCAGCACGGGGCGGCGCGGGTGGGCACGAGCGAACACGGGCCCGCGCCCGAGACACCCCGCCGGCCCCGGACAGCGGCCGGTGGACGGCCGGGACATCGCGCGGTACGGAGCGGTGGCGCGCGGGCGCCGAGCCCGCCGCCCGGAGAAGCCCGAACACCCCCGGAGGCGCCCGGACACGGCCGGAGAGGCCCGGAGACACCCGGAGACGGCCGTGGCCCGCGGACCCGGTCACCCTCCCCCGTACCGCCCCAGCAGCTCCCTGGGCACCCCCGCCAGCAGCGGCGGTTCGCGGTCGCCCGCGTAGCCGAGGTGCAGTTCGCCGCGAGCGCGCGTGACCAGGACGTAGTACGCCATCCGCAGGGCGGCGGCGGTGGGGTCGACGGCGGCGTCGAGATGGGTGTCGGGGACGAAGACGGTGTCGAAGTCGAGACCCTTGGCGCTGGCACGGTTGAGCAGGGTGACACCGGGGCGGTCGAGCGTCAGATCGCGGTACCGGCCACCGGTGGCCTTGCCGCTGTACGTCTGGAGGCGCCCCGCCGGGAGAAGGGGCTCCAGACGCGCCTGGAGGTCGAGTTGGTGGTGGGTGTGCCGGAGGATCACCCCCGTGCGGTGGCCCGGGTTCCCCCGGGTGTGGCGGGCGATGTGGTCGGTGACCTCCCGGGCGTCGGCGTAGCGGCGCAGCACCGCGCCGGGACCCGGCCGCTCCGGCAGCGGTGGCGGCACCGCGCCCACGTGGAAGTGGGCGGCCAGGGCGGCCAGGGGCCGGGTGTTGCGGTGGTTGTCGGTGAGGTCGTGGCGGCCGGGGCCGCCGAGCACGGCGGCGATCTCGGCGAGGGTGGACTGGGTGTCGGTGATGCGCTGGCACTCGTCGGCGAAGACGGTCACCCGGGCGCCGAGCAGCCGGCAGAGCCGGTAGAAGTCGACGGGCAGATCCTGGCCCTCGTCGAGCACCAGCACCGGTGCGGTGCCCGGCTGCTGGGCCGCGCGCCGGAAGACCAGGGGCCAGTCGAACCAGCCGTCCGGGGTCTGCGGCGCCGGGTCGCCGGTGAGCCCCCGGTGCCAGGTGTGCAGCCAGCGGTGGACGGTGCCGACCTCCAGCCCCGTACCCGGGCTCGGGTCCGGGCCCGTGGCCAGGCCCGTGTTCCGGCCCGTGTTCCGGCTCGTGTTCCGGTCACGGTCCACGCCCCGGCCCCGCGCCCGGTCCGCGTCCTGTTCCGGCCCGAGGGCGGCGGCCAGGGGTTCCAGGGACTGGCGCAGCAGATTGGAGCGGGTGAGCAGGGCGACGGGCGTGCCGGTGAGGGCGAGCATCACCGCCCGCTGGACGGCGAGCAGGCTCTTCCCCGAGCCGGGCGGACCGGTCACCAGATGGTGTCCGTCGAAGGGGATGCCCGCGAGGAGATCCCGCTGCTGGGGGGCGAGGGAGAGATAGTCGACCGGCATGGGCCCGTTCAGTCCTCTCCGCCGCTCGCCGCCTCGCGGGCGGTGTCGATGACGGGCTCGAAGAAGCCGGGCACCCCTCCCCCGCCGATCAGCAGCACCCGGTCCAGCAGGGTGTTGCCGGTCTCGCAACTGGTCTCGGGGAGCAGGGCGCAGGCGTGGCAGGCACCCCGGTTGAGGTTGCCGAAGCCCTGGCCCGAGTGTTCGGCGCAGAGCGGGTCGGCCGAGCACCAGGCGGCGGCCTCGGTCATCCGCAGCAGGGTCTCGGCGAGATGCGGTGCCTCGCCCTGCTGGACGAGCCCGCCGAGTGTCCCCGCGGCGTCCCCGGCCGCCGTGTAGATCAGCAGCCCGGCCTGACCGCTCGGCTCCCGTCCGTACACCCGCTCGCGCAGGCTCGCGGTGGTGTAGCCGGACTCGAAGGAGAGCTGGCGGATGAGGAGGTGGGCGAGGGTGTGGAGCAGGACGAAGCGCGGCGCGAGCACCGCTCCGGTACGGGCCTCCAGCCGGTCCTTCTGAAAGCTGCGGTCCAGGTCGGCGCGGATGCCCGCGACCCGGTTCCGTACCTCCGGGTCGTCCTCCCACTCGCTGAGCCGTTCCTGGTCCAGCGTGAGGAAGATGCCTTCGCCGAACACCTCCACGGCGGGCAGCCAGCGCAGCCGCCCGGCGGTGTCGGCGGGGACGAAGGCGGCATCGGGCGAGACCCGGGTGAAGCCCTGGAGCGCCCGGACCTCGCGGAGCCGGTCGGCGAGCACGACCCGCCCGACGCGCTCGTGGAGCGCGGTCCACGGCGCCCCGGCCTCCTGGTCGAGGCCGAGCCCGGTGTGGCGGACGACGAAGTCGCGGGTGGCCTCGGGCGCGGGGGCGGTGAAGGCCGCCCACTCCTCCTGGCTGAGGTCCGGGTAGACGGGTGTCCCGGGAGCGGGCGCCGCGCCGGGGCCGGTGGCGGTGCCGTGCTCCTCGGCGAGCAGCGCGTCCAGCAGCGCGTCGTCGGCGTCCGTCTCCTGCTTGAGCAGATCGCGCAGCACGGGGGCGGAGGGGCCTTCCGGGGCGGAGCACAGGGCGAGCCAGAGCGAACTGGCGCGGACCCGGTCGGCCCCGGCGCTCTCGACGGCCGGATTGGTCTCGGCCCCCGGGATGTCCAGCGCCGAGTGCACCACCGGGTAGTACAGATTGCCCGCCGTGCGCTGGACGACCTGGACGGCCTCGGTGCAGGTGACGGCCTCACCGGCGCGCTGCCAGGGGTTGCGCCCCGCACAGCGCAGGCCGTGCGTGCCGAGCACCTTGAGCAGATTGCGCGAGGCTCCCGGACAGCCGGCGCCCGCGTCGCAGACGATGGAGAGCGCCTCCAGGCCGGACGCCCGGTGTTCGACCCGGAAGCTGAGGCGGTCGCGGTCCGCGCAGGAGCGGCGCTTCTCCGGGTCGAGTTCGGAGTGGGCCCAGAACCACCAGTCCACATCCGAGAGATGGCCGCCCCGGCAGATCTGGACGAACCGCATCGGGACCAGCGGTCGCCCGGGCGCGCAGCCGGGGCAGCGCGGCGGGGTGCCGGGGGTCTCGTCCGCGATGCGCCAGCGCTTCATCCGGCGGCACGCCCCGCAGAAGAGCCAGGTGGGGAAGCGGATATAGGGGGCGCCGGGCGCGTCGGGGGTGTCGAAGCGGTCGTTGAGGGTGGCGGGCGCCGCGTAGAAGCCGCTGGCGCGCAGCCGGGCGGCGAGGCGCGGGGAGTCGACGGGCGTGCGCTTGGCGGGCCAGTCGCCGATGCCGGTGGCGACGAACGACTCGCCCTGGAGGTCGAGTACGGCGCCGACGCCGAAGGGGAGCACGGTCTGTGCCTGGCGCACCCGCAGCTTGCGGCTCATCGGTCGGCTCCCTTGACGGTGACCTGGCATTCGCGGTCGACGCTGCGCAGCGAGTGCGGGGTCTCCCACAGGCCGCCGTACTGCTCGAAGTTCTTGAGGAGGTGCGATTGCCCCTTGCCCTGGCTGCGGTAGTGGAGCGCTCTGCCGCTGTCCCGGGCGTCCTGGGCGAGCCGCTGCCACGCGGCGAGGAGCCGGTCCAGTTCGTCCCGTACGGAGGCGGTGGCGCGCGGGTCGCTCGACGCGGCCCACTCCACGATCCGCTCGGCGAGGGCGACGGCCTCCGGCAGCCGGTCCAGAAGCTCCCCCGCCCGGTCCTCGGCGGCGAGGCCGAGCCGGTGGCGTACGAGGATGACCAGCACGGCGTGGAGGGCGCGGCGGCGGGCGGGCACCGACCAGGGGGTGACGCTGGTGGGCTCGACATGGCGGTACAGGGCGCGGTGGTAGGTGCCGAAGGTCTCGTAGTGCGAACGGTCGCGCGGGCGGGTGGCGTTGAAGAAGGTGACCACGAGACCGGGGACACCGTGCCGGCCGACGCGGCTGGTGGCCTGGATGTACTCGGCGGTCGCCTTGGGCTGGCCGAGCATCAGCATCAGGGCGAGGCGCTTCACATCGACGCCCACCGAGAGCATGTTGGTGCAGGGGAGGAAGGAGACGGCCGCCGGGTCGTCCCAGGGCTTCTCCAGCCGGTCGAGGAGGACCGGCTGCTGGGCGCGGGCGAGGTTGGCGGTCAGCTCCTGGACCTCGGAGTCGGGCAGGTCGCGGGTGCCGTGCGGCCCCGCGAGCCCGGCGAGCTGGGCGGGGATGTCGTCACCGGCCGCGGTGACGGTCCGGCCGAGTTCGCGCAGGCTGTGGTGGTAGGCGACCAGGGTCCAGTAGTCGTCGCGGTGCCCGGCGGGGAGTTCGTACGCGCCCTGGAGCATGGCGGCAGCGGTGGTGACCGATGCCCGGCCCGCGGTGTGGCCCTGTGCCATCACCCCGAGGTAGCGGCGGCCGGGGCGGCCGGTGTCGGGTTCGGCGAAGTAGGAGTGGCGGGCGTCGAGCCCCGCCGAGGGGAAGACCTGGACATCCCGCCCGTACAGCCGGCGCACCTGCTCCCCGGCGCGGCGGATGGTCGCGGTGGAGGCGACGATCTTGGGACCGTGCCCGCCCCCGCCCCCGCCCCCGCTCCCGTTCCCGGGGGAGTCCCCGCCCGCCGTGCAGAGCGTGATCACCGCCGACTCGTACAGGCCCGCGAGGGAGCCCAGCGGGCCGGTCAGCAGATGGAGTTCGTCCTGGATGACCAGGCCGGGAGGGCGGTGGCCCGCGGCGCCGAAGAGCCGTCCCGCCCTCGGCTCCCAGGCGAGCCGGGCGAATTTGTCGACGGTGCCGAGGACGAAGGTCGGGGGCCGGTCGTAGAGGTGCTCGTCGACGACCGCGATGGGGAGTTCGCCGTGGAAGGCGCAGGCGTCGCGCGGGCAGTGGAAGGCGAAGGACTGCTCGGTGGCGCGCACCCCGTAGTCCTCGATGTCCGAGGACTTGGCGCGCGGCAGAATCCGGGTGCCGCACCAGGGGCAGCGGTCGAGGATGAAGACCTCCTCGGGGCGGGCAGCGGCGCGCACATCGTCGTAGAGGGTCTTCGCCTTGGCGTAGGTGTTGGGCACGGTGGTGTCGCCGACCCAGAGGCCGATGGTGAACGGCTCGGTACCGAGGGCGGCCGGGTCGTCCCGGCGCATCCGCTCCAGGGCGCAGACGGTGGTGGCGGCGCGCTGGAACTGCTGGGTGGTGAGCAGACTGAGGGTGTAGCGGCTGAGGACGGCGGTGCCGCCGCCGTCGGCGTCCCGCCGCCGCAGCACCATCAGAAACGCCGCGAGCAGCAGATACGCCTCGGTCTTGCCCCCGCCGGTGGGGAACCAGATCAGATCGACGCGGTCCCGGTCCGGGTGGGTCGGGTCGACGGTGCCGTCCAGCGCGAGCAGGAAGAACGCGAGCTGGAAGGGGCGCCAGGCGGCGGCCGGGTCGGTGGCGGGCTCGTCCTGGCGCGGGGCGCCGCGCTCATGGCGCTCGCCGGCCTGGTCGGGGGCGCTGTGGCGCATCTGGAGCGCCATGGCGCGATTCGCGGCGCGGAACGCCGCCAGCAGCTCCGGGCGCTCCGGGTCGCAGAGGGTCTCGACGCCGGACTCGATCCGGGCGACGGCGGTGCCGATCCGCGCCAGGACGCGGCCGGCGGCCTCCCGGCCCCAGTCGGGGGCGGAGGCCGGGTCCTGGGCGGTGTGCCAGGCGCGGTAGCCGGCGACGAACGCGCGCAGCTCGTCGCGGAGCAGACCCGTGGGAACGGTGGGGTCGGCGAGGTGGGAGAGGGTGAGCACGGGAGAGGCGGCGGGCCCCGAGGCACGGACGGCGGGGACCTCGGCCTGGGGGAGGACTTCGGTGTGGAGGCGGACGGGGCGGGTGGGGTGGTGATCGGGGACGGGGGTGCCGGGGGCGGGGGTGCCGGGGGCGGGGGTGCCGGGGGCGGGGGTGCCGGGGGCGGGGGTTCCGGGGGCGGGGGTTCCGGGGGCGGGGGCCCCGGGGGCGGGGGCGGTCTCCTCGGTGACCGCGCACCCGTGGCCTATGGCGTGGGTACGGACATGGCGGTACTGGAGCCGGAGTTCGCGCTCCTCCTCGTCGCGGCTGGCGAGCCGGACGCTGGGGTACTGGCGGATCGTGCCGCCCTCGGGAGTCAGGCTGAGCCGGGCCTGGAAGAGCATCCGGTCCCACGCGGGGCCCTCCCCCTCGGTGCGGCCCGCGTTGACCAGGGCGGCCGTGACGAGATGGCCGTCGCCGAACGGCCGCCAGCGGAAGCGCAGTTCGGCACGCCCCTCCAGTACGGGGACAGCGGTGACGGAGGGCCCCACCAGGACGCTCTCCTCGGGGAGCGGATGGCGCTGCCAGCGGCGGCCCCGGGGGCCCTGCCCGGTCTCGTAGCGGGCGGCGGAGCAGACGACGCGCAGGGCGGGGGCGTCGGTGCAGAGGCTGATGCCGAGGGAGGAGGGGAGCCAGGAGTTGGCCGAGGGGAGCGGGTCGGCGGCGGGGCTGGTGTCGTCCTGCCGCCGCTCCGTCCCGGCCCCTTCCTGCTCGTCGCCGGACAGTTCCAACTGGTGGTGCAGATCGGCTTCCTGGGGGTAGAGGGTGCCCGCGAGGTACTGACGGTCCGGTGGTATGTCCAGCGTCTCGTCGGGGCCCTGGGCGGGTCCCACCAACTGACGCCGCAGATAGGCGGTCAGCTCGTCGCGCGGCTCCATCGATCCCCCTCGTGCGTGGTGCGCCGGCCGGGCCCGTCCGGTGCGCCGCCCCCTGCCGGAATTCCGGATACTAGCGCTGGTTCGCACGGTTCAGAGCCGAATGTCAGTGCCTTGTGCCAGAGTCTTGCCATGACTGGCATTGCGCCGGGCGCCCGGGGGGACAGGGCGCAAGACCTGCGCGCGGCAATGGGACCGCTGCTGCGACGGCTGAAGGAACTGGCGGTACGAGGGGTGGTGGCCCGCGCCGAGTTCGAGGCGGTCACCGCCCACCTCGGCCTCGACCGCGCGGGGCTCGACCGGATGGAACAGGCCCTGCCCTCCTTCGGGTTGCGCATAGCCGCCCCGGTGAGCCCGCCCCGGGGCCGGGCCGGGGGGCCCGACCGGGGGGCCGGAAGACCGGGCGTCGGTTCGCCCCGGCGCCCCGCCCCGGAGGAGTCCATCCGGTCGGGCGGTCCCGCGATCGCGCCATGTCCCGCGCCTCCCGGCCCTGTTGGCGGCCGGGCGGTGCGTCCTGAGCCACCGTCCGGGGCGCCGGTCGCGGCCGTCCGCCGGACGGCGGACCCCCGGACGGCGGCCCCCGATCCGGCCGGGGCCGGGGCCGGGGCCGGGGCCGGGACCGAAGCCGGGGCCGGGGTCAAGGCCGGGAGGGCGTCTGGCGTGACAGCGCCGGTGGAGCGGTCGCCCGCCGCGACAGCCGAGGCGGAGGGGCCCGGCTCACCACCACCCGTACCACCCACCCCGTCCCCACCATCCCCACGGCCCGCGCCCTCGCCCCTGTCGGACACCTCGGCCCATCGGGTCGCCATGGCCCTGGAGCTGGCCCGGCGGTACGGGACGGAGTACGGGATACCGCCGGAGATCGCGGGCGGGGTGGCGCGGCTCTGCGGGCTCGGTGCGGCGGAGCGGGAGGCGCTCGTCGCCGCGCTCGCGCCGGGGAGGGAGAGCGCGGAGCCCGCGCCGCCCCGGGCCCCCGGCCCGCCCACCGCTCCCCCGTCCGGCTCCGCACCCTCCGGCGGCTCCACTCCACCCGCCGGCACCGGCACCGGCACCGGCACCGAATCGGACCGCGAAGCGGACGCCGAAGCCGGCTCGGACACCGACACCGGCTCGGACGCCCCCACCGCGCTCGACACCCCTCCCGCCGCCCCCGCCGCGCTGAGCGCGCCGCTGATGGGCCCCGGCGCCGCTCCCGCCGCCCCTGTCTCGGCGGCGGGGGACCGGGCCGCGATCGAGGCCGCGCACCGGCTGTTCGACAGACGGCGGCACATCCGCAACCCCGCCAAGCGGCTGCTCTCCGAGGCCGAGGTCATCGGCCTCTCCCTGCTGATGCACGGCGGTCCGGAGCATGCCGAGCGCGAGGTGACCGAGGCCGAACTCGCCTCCCTGGACCCCGGCGACCCACGGCGCCGGGCCTACGAGGCCCTGGTCGAGCACAACACCGGTCTCGTGCACGAGATGTGCAAGAAGTACGTCGACCAGGGCCTCGACTACGACGATCTGCATCAGTACGGAGTGCTCGGGCTGATGCACGCCACCTGCAAGTTCAACCCCCGGCTGGGCTGGCGGTTCTCGACCTACGCCTTCCACTGGGTGCGCCAGTCGATGTCCCGCGCGGTGGCGGACTTCGGCAGCGCCATCCGCATCCCGGTCCACTTCCACGAGGAGATCCGGAAGGTGGCCGCGGTCACCGCCCGCCTCCGGTCGGAGGGCCGGCCGGCCTCGGCCGGGGAGGTCGCCGTCGCCACCGGGCTGACCATCACCCGGGTGCGGGAGATCCGCCGGGTCAGCCGGGTCACCGACTCCCTGGACCGGCAGCTCTTCGAAGGCGCGAACCTCGGCGACGCCCTGTCGTTCGAGCATCCGAGGCCCGGCCCGGAGGAGGTGCTGCACCACTCCTGGTCCCGGGAGGACATCGAGTCCCGGCTGCTCAGCAGGTTGAGCCCCAAGCAGGCCGATATCCTCCGCCGCCGCTCCGGGCTGGTCGACGGCGAGCGCCAGACCCTCCACCGGATAGGCGACGACTACCAGGTCACCCGCGAGCGCATCCGGCAGATCGAGACCAAGGCGAGGCGCAGGCTGCGGGAGGTGCTGGAGGAGGAGGCCGGGGAGTCGGAGCGGAGGCGCAGGGAGGCCGCGCGGGGCCCGGCGGCGCACCGCCCCGTCCGCCCGTCCCGTGCGCCCGTGGCGCGCCCGGAGAGCAACGGGAGCACGGGGAACACCGGGAGCACCGGGAGCACCCGGGTGCCGACCGGGTTCGTGATCGCGGCACAGAGGTTCCGGGACCGGCTGGGCCGCGGGGGAATGCGGGAGAGGGTCGGCAAGGACGGCACCCTGATCCTGTGCGCGATAGCCGATGGCCGGCTCCCGGGAGACGCCGCGTCGACGCGGCTGCGGAACGCCGTCCTGGAGTGGGAGGAGTGAGGGGCGGCGCCGCGAGAACCCCCAGTAGGGTGGATTTCGTCCGGCTGTCGCGCGGAGGGGCTCACGGTGCCGCAACTGGCTTTCGCCAACACGTTCTGGGAGAAGTACGAGCAGCTGGAGAAGCCGGTGCGCGCGGGGGTGCGCAAGGCGATGGTCAAGTTCCAGAGCCTCACGGTGGCGGAGCTGCACTCCGACAAGGGTCTTCACCTGGAGTCGGTGGAGCAGGCCAGGGACCCCCGGATGCGGACCATCCGTATCACCGACTTCTGGCGCGGGGTGGTGCTGGCCCCTGACGACGGCGGGGACACCTTCCTCCTGGTCAATGTGGTCCAGCACGACAAGGCGTACGAGTGGGCGGCCAAGCGGATCTACACCGTCAACACGGCGACCCGGGGGCTCGAACTCCGCAATGTCGTGGCGATCGAGCAGTTGACGCCGGTCCTGGAGCAGGCGGCGGCCTCGACCCCGACCCGCCTCTTCGACACCTTCTCGGACGGCGCCCTGAAGAAGCTCGGAATCGACGCCACCACGCTGACGGCCGTGCGCACGGTCATCGACAAGCCGCAGCTGGAGGCCTTCTCCTCGCTCTTCCCCGAGGACCAGTTCGAGGTGCTCCAGTTCCTGGCCGAGGGCTTCGACGAGGAGACCGTGTGGCGCGAGGTGGTGGCGCTGCGCAGGCCCGCCGACCCGGGGCCGTACGACCCGCAGGACCTCACCACGGCGATGGCCAACACCAGCAGCCGCATCACCCTCGTCAGCGGGACGCGGGAGCTGGAGGACATCCTCTCCAAGCCGTTCGCCGCGTGGCGGGTGTATCTGCACCCGGCGCAGCGGAGGGTGGCGTACCGCGTCTCCTTCGCCGGTCCGGCGCAGGTCTGCGGCGGACCGGGCACCGGGAAGACGGTGGTGGCGCTGCACCGGGTGAAGCATCTGCTGGAGCGCTCACCCGAGGGCGCCCGGGTGCTGCTGACGACGTACACGACGGCGCTGGCCCATGCGCTGCGCGAGTCCCTGGCGCTGCTCCTGGACCACGACGAGCGGCTGCTGTCCCGGGTCGATGTGACCACCGTGGACGCCTATGCGCGGGAGGTGGTGCAGCGCTCCCCCGATCCGTCGCCGCAGCTGGCGGACGATCTGGAGGAGAGGTCCCGCTGGCAGCGGATACGGAAGAAGCTGGCGCTGGAGTGGAGCGAGCAGTTCCTCGCCCAGGAGTACCGGCATGTCGTGCTCGCCCAGGCCATCACCACGGTGGAGGAGTATCTCCGGGCCCAGCGGCACGGCCGGGGTTCGGCGCTGGGCCCGGTGAAGCGGGCGCGGGTGTGGCGGGCGGTCGCCGAGTTCGAGCGGCAGTTGCGCGCCGACGGGAAGCGGACCTATCTCCAGCTGTGCGCGGAGGCCGCGCGGCTGCTGGCCGACGGACGGACGGACGCGGCCCGTTACGCGCACGTCGTGGTGGACGAGGCGCAGGATCTGCACCCGGCGCAGTGGCGGGTGCTGCGGGGCGCGGTGGCCCCGGGTCCCGATGATCTGTTCATCACCGGCGATCCGCACCAGCGGATCTACGACTCGCGGGTGTCGTTCGGTTCGCTGGGGATCGCGGTGGCGGGCCGGTCCAGCCGGCTGCGGATCAACTACCGCAACACGGAGGAGATTCTGAGCTGGTCGGCGGAGCTGCTGGGCGGGGAGGCGGTGTCGGACCTCTCCGGGGACGATCTGGACTCGCTCGCCGGGTACCGCTCGCTGCTGCACGGCCGGCGGCCCACCATCCGGCAGTTCCCCGACGAGGAGAGCGAGCTGACCGCGCTGATGGAGCGGATCGAGGGGTGGGTGCGCGCGGGGGTGGCGCCCTCCGAGATCGCGGTCGCCGCGCGTTTCCACACCTCGCTGGAGAAGGTCAGGGGGCGGCTGCGGCGCGCGGGCATCGAGGCGCGGCTGGTCAGGGAACGCCCGTCGGAGCGGGACGAGGGGGTGCGGCTGGCCACCATGCACGCCATGAAGGGGCTGGAGTTCCGCTGTGTGGCGCTGATCGGGGTGACCTCGGGGGCGTTTCCGTTCGCCCCCGCGATCACCGCCGAGGAGATCGACCGGCTCCAGCACCAGAGCGACATGCTCACCGAGCGCTGTCTGCTCTTCGTGGCGTGCACCCGGGGCCGGGAGGATCTCTATGTCTCGCACAGCGGGCAGGCCAGCCGTTTCCTGGCGGTCCCGGCGGCGTGAGCTGGTCCCGGCGGCGTGAGCACGGTCCCGGCGGCGTGAGCGCGGCTTCGGCGGCGTGAGCGCGGCTTCGGCGGCGTGAGCGCGGCTTCGGCGGCGTGAGCGCGGCTTCCGCTCAGGGCACCACCACAGCCCGTCCGGCGATGGCGCCGGCGCGCAGCCGCTCGTACGCCAGCGGGGCTTCGTCGAGGGTGTACGTCTCGGTGTGCGGGGTGATCCGGCCGGCGCGGGCGAGGGCGAGCACATCGAGGAGGTCCTGCCGGGTGCCCCAGTAGGGCGCGGTGACGGTGATGCCCGGCCGGGTGCCGCCGAAGGCGACGGGGACGGCGCCCCGGCCGATGCCGAGCAGCGCGATATGGCCGTCGGCGGCGGTGACCCGGGCGGCCAGCGAGGTGGTGGCCGGGGAGGCGACGAAGTCGTAGACGGCCGCCGCGCCCAGCCCGCCCGTGAGGCCGTCGATGGCGGACCGGGCGGTGTCGTCGCCGGGCAGGGCGTGGTGGGCGCCCGCGTCCCGGGCGAGCGCGCGCTTCTCCCCGGTGACATCGAGGGCGACGACGGTGGCCGGGGTCAGACAGCGCAGCAGCTGCACCGCGAGATGACCGAGGCCGCCGGCGCCGATGACGACCGCCGTGCTGCCGGGCGGGAGCTTGTGGCGGCTCTCGCTGATCGCGTGGTACGGGGTGAGCCCGGCATCGGTGAGCGGCGCGGCGTGCACGGGGTCGAGGCCGTCGAGGGGCAGCAGATGGCGGGGGTCGTCGACGAGGAGGTACCCGGCCAGGGCACCGGGCGCGCCGAGGCCGGGCGGGAGGATGGAGCGGGCCGGGGCGTGGGGGCAGTAGTTCTCCCGGCCCACCGCGCAGGAACGGCAGGTTCCGCAGCCCCAGGCGCCGTAGACGGCGACCGCGTCCCCGACCGTCGCACCGTGGGTGTCCGGCCCCACGGCCGCGACGGTCCCGGCCGCCTCGTGGCCCAGGGTGAGGGGCAGCGGAAAGGAGAGGGTCTCCCTCGGGGCGGCCATCACGGTGAGGTCGGAGCGGCAGATGCCCGCGGCGGTGACCTCGACCAGCACCTGCCCCGGTCCGGGTACGGGGTCGGGGAGGGTGACCAGTTCGGGCCCGGCACCGGGGGTGCGGTACTGGACGGCCTTCATGCGTACTCCTGCGGCGGGACGGGGCGGGCGGTGGGGACCCCGGCCGGTCGCCGGGGTCGGAGCCGGCCGCCGGGGGCCGGTGGTGGTCGCCGCGGCCGGGGGGTGGTCGCCGCGGCCGGGGGGTGGTCGCCGCGGCCGGGGTCGGTCACGGACGAGGCCGGTCACGGACGGGATCGGTCACGGACGGGATCGGGCCGTCCTGGTGGCCGGGAGGGGGAGCGGTCAGGGGGCGGTCAGCATCGGCAGGTCCCCGAGGTGCTCCTCCGGTACCGCGAACGCGTCCGCGATGACCGCGAGATGCGGGGCCAGCCGAGCGGTGAGCCGCTCGGTCAGATCCGGGATCGCCCGGACCTGCGCGGCGCTGAGGTGCCCGTCCGCGAGCAGTTCTCCGGCGCGCGGGGTGAGCGAGTCCAGGAGGAAGAGGGCGCAGAGGTCCTTCAGCAGGGCCCGGGTGCCGGGGTGGGTGACCGTGTCGATGGCGGCGATGAAGGCATCGGCGGCCTGGAGGGTGGCATGGGCCGCGACGAGTTCGAGGGCGGCGCTGGAGGCGTTGTTCCAGCGGCCCAGGGAGTCCCCCGACGGCCCGGATCTGAGGTTGAGCCGGGCCCGGTGGTGCCAGCGGCTCTCCATGACGGCGAGCTGGTCGCGGAGGAAGGAGGGATCTCGCAGGGCGGAGGGCGCCTGGGGGTTGACGGTCCGGCGGCCGGTCGGCTCGGTCGGCGTGTGTCCGAAAATCATCTCCGCGCCCGCCTTGCACCAGATGGCGAGGTTGTCGCCCTCGGCGGTGATGGCCCCGTCCGCGTTGGCCGGGTACTCGGCCAGCCCGTTGACGGGGAAGAGCGCGCGGGCGCCGCAGCGCTCCCGGGCCTCGATCGTGATGGCGCGGGCCTGCCAGGTGATCCACCCCTTGGCGACGGCCACCAGCCGCTCCGCCCGGTCCCGCTCGGCCGGGTCGTGCCCGATCCAGGCATCGGTGACGGCCCGGTGCAGAAAGGTCATGGCGTAGGCGGTCGCCAGGGACTTCAGCAGCCGGGCGTGGTGGCTGCGGTGGGCGGCCAGCGGAATCCTGCTGCCGGCGGTGGGACCGGAGATCCGCCGGGTGTGGGCGTAGCGGACGGCGATGGCGAGGGCCGCCCGGCAGCCGCCCAGGGTGCTGGCGCTCATACAGAGCTTGCCCGCGGTGACCCGGCCGATGGCCTGGAGGAAGCGCTTGCGCGGACTGCCGACGGCGCTGCGCAGCGTGCCGTCGGAGAGCAGCCGGCCGTGCGGCCCCTGGACCAGGGCTGTTCGCGGCAGCCGTACCCGGTCGAAGGCGGTGACACAGTGGTCGACCGGGCTGCCGATGCGTTCCGGGAGCTGTTCGATGCTGATGCCGGGCAGCGGGCCGTGCCGGTCGGTCAGCGGGGTGAGGAAGAGGAACACCCCCAGGTCCTGGCCGTCCACGACGAGGCGGGCGGCGACGACCGCGGACTTGGGCCCGCCCGCCCGGCTGGTGTTGGGCATGTACTTCTGGGCGCCCTCATTGGGGGTGTGCAGGACAAAGACATTGGCGCGGCGGTCGTAGGTGGCGGTCGTCTCCAGCGCCGCCGCGTCATTTCCATGGGCCCGCTCGGTGCACAGGAACGTTCCTGTGCGCGCGAGAATCTCGAAGGCCGTGAGGTCACGCTCCGTTGAATTGTCATCCACCAGGCTGCCGAGGAAGAGGTTGTAGTGAATTCCGGCCACGGTGGCGAGTGCCCCGTCGACGACCGCGGCCCACTCGTGCATGGCGGCGAGCCCTCGGGGGTCGCGTGCCAGTTCCTCGGCGGATTCGATTTCCTCGTTGAATGCGCGCAGTCGCGTATAGGACAACTCCCAGCGCTCCTCCGTCCGCAACTCGGGACGGAATCGGAAGGGCTCTGTGGAGATGGTTTTCCGCCAATGTGAATGAGCATCGGCGGGGCCGTCCTTGAAGAGTACGGAGGTCAGTTCACGGCGGGCGGGCGGCGCCGATTCGACGGCGTCGGCCGAGATGTCGGCACGGGCATAGGCTGGGGTGTCGGCATGGGTGAACACGGCCCTCTCAACGATTATGGGCTGTTCTGGTCACCGCTCGGGCTGTCGCTCGTTTGAGTGATCATCATCCCTTGAGTGCCGGAGAAGCCCAAGCCGCGGCCCACGGTGGGCGAAACGGTCATCCTTGGGCGATATAAAGACCTTTGCCTGAGGGTGATCCACGCACCACTCTTTCGCCATCAGGTCAGATCGTATGACTTAACCAAGGAACCGCAGTGACCGCGAAGACACCGGCAACCACCACCGCGCAGCGCCTGCTGAAGGACCGTGAGGAGGTGGCAGAACGCCTACTGCAGGCAAGCGTCAGGCATTCCTTCGACCCCGAGCGGGAACTCGACTGGGAGGCCCCTTTCGACGAGGGAAAATGGTTCTGGCCGCCGGAACTCCTTTCCCTCTACGGAACTCCGCTGTGGCGGGACATGTCCGATGAGCAGCGCCGCCTCCTCGCCCGCACCGAGAGCGCCGCACTGGCCTCGATCGGCATCTGGTTCGAGATCGTGGTCATGCAACTTCTGCTGCGGCATATCTACGACAAGCCCGTCACCAGCAAGCATGTGCGCTATGCGCTGACGGAGATCGCCGATGAATGCCGCCACTCCATGATGTTCTCCCGCTTTCTCGCCAAGTCGGGCACCGCCGTCTACCCCGTGTCGCCGCTCATTCAGAACGTCACCCGGATTTTCAAGTCCTGCTCGAATACGGCGACTTCACTGATCTTCACGCTGCTCTGCGAGGAGGTCATCGACTGGATGCAGCGGCTGACCTTCGCCGATGACCGGATTCAGCCCCTGGTGCGCGGGGTGACCCGCATCCATGTGATCGAGGAGGCCCGACATGTGCGGTATGCGAAGGAGGAACTCCGCCGCCAGATGGCCGAGTCGGGACGGCTGGAGCGGCGGCTGACATGCGCCGTCACCGGCGAACTCGCACGGGTGTTCGCCCGCGCCTTCGTCAATCCGAACGTCTACCCCGACTGCGGACTCGACCGCCGCACCGCTCTGGCCCAGGTGCGCGCGAGCGACCACCGCCGGGAGGTGCTGCGCAAGGGCGCGGCGCGGCTGTCGGCCCTCCTCGACGAGGTGGGGGCCCTGGACTCCCGGGGCAGACGGGTGTGGCGCGAGGCGGGACTGCTCTGAAGGGCCGCCGGGCCGCACCCGCCTGCGCCCACGGGGCGCAGGCGGACTCCGGGCAGCGGTCGGACGCCGCGTTTCCCGGCACGGCCTCCGGAGGGACGGCCCCCGGAGGGACCGGCTCCGGGCAGGCGGGAGCCCCCTCTCCGCGGGGGACGGAGAGGGGGCTCGGCCAGGGCCTCGGTGGGGGAAGTTGTCATCAAGGCCCTGGTGCCGCCCACGGAGCCCTGCGGGATGTCGGCTCCGTGGGCGGCGGTCCGGTGACCCGCCGGGGGTGCGGCCCCGGGAGTTTCTTTCGGATCGGGCCGGATCGATGAGCGGGGTCCGGTGCCGTGGATCGCGAGGCGGAGGAGCGAGCCCACGCCGAGCGCCGGCGAGGGACGGCAACGCGGCGAGGCGCGGTGCCAGGGCTCGCGAGCCCGGCACGATCCGAAAGAAACGACCTAGGAGGGCCGGACGGGCCGTGGGTCGGTCCCGTCGGGTGGTTCGGGGCGGCCGGGGCGCGCGGGGTGCTGGGGTGCGGTGAGGAAGTGGTGCATCGAGCGCAGGAACTCGAAGAGCGCGTCCCGCTCACAGGGCCCGGTGGCCGGGCGCCGTCCGCCGCCGGAGTACCGGTCCGCCCAGTCGGGGTGCCGTTCGGCCCGTTCCGGGTACTCCGGGCAGATGGAGCGGTCCGGATGGTCCGGACGCTCGGTGCGGCGGTGGTCGGCCCGGGCCGGGCCGGCTCCGCGGTGGTCCGCCGGGCCGCGCCGGACGCGGTCCTCCCGATGGCCGCCGTGGTGCCGGAGGTCGCGCAGATCCTTTAAGTGCAGGGCGTCCGCGAGCGCTGTCCTCAACGGCTTCATCGCCGGTTCCCTTCGCCGAAGTGCCGGACGGCCCACTCGTCATCGGGCCTCCAGTCGCCGCCCGCTCCCACGGGCCTGTCGTATCCCTGCTGGCCGTAGCCCTGGACCGGGGGACCCTGGGGCGGGGTGTACGCCTGGTACGCGGGGTGGGACCGCCCGTTCCCCTGCGGTTGCGGCGGTATGAGTGCCTGCGGCTGGTGCTGTGGCTGGGGCGGATGGGGATGGTGCGGCTGCGGATGCACGGGGCGCCCATGGGTCGGGGCGTGGGGCGCGTGGCTCCCGTGCTGATGCGGCTGGGGGTGCTGGTGCTGACGGGGGTACGGACCGCTGTGGACCGGGTGTCCGTGGGAGTGCCCGGGGGCGGAGGCGCTGTACTGGAGGGCGGGCGCGGGCTCGGGGGCGTACGGCCGTGCCGGCTCGGGCTCGGGCTCGGGCCGTGCGGGCTCGGGCCGTGCGGGCTCGGGCTTCGCCGGTTCCGTGGTGGCCGGCGTCCCGTCGTCGTCGGCGCCCTCTCCGGCCGCCGGCTGCTCCGGCCGGTCGCCGGGGAAGAGAATCTCCACTTCCCCGGTGCCGCCCCTGCGGCGCTGGTCGGCCCACTCCTCGATCTGGCTCCGGCAGGCGAGGTCGAGATGGGAGATGCCGGAGGCGTCGACACAGACGCGGTCCTTGCCGGAGATGGACTCCAGCTCCTCGATCAGCCGGGGGAGCCGCAGGAAGGTGGCGTTCCCGCGCAGTTCCAGCCGTCCGGTGTCGCCGTCCGTGGTCCTGCGGACGGTCATCTTCGACATCCGCAGGGCGGTCAGGACGATGGCGACGGCGAGGCCCGCCAGGACGCCTTCGAGCAGGTTGGCGACCACGATGGCCAGCGTCGTGGTGATCATGACGAAGCCCTCGCCGCGGTCGGTCCGCCACATCTGCACGAAGGCCGGGGGGTTGAAGAGCTTCCATCCCGCGTGCAGCAGCACTCCGGCCAGCACGGTGACCGGGATGAGTCCGAGCAGCCCGGGCAGCAGCAGGCCGAAGCCCAGCAGCCAGGCGCCGTGCAGTACGCGGGAGACCTTGGTCCTGGCTCCCGCCTGGACATTGGCCGCGCTGCGCACGATGACGGCGGTCATGGGCAGTGCGCCGAGGAAGCCGCAGATGGTGTTGCCGACGCCCTGGGAGAAGAGTTCGGCGTTGTACTTGGTGCGCGGTCCGGTGTGCATCCGGTCGACGGCCGCGGCGCTGAAGAGGCTCTCCGCGGAGGCGATGACCGTGAAGGTGACGATCATGGTGAGGACGGCCGGGTCGATGAGCCCGCCGAGCGCCGAGGGGCCGACGAAGTCCACCGCGTCCAGCATGTTGCCGAACGAGACCTTCTTCACGTCGAAGCCCGGCAGCAGTGCGATGGCGCTGCCGAGGATCACCGCGACCAGGGGCGCGGGGACCTTGTTCAGCGGCGCGGGCACCTTCCGCCAGAGGAAGCACAGGGCGAGTGCCATGACACCCAGCAGCAGCGCGGCGCCCATCTGCCGGTTGCCGAGGACATCGGAGGCGAGCCCGGGCAGGCCGGCGATGTTCTTCAGGGCCGTACCGAGCTGCTTGGCGTCGACGAGGGCGTACATCTGGCTGAGGATCAGCGGTACGCCGATGCCCGCGAGCATGCCCTGCACCACGGAGACCGAGATGGACTGGAAGACCCGGCCCATCTTCAGCGTACCGAGGATCATCTGGAGGATTCCGCTGATCAGGACGACGGGGCCGAGGAGGCCCACACCGTGTTCGGTGACGAACTCCAGCACCAGGACGGCGAGTCCGGCGGCGGGGCCGCTGACCTGGAGGCTGCTGCCGGGCAGAAAGCCCACGATCAGTCCGCCGACGATGCCGGTGATGATGCCGAGGGCCACGGGGACACCGGAGGCGGCCGCTACTCCGATGCAGAGGGGAAGGGCGACGAGGAAGACGACGATGGAGGCGGTGAAGTCCGCACTGAAGGAACTGGCGAGGGGCGGTGAGCCGGCGGGCTTGGGGGCGGGGGTGCCGGCGGCCTTTCTCGCGTGCCGTCCAGCACCGGGACGCAGTCGTTCAGTCGACACAGGGTTCCTTTCGCCGCGACCGGGCGCCGGGGAGCCGGGGGGTGCTCCATGACCGGCGGACCGGTGCGTGTGGGGGGTGGGGAGAGCCGGGTGAGCCCTGATCAGTTGCGCTGGAACACTCCGTGCAGTTCGTCGAGTTCGAGGACCTCGGCGGTGTCCACGCGGTAGTACCAGCCGTGCAGCTGGAGCCGGCCCTCTTCTACGGCCGCGCTGACCTTGGGGTAGTTCCGCAGCGCCTCCAGCTGGGCCGTGACATGGCGCTGTACGTAGCTGGAGAAGGCGATGTCGTCCGGCGGCGTGCCGAGCATCGGGGCGAGCGCGGGCCGGGCGACGGCGACCCACTGGGCGACGCTGGGGAGCGTGGTGAGGTCCTGGTCGTTGGCGAGGGCGCCGACGGCTCCGCAGTGGGAGTGGCCGCAGACGACGATGTCGCGCACCTTCAGCACATCCACCGCGTACTCGATGGTGGCGGCCTCCCCGGACTGCACTCCGTGCGCGTAGGGGGGGATGATGTTGCCGGCGTTGCGGAGTTCGAAGACCTCGCCGGGGACGGCGCCCGTGATGAGGGCGGGGATCACCCGGGAGTCGGAGCAGGTGATGAAGAGGGTGCCGGGGGACTGACCGGCCGCGAAGCGGCTGAAGGTCTCGCTCTCGGGGGCGATCCGGTGACGGAAGTTACGCGCGTTGTCGAGGAGTCGTTTCATGGTCATACTCCGGGCTCTGTCCAGCCGGGGGGCTGGAGGGGAGGGACATCCGGCGCTGGATGTCTTGGCCCGGAAGCATGCGCCGAAGTCATGAGTCACCTGTGAGATCGCCGTGAGAGAGTTCTCATGGCCATGACAACGATGTCCACCCCTGTGTGCCGGTACCTCCATGGGGTACCGGCCTCCGGCCGGGGGATCAGATCAGGGGCTCGGGCCGGGTGCTCGGGCCGGACGCCGGTCGCGGGCTTCAGGCCCGGAGCCGGTATCCGACTCCCCGGATGGTCTCCACCCGGTCGGGCCCCAGCTTCCGCCGCAGATAGCGCACATACACATCGACGATGTTCGAGCCGGGGTCGTAGTCGAACCCCCACACCCGGCTGAGCAGTTGCTCCCGCGTGAGCACCTGGTCCGGGTTGCGCAGAAACACCTCGGCCAGCGAGAACTCCCGCGCCGAAAGCTCCGCCACCCGCCCGTCCACATGGACCCGCCGGGTGCGCAGATCGAGGACGAGATCGCCCACGCGCAGCACCGACGCCTCCGGGCCCGCCTCCCCGCGCAGTCGCAGCCGTACGCGCGCCAGCAGCTCCTCGAAGGCGAACGGCTTGGAGATGTAGTCGTCCGCCCCGGTCTCCAGGCCCGCGACCACGTCGGAGACGCTGTCCCGCGCCGTCAGGATGACCACGGGGAGGGTCACTCTCAGCTCCCTGAGCTTGCGCAGCACCGTGAGTCCGTCGACCGCGGGCAGCCCCAGGTCGAGGATCATCAGATCGCAGTCGCCGGCCCGCGCGTGCTCGTACGCGGAGAGCCCGTCAGCGACGACCGCGGTCATGAACCCATTGCTGCGCAGTCCTTTTTCGACGAAGGAGGCGATTCCTGCTTCGTCCTCCGCTATCAGAATCCGGTGCATGATGTCCTCTCTGCCAGGGGTAGAACGCCGGCAAGTCCAGTACGAACCGGGCTCCCCCGGTTTCGGCGTCCTCCACCCACGCCGTGCCGCCGTGCGCCTCGGCGATCTCGCGGACGATCGCGAGCCCGAGGCCGATGCCCGTGCCCGCCTGCGCGGGCGAGGTGACCCGGCCCGCCTGGACGAACCGGCCGAAGATCCGGTCCCGGTCGATGGGCCCGACGCCCAGACCGGTGTCCCGGACCCAGAGCATGACCCGGCCCTCCTGGACCGCCGAGCCCATCTCGATCAGGTCGCCGTCGAGCGTGTGCCGGACCGCGTTGGCCGCGAGCTGGATCAGTCCCTGGGTGAGCCGCTGGCCGTCGACCAGCACCGTCTCCTCGGAGACGGCGGCGACCCGCCAGTGCCGGTTGCCCAGCGCTCTCGCCTTGGCGACCACATCCACGATCAGATCGGTCAGGTTGGTCTCCCCGACGCTCAGGAAATCCGGGCGCTCCGCCTTGGCGAGCAGCATCAGATCGTCCACGATGCGGCTCATCCGGTCCAGCTCGTCGACGAGCAGGGCCCGGGTCATCACCCGCTCCTCGAAGCCGTCCTCCATCAGTTCGAGATGGCCCCGGACCACGGTGATCGGGGTGCGCAGCTCGTGCCCGACCTCGTCGAGAAAGCGGCGCTGGGCGGTGAAGGCCCGCTCCAGACGGTCCAGCATGTGGTTGAAGGTGTGCGCGAGCGCGGCCACGTCGTCGTCGCCCTGCACATCGAGCCGCTGGGTCAGATCCGACTCCCCGATGCGGGCGGCGGTCTGCCGGACGAGCCGGATGGGCGCCAGGATGCGCCCGGCGACCAGCCAACTCGCCAGCCCGGCGCAGACCAGCGCGCCGAAGGCGGTTGCCATCAGCATTTTGGCCACCCGCCGCTCCTCGCGGAGCTGCCGGTCCCGGAACTCCAGCACCACCAGCCGTACGTCCTGGGGGTCCCCGGCGACCCGGACGGGGACCACCCCGTACCGCACCTTGCCCTCCGAGGAGTCGATCCAGCCCACGGTGGTGCCGTGGACGCTCGCCAGCTTCCTCACCACGGCGGGATCGCGGTCGAGCTGGATGGGCGCCTCGGCGGAGCTGCGCCGGTCGGCGCGGCCGTCGACGATGCTGAAGAAGGTCTCCTCCCGGCTGGGCAGATTCACCGTCATGAAGTGGGTCAGCAGCGAGGCGCCGTCGCGGAAGGGCTGGCCGGTGGAGGGGTCGTTGACGGTCCGCGCGAACCTGCGCAGCTTGTCGACCTCCCGCTCCAGCTGGGCGTCGACCTGGTGGTCGAGCTGGGCCTGCCAGACCACGGTGATCCCCACGGTGGGGGCGGCGAGCGCCGCTCCGACGAGCAGCAGCATCCAGCCGACGATGCGCGATCTCGCGCTGGCGGTTCTTCGTCGCACGTCTAGTCGTCCTCACCGAAGTCGTCACCCAGAGCCCTTCCGCCACCACCTCCGACGCCGCCTCCGCCTCCGTCGGAGCCGTCCTCGTCGTCCCACTCCCCTTCCTCGTCGCCGAGGTCCGGCGCGAAGGGGTCCTCCTCGTCGGAACTGTGCGCCGGAGGCAGGGTCCGCACGGGCCGGCCGCCCTGCGGACGCGCGGAGGAAGGAGCCGCCGAGGGAGGCTTCGACGGCCTGGGCGGGGCGGAGGCCCGGGGGGTGACGGTCCTGGTCGGCACCTGCGAGGCGGAAGGTGACACCGGGGTCATCGGGGACGGCGGAACCGGACGCGCGGTGGCCGGCGGCAGGGGCCCATGACCGGCGGGAACCCGGATGACGGGCCCGATGTCCAGCGGCGCGGGCCCTTCCGCCCAGCCCCTGCCCGCCACCAGTCCCGCTCCCGCGAGGGCACACACCACCGTGACCACGACGTTGGCTTTCCTGAGTGTCATGCGGAGAGTGTGCTTCCTAGATCGAACAGGTGAATCAAAGAGGAGAGGATTCTCATAACCCGTGCGAGCGGGGGGCACTTCGGTGAGAAAGGACCGGAGGGGCACCTTCATCGTCACTCTCCTGCGCTGCCGGAGGAGGGCGCGGAATTCTTCCCCTCACTCCAGAGGGGATACGTGGGCCCACGCCCAACGACTCAGCGCACGCGCGGCGTTGTGCGGCGGGATGCCCCCGGCGGTGGTGACGAGGTGGTTGAGCGGCGCGCGGAGAGGCCCGGCACCCGGCGGCCACCGCTGGGTGCCGTCGCCGCCGTCGCGGGGATGGCGAGCGCCGGGTCCGGGAGCCCGCGATCGAGACGCACCCACCCGGCCCTCCGGCGATGGAGGAGCGGGGGTTCGGTGGCCGGCTGTCCGACCGCGACCCACCCCAGCCCGGGTGCGAGGGCCGGCACCCGACCGCGGCCCGCCGCAGCCGCACCTCAGCCCGCACCGGGCGGGGACCGGTCGCACAGGGTCCCCGCCCCTCGACTCCCCCCGCTTCATCCGGGGAAGCGGGGGACCGGCCACCGGAACCCCGCCGGGGCGGACGGGTCAGTACACGGAACGGGTCAGTACGCGGACGGGCGGTGCGCCCGGTCTATCGTCTCGGCCAGCTCCCGCACCGCGCTGTCCTCCGTGCTCTCGGCCAGCGCACGAGCCCGCTCCCCCAGCTCCCCGAGGCTCGGCGCCCCCGGTATCCGCTCATCGCGCAGACTCCCCGCGAAGTACGCGGCGACCGCCGCGACCTGGAACCGGGCCGACGCTCCGCCCCACAGCGCCTTGCGCACCCCGCTCGTGCCGATCACCCCCGACTCCTCCCGAGGGGCACGGGTCTCCGGATCGAGCCACCGCACGGTCGCCTCCGCTATCCGCCCGCTCGCCCCCGGCCGGAGCCGCACGGCATAGAGCGCCGTCACCGTGTGCCCGGGGCCGACCTCCCCGCCGTCGACCCGGTCGTCGCGGAAGTCCTCGTCCGCGACCTCCCGGTTCTCGTAGCCGATCAGCCGGAACCGCTCGACGGTCTCCTGCTCGAACGCCACCTGCGCCTTCACATCGCGCGCCCGCAGCTCCACATGGACGGGCAGTTGATCGCGGAAGACCCGCTCGGCCTCCTCCTCGGTGGAGACATAGGTGGTGTGCCCGTCGCCCTTGTCGGCGAGCCGCTCCATCAGCGCGTCGCCGTAGTCGCTGCCGACACCCACGCCGAAGAGGGTGATGCCGTACTCGCGGCGGGCGTCGCCGATCTGTTCGAGGATGGCGTCGGCCCGGGTCTCACCGGTGTTGGCGAGGGCGTCGGAGAGCAGGACCACCCGGTTGGTGGCCCCCCGGCGGTGGCCGTCGACCGCCGTCTCGTATCCGGTGCGCACCCCGGCCTCCACATGGGTGGAGTCGGCCGGCTCCAGGGCCTCGATGACCCGGTGGACCCGGTCGCGGTTGCCGTCGAGCCGGGTCATCGGCAACCGGGTCTCGGCCCGGCCGCTGAAGGTGACCACGGCGATGGAGTCGTCGTCGCGCAGTTCGTCGGTGAGGACTCCGAGCGAGGTGCGGACCAGGTCGAGCCTGCCGGGCTCGGCCATGGAGCCGGATACGTCGATGACGAAGGTGAGCGCGGCGGGCGGGCGGGTGCCCGCGGCACCGGGGCGGGTGGCGAGGCCGACCCGGACCAGCGACCACTCCCCGCTCTCCTCCTCCCCTCCGGTGCCGCCGCGCAGCTCGCCCTCGGTGCCCCGGAGGGCCGCGCCGTCGACCGTCACCGAGAAGCCGTCGCCCTCCGGCCTCGGGTAGTCCTGCCGGAAGCTGTTGACGAACTCCTCGGGGCGGATGCCGGCGGGGTCGGGGCGGCGGCCGTCCTGAAGGGTGCGGCGCGCGTAGGCGTAGGAAGCGGTGTCGACGTCGAGGGCGAAGGTGGAGAGGTAGTCCGGGGCCTTGCGTTTCGCGTAGCCGTCCTCCCGCGACAGCTCATGGTCCTGATCGGGGGCGGGTGCCTGGACGGCACTCCCCCCACCGCCGGGGCCCGCCCCGGAACCGGAGCCCGAGCCCGAGCCGGAACCGGCGCCCTTGCGCTCGGCGGCGGGCTGTGCGGAGCCCCGGTCGCTCTGGCCTCCGGAGCTGCACCCGGCGGTCAGGAGCAGACCGCCCGCCAGCAGCGCGGCCACCACTCCTCTGTGCTTCCCGGCACGGCGGTGTGTCCTGGTACGACGGTGCATCCGGACTCCCTCGGTCGTCGGCCGGCCGTCGGCCGGTCCTCAGCAGGTGTCGGTGTGACGTGCGGCGCGGGCCGCAGGACCGGTCGGCGATGTTGCGAATCTGTCTCAAATCCACAACGGCCGCCGCGAGTTGCCGCGTTCCCCTCCGACCGGCGGTGGCAAGGACTCGCCATCCCTCGATCGGCCGCTTGTCACGGTGAGAGGTCGTGTGCGTACATGGAGTACACGCATGGGTCCGGGGGGACGGGCTGTGCGTCTGCACGGAACAGCGGGGGGTGATGTGCCATGTCACTGGCAATGATTCCGGGCACTGTGCTCGGCGGGGAGGTGCCGAGGTCCGTCCTGCGGAAGGCACGGGGGCGGCAGGTGCACGGGGCTGACGATGTCAGCGCGGCTCTCAAGCGGGTGGTCCGGGCCGCGCGCCATGAGCTGCTCAGCTTCGACGATCCGGCGGGCGCGCTCGGCCAGGGCGGGCCCGAGCCCTTCCTCCAGTCGGTCGGGTCGTGTGTGCACGAGTCCGCGCCCCGGACCGCCACGGTCCGCTGGGTCGCGCCCCGGCGCGGTCTCGCGCGTCTGGCGCACACCGGCGAGCGCTGGCACCGGCCGGGGGATGCCCGGGTCACGGAGTCCATCCCGTTCCACATAATCGTCGCCGACCGCGCCGTGGCGGCGGTCCCGCTCGATCTGGATGTCTATCACCACGGCGTGCTGGTGATCCGGGACCCGGTGGTCGTCCAGACCCTGGTGCGCACACATCGCGCGTGGTGGGAGATGGGTGAGGAGCCGGGCGGGGGCGGCCTCGCGGCCCGGGCGGCACCGGCTCATCTGCGCCCGGTGCTCCAGGCGCTGATGGCGGGGCTCACGGACGAGGCGGCGGCCACCCGGCTCGGGGTGTCCGGCCGGACCTACAGCCGCCGGGTGGGCGAGTTGCTCTCGGCCCTCGGCACGACGAGCCGCTTCCGGGCGGGAGCGGAAGCGGCTCGTCGGGGCTGGGTCTGACCGCCGTCGGTCAGGACACGATGTCCTTGCGGGAGAAGTTCCGGAAGGCGAGCGCGAAGAGCACCAGGGCGTAGGCGACGGAAACGGCGGCGCCCTTCACCATGCCGCTCCACTCCAACTGCGGCTGGAGCGCGTCGATCCAGGCGAACTGCCAGTGGGCGGGAAGCACCTCGCGCCAGTCGCCGAGCGCGGTGACCGCGTCCAGCACATTGCCGACGATGGTCAGCCCGACCGCTCCGCCGACCGCGCCCAGCGGGGCGTCGGTCTTGGTGGAGAGCCAGAACGCCAGTCCGGCGGTGACGAGTTGGGAGAGGAAGATGAAGACCACGACCAGGGCCAGCCGGGGCAGGGTCTCGCCGGTGGCGAGGGAGCCGCCCGTGGGAAGTTTCAGCGGGCCCCACCCGTAGGCGATGGTTCCGGCGACCAGGGCGATCAGCGGCAGCAGCACCATCGCGGCGGCGCTGAAGCCGAGCGCCACCGCCAGCTTGGACCAGAGGAGCCGGGTGCGCGGGACGGGGGCGGCCAGCAGATAGCGCAGGGAGGACCAGTTGGCCTCCGAGGCCACGGTGTCGCCGTGGAACAGCGCCACCGGAACCACCAGCAGAAAGCCCGCCGAGGCGAACAGACAGGTGGCGGCGAAGTTGACGCCGGAGGCGGTCGCCGTGTCCATCAGGGTGATGCGGTCGTCCACCTCGCCCTCGCCGGGGCTGCCGCCGATGGCGAAGGCGACGATGAGGACCAGGGGCAGAGCCGCCAGGATGCCCGCCATCACCATGGTCCGGCGCCGCTTCAGCTGCCGTACCGCCTCCACGCGCAGGGGCAGGGTGTGCCGGGCGCGGTAGCCGGGGGCCGATTCGGTCAGCGTGCTCATGCGGAGCCTCCGATCAGGGTGAGGAAGGCGTCTTCCAGGCGGCGGTGCGGGCCGACACCGGTCAGCGGGACGTCCAGCCGGACGAGTTCGCCGATCAGGCCGGTGGCGGTGATTCCGTCGAGACGCACGAGCAGACCCTCGTCCACCCGCTGGGCGGAGCCGATGCCCGGGAGCGCGGCGATCTTCTCGACCACCGGCTCGGAGACCTCGGCGGCGGTGGTCACCAGCAGGATGTCGCTCTCGCCGGTGATCTCGGCGACCGGTCCGGCCTGCACCAGCCGGCCCCGGTCCATGACCACGAGATGGGTGCAGGACTGTTCGACCTCGGAGAGGAGGTGACTGGAGACGATGACGGTACGGCCGGCGGCCGCGTAGCGGATCATGACATCCCGCATCTCGCGGATCTGCGGCGGGTCGAGTCCGTTGGTCGGCTCGTCGAGGATGAGCAGATCCGGCATTCCCAGCATGGCCTGGGCGATGGCGAGCCGCTGCCGCATGCCCTGCGAGTAGGTGCGCACCGCGCGGGCGAGGGCGTCGCCCAGGCCGGCGATCTCCAGGGCCTCCTCGATATGGGCGTCCTCGGCGGGGCGGCCGGTGGCGCGCCAGTACAGCTCCAGATTGTCGCGGCCCGAGAGATGCGGCAGGAAGCCGGCGCCCTCGACGAACGCGCCGACGCGGGAGAGCACGGGCGCACCGGGGCGGATGGCGTGGCCGAAGACCCGGATCTCGCCCTCGTCGGGCCGGATCAGTCCCATCAGCATGCGGAGGGTCGTGGTCTTGCCGGCGCCATTGGGTCCGAGGAGTCCGAGGACCTGGCCCTTGTCGACGCGGAAGGAGAGCTGCTGGACGGCGTAGCGGTCGGCGGACTTGGCGTACCGCTTGGTGAGACCGGTGATCTCCAGGGGGACATCGGCGCGCTCGGGGTCGGGCGCGGGGGCGACGGCGCGCCTGCGGGCGGTGAGGAGGAGACCGGCGGCGATGACGGCTCCGGCGGCCGGGAGGCCCCAGGTCCACCAGGGCAGCCCGGCGGCCTGGGTCTTCACGGCGGGTGCGGTGGGCACGGCCAGTTCACCGGCGCCGGTGAGGCCGACGGTGTAGCGGGCGGGGGACGCGGGGGACGCGTAGCCGAGGTCGGTCGCGGCGAGGACGAGCCGCAGCCGGTGGCCGGCGTCGACCTCGTGGTCGACGGCGGGCAGGGTCAGGGTGACCTCCTTGCCCTGGCGGGCGCCGTCGATCCGGACGGGGGCGACGAGCTGGGAGGGGAGGACCTGCTGCCGGCCGTCGGGGCCGACGTCGTAGACCTTGCCGAAGAGGACCGCCTCACCGGTGGTGGAGGCGACCTTGACGCGGATGGAGGGGGAGCCGGTGATGCGCAGGGAGCTCTTCAGGGGCTGGGAGTCGAAGCGGGCGTGCTGCCCGGGGAAGTCGAGTGAGAGGCCGACACCGAAGGAGGAGAGGCTGCCGAGGCCGCCGCTGAGCCCGGGGACGGCGGAGATGGCGGGCGGGGTGGCGCCGGCCGGGTTGGAGAAGCTCTGTTCGCCCGCCCCGAGCGGGACGGTCCGGGTGCCGTTGTCCAGACCCGGGTAGCGGGCGGCGTGCGCTCCGCGCAGCAGGGCCCGGCCGTCGGTGGAGTCGACGCCTCCGGTGCGGCTGACACGGAAGGCGGGTCCGGTGTCGGCGCTCGTGTCCTGCTGGAGGTGGCGGTCGAACCAGGCGCTGACCCGGTTCTCGATCCGGGTGGACTCGCTGTCGCCGCCGTCGTGGCCGCCGGAGATCCAGTCGACGGCGACGGGAGCGCCGTTGGCGCTGATCCGCTCGGCCATGGCGTCGGCGTGGGAGAGGGGGAAGAGTGAGTCCGACTGGCCCTGGACGATCAGGGTGGGGACCTTGATCCGGTCGCCGACGGCGGAGGGGCTGCGGCTCTCCAGCAGTTCGCGGGCGGCGGTGTCCGGCTTCCCGGAGACGGCGATCCGCTCGTACATGGCGCAGAGTTCGGGCTGGAAGTCGCCGCAGCCGGCGGGGTTCGCGGCCCGGTCCGGGGTCCCCGACGCTCCCGGGGCTCCCCCGTCGGCGGGCGGGTCCTGCGGGCGGGTGCCGGCCGGGGTGTCGCCGGCCGGGGTCCGGCCGGGGGCTTCGGCCGAGCCGGTGGAGAAGAAGATGCCCGCCCAGAGCTTCTTGAAGACACCGCTCGGGAAGAGGGCGTCGGCGAGGTTCCAGTAGGTGATGGAGGGTGCGATGGCGTCGACGCGGTCGTCGTGTCCGGCGGCGAGCAGCGAGATCGCGCCGCCGTAGGAGGCGCCGGCGAGGCCGACACGGGGGTCGCCGTCCGAGTCGAGCTGTATTTCGGGGCGTTTCGCGAGCCAGTCGATCAGCCGGGAGACATCCTTGACCTCGAAGTCGGGGTCGTTGAGCCCGATCTTTCCGGTGGAGGCGCCGAAGCCCCGGGCGGACCAGGTCAGTACGGCGTAGCCGTCGCGGGCGA
This sequence comes from Streptomyces sp. NPDC001889, assembly GCF_053594535.1. Taxonomy (NCBI): domain Bacteria; kingdom Bacillati; phylum Actinomycetota; class Actinomycetes; order Kitasatosporales; family Streptomycetaceae; genus Streptomyces; species Streptomyces sp. NPDC001889. The sequence continues at coordinate 178,952 of NZ_JBSFER010000019.1, forward strand.
GCCCCTCGGCCTGGGCGCGCACATCGCTCTTGCTGCCGCCGAAGCCGTGCCCGAGGAGCACGGCGGGGCGGCGGCGGTCCCGGTCGCCGGAGGTGAAGTAGGAGGTGTCGATCTGCGCCCCCGGCATGGTGTGCGTCCGGTCCTCGCGGTGCACGCTCGGGGCGTCGTCATCGGCGACCGCGGTCCAGGTGCCCGCGCTCGCGACGACGGCCAGGGCGGCGGCGCCCGCGAGCCATCGGCCGCGGTGGCGGGGCCGGGGAAGTCGGATCTTCATGAGGAAACCCTAAGCGGAGTGTGCCCGGGGTCCGGGCTGTCTCCAGTCGGAGTCCAGCGTCTCCCCGGGGAGTAGGCGGACTCCGGCCGTACACCGCCCGTGGTACGCGGCGGGGGGCGGACATCAGGGTGACGCACGCCACAGGGGCCCGGGCCCGTGCCGCCGGGCGCCGCGCCCCGGCCCGCCGGCCTGCCGGTCCGCAGGGCCTCCACCGGGTGCCCGGGCCCACCGGGCCGGCGCCCCTCCACCCGGAGCCCCGGGACCACCGGGCCGGCGTCCCTCCGCCGGGCGGCCGGAAGCAGGGATCAGCGACTCCCTCTTGTGTCATGTTCATTATCACGAGAGGCTGTTCGCCGCGTCCGCACCTTCCGGCACCCCGCACACCCGTACTTGCCCGAGATCCGGTCAACGAAAGGTCAGGTGCACGAGATGAGATCCACCGCCCGCCGCATCGGCGCGCTGCTCCCCGCAGTCGCACTCGCAGCAGGTCTCCAGTTCGCCGTCTCCCCGAGCGCACAGGGCGCCACCGCGCCCGTCGCCCCGAACGGCGACCTCCGTCTCGCCCCCACGGCGACCGCCGTACCCGGCAGTTGGATCGTCGTCCTGAAGGACGGCTCCGCCCGCGCCGCCGATCTGGGTGTCACGCCCCGGCACACCTACCGCAGCGCACTCAAGGGCTTCTCCGCGAAGATGTCCACCACGAAGGCACGGCAGCTCGCCGCCGACCCCCGGGTGGCCTATGTCGAGCAGGACTCCAAGGTCTCCCTCACCGCGACCCAGACCAACGCGACCTGGGGAATCGACCGGATCGACCAGCGCGATCTGCCGCTCTCCACCACGTACACCTACAACACCGGGGCCGCCGGTGTGAATGCGTACATCATCGACACCGGGATTCGCACCAGCCACGGCGAGTTCGGCGGGCGGGCGAGCGTCGGCACGGACACCGTGGGCGGCGGGCAGAACGGCCAGGACTGTCAGGGCCACGGGACCCATGTCGCGGGCACGGTCGGCGGCAGCGTGTACGGCGTCGCCAAGAACGTCAATCTCATCGCCGTGCGCGTGCTCAACTGTCAGGGCTCCGGCACGACCGCCGGGGTCATCGCGGGCGTCGACTGGGTCACCGCCAACGCCAGGAAGCCCGCCGTGGCCAATATGAGCCTCGGCGGCGGCGCCAACACCAGCCTCGACAACGCGGTGAAGCGCTCCATAGCCTCCGGCATCAGCTACGCGGTGGCCGCGGGCAACGGCGATGCCTTCGGCACCCCGCAGAACGCCTGCAACTACTCCCCCGCCCGCGTCCCCGAGGCGATCACGGTCGGCGCGACGGACCGGACCGACCGCAGGGCGTCGTTCTCCAACTTCGGCACCTGCCTCGACCTCTTCGCCCCCGGGGTGAGCGTCACCTCCGCCTGGCGCACCAGCGACACCGCCACCAACACCATCTCCGGCACCTCGATGGCCGCCCCGCACGCGGCGGGTGTCGCCGCGCTGCATCTGGCGTCGAACCCGTCCGCGACCCCGGTCCAGGTCCGGGACGCGATCGTGAACAACGCGACGAACAACAAGGTCACGGACCCGCGGACCGGTTCGCCGAACAAGCTGCTGTACTCGCTCTTCTAGCCCCGCCCGGACGCTGAGGCCCCCGGGCGCGGCAGGTGCCGGCGCGCCCGGGGGCCGTCGTACGCACGGGCCGTCGTGCCCGGGCGGTGGCTCAGTCGTTGCGGGGGAAGCCCAGATCGACGCCCGCGTGCGGCTCGGACGGGTCCGGCCAGCGGGTGGTCACCACCTTGCCCCGGGTGTAGAAGTGCACCCCGTCGTTGCCGTAGATGTGGTGGTCGCCGAAGAGCGAGTCCTTCCAGCCGCCGAAGGAGTGGTAGCCGACGGGGACCGGGATCGGGACATTCACCCCGACCATGCCCGCCTCCACCTCCAGCTGGAAGCGGCGGGCCGCGCCGCCGTCGCGGGTGAAGACGGCCGTGCCGTTGCCGTACGGGGAGGCGTTGATGAGCGCCACCCCCTCGTCGTACGTGGCCGCGCGCAGGACACAGAGCACCGGGCCGAAGATCTCATCGCGGTACGCGTCGGAGTCGGTGGAGACCCGGTCGAGCAGCGAGAGCCCGATCCAGTGGCCGCCCTCGTACCCCTCGACCGTGTGGCCCGTGCCGTCGAGCACGACCTCGGCGCCCTGGGCCGCCGCGCCCGTCACATAGGAGGCCACCTTGTCCCGGTGCGCCCTGGTGATCAGCGGGCCCATCTCGGAGGAGGGGTCGTCGCCGGGGCCGATCCTGATCTTCTCGGCGCGCTCGCGGATCTTCTCCACCAGGGCGTCGGCGATCGAGTCCAGCGCCACCACCGCGGAGATCGCCATGCAGCGCTCGCCGGCGGAGCCGTACGCCGCCGAGACGGCCGCGTCCGCCGCCGCGTCCAGATCCGCGTCGGGGAGGACCAGCATGTGGTTCTTGGCGCCGCCGAGCGCCTGGACCCGCTTGCCGTTGGCGGCGGCGGTGGTGTGGATGTAGCGGGCGATGGGGGTGGAGCCGACGAAGGACACCGCCGCGACATCGGGGTGGTGGAGCAGGGCGTCCACCGCGACCTTGTCGCCGTGGACCACATTGAGCACCCCGTCCGGCAGCCCCGCCTCGGTGGCGAGCCGGGCCAGCAGATCCGCCGCCGAGGGGTCCTTCTCGCTCGGCTTGAGGACAAAGGTGTTCCCGCAGGCGACGGCGAGCGGGAACATCCACATCGGCACCATCGCCGGGAAGTTGAACGGGGTGATGCCCGCGACCACCCCGAGCGGCTGGCGGATCGAGGCGACATCGACCCGGCTGGACACCTGGGTCGACAGCTCACCCTTGAGCTGGGTGGTGATGCCGCAGGCCAGCTCGACGATCTCCAGGCCGCGCGCGACCTCGCCCAGCGCGTCGGAGTGCACCTTGCCGTGCTCGGCCGTGATCAGCGCCGCGATGTCGTCCCGGTGCGCGTCCAGCAGGGCCCGGTAGCGGAAGAGGACCGAGGTGCGCAGGGAGAGCGAGGAGGTGCCCCAGTCGGCGTAGGCGGCCCTGGCCGCCGCGACGGCGGCGCCGACCTCGTCGGCGGAGGCCAGCGCCACCTCGGTGGTGACCTCCCCGGTCGCCGGGTCGGTGACCGGGCCCCAGTTGCCGGAGGCGCCCTCGACGGTCTGGCCGCCGATCCAGTGGTGGACGGTCTTCGTCATGGCGGAAGGCTCCTTCACAGATGCCGGATACCCGGTCTCTTCACAGCTGACGGCGGCGGGCCGCGACCTGGCGCTCGTACTCCTCCCGGGCCGTGACCGCGGCCGGACGGGTCGCGGTCTGCGCCACGGGAACATCCCACCACGCCTGCGCGGGGGGCGCGCCCGACACTGTGTCTGCCGTTTCGGTCTCGACATAGACACCTGTGGGGACATCCGCCGCACGGGCTTCGGCGAGGGCTTCCCGCAGGTCGCGCACGGTCCGCGCGCGCAGAACGCGCAGCCCGAGGGCGGCGGCGTTGGCGGCCAGGTCGACGGGGAGCGGATCACCGGTGTAGGTGCCGTCGGGGGCGCGGTACCGGTAGGCGGTGCCGAACCCCTCGGCCCCGACCTGGGCGGAGAGGCCGCCGATCGAGGCGTAGCCGTGGTTCTGGAGGATCACCACCTTCACGGGGATGTTCTCCTGGACGGCGGTGACGATCTCGGTGGGGTTCATCAGATACGTGCCGTCGCCGACGAGCGCCCAGACGGGCCGGCCGGGCGCGGCCATCGCGGTGCCGATCGCCGCCGGGATCTCGTATCCCATGCAGGAGTAGCCGTACTCGACGTGGTACTGGTCGGCCGAGCGGGCGCGCCAGAGCCTGTGGAGATCCCCGGGGAGCGAACCCGCCGCGTTGATCACGATGTCGTCGCCGTCGACCAGGGAGTCCAGGATGCCCAGCACCTGGGTCTGGGTGGGGCGGGCGTCCGGGTCCCCGTGCGCGTACGCCGCGTCGACGCGCCGTCCCCAGCGCTCCTTGCCCGCGCGGTACTCCGACGCGTACGCGGGCGGGACGCGGTAGCCGCCGGCGAGTTCGGCGAGGGCCGCGCGGGCGTCCGCGACCAGGGAGAGGCCGGCCATCTTATGGGCGTCGAACGAGGTGATGTTGAGATTCAGGAAACGGACGGCGGGGTTCTGGAAGAGGGTGGCCGAGGCGGTGGTGAAGTCGGACCAGCGGGTGCCGACGCCGATCACCAGATCCGCGCCCCGGGCCAGTTCGTCGGCGACCCCGGTGCCGGTGTGGCCGACGCCCCCGAGATCGCCGGGGTGGTCGTGGGGCAGGGAGCCCTTGCCCGCCTGGGTGGAGGCGACCGGGACGCCGGTCGCGTCGGCGAAGTCCCGGAGCGCTCCCTCGGCCTCGCTGTGGCGGACGCCGCCGCCGGCGACGAGCAGCGGCCGGCGCGCACCGGCCAGCGCCCGCCGGGCCTCCGCCAGGGCGTCGAGATCCGGCCTCGGGCGGCCGACCCGCCAGATCCGCTCGGCGAGGAACTCCTCGGGCCAGTCGTACGCCTCGGTCTGTACGTCCTGGGGCAGGGCCAGGGTCACCGCGCCGGTCTCGGCGGGGTCGGCCAGCACACGCATCGCCTGGAGCGCGGCCGGGATCAGCGCCTCGGGGCGGGTGATCCGGTCGAAGTAGCGGGAGACCGGGCGCAGGGTGTCGTTGACCGAGAGGTCCCCGGCCCAGGGGGTTTCGAGCTGCTGGAGCACGGGGTCGGCGGGACGGGTGGCGAAGGTGTCGCCGGGCAGCAGCAGCACGGGCAGGCGGTTGACGGTGGCGAGGGCCGCGCCCGTGACGAGGTTGGTGGCGCCGGGGCCGATGGAGGTGGTGACGGCGTGGGCGGAGAGCCTGCGGGACTGCCGGGCGTAGCCGACCGCCGCGTGGACCATGGCCTGTTCGTTACGGCCCTGGACGAACGGCAGCGGCGCGCCGGGACCGGTGCCCGACTCCACCAGCGCCTGGCCGATACCGGCCACATTGCCATGGCCGAAGATGCCCCAGGCGGCGCTGATCAGCCGGTGGCGCCGGCCGTCCCGCTCGGTGTACTGGCGGGTAAGAAAGGTGACCAGGGCCTGGGCGACGGTGAGCCTGCGCGCTGTCATCGGCTCTTCTCCCCGGTGGTCGGCGCGTACAGCGGCAGCCGGGGGTCGACCGGCTGGCCGGGCCAGGTGGAGCGGACCCAGCCGTGGTCCGGATGGTCGCGGATCAGCCACTCGCGGCCGGTGCCCGGGCCCGCCATCACATTGAGGTAGTACATGGCGCGGCCGGGCGAGGCGATCGACGGGCCGTGCCAGCCGTCGGGGATGAGCACGGCGTCCCCGGTGCGGACCTCGGCGAGGACATCGGTGCCGCCGGGGCGGGACGGGGAGACCCGGTGGTAGCCGAGGCCGCCGCCGTCGATCTCGAAGTAGTAGATCTCCTCCAGCTCCGACTCGACGCCCGGCTGGTGGTGGTCGTGCTTGTGCGGCGGATAGGAGGACCAGTTGCCGCCGGGGGTGAGCACTTCGACGGCGATCAGCCGGTCGCAGTCGAAGGTGTCGGCGGCGGCGAAGTTGTTGACCTGGCGGGAGCAGGTCCCCGCGCCGCGCAGCTCGACCGGTACCTCCGGCGCGGGGCCGTAGCGGGCGGGGAGTCGTCGCCCGCACTTCGCTCCTGCCAGGGCGAAGCGGCCTCCCGCGCCGGAGGCGATCTGTGCCCGGGCATCGCGCGGCAGATAGGCGAAGTCGGTGACTCCGCTGAACACGCTCCGCCTGCCCAGGAGTTCAAACGTCTCATCCTCGGTCCGTACGGTGCAGCCGCCCTGGAGCGGAAGCACGATCCACTCGCTGTCACCGGTGTCCAGAAAGTGCGCCGCGCCCGGAGCGAGCTCCAGCACCCGCAGGGCGGAGTGCGCCCAGCCGGCCTCCTCGGGGCCGATCCGGAGCGCGTACGGGCCATCGGCCGCGCTGCCCGCCGGAACGTAGCGGTCCGGGGCGGCCGCCGGAACGTAGCGGTCCGGGGCGGCCGGCGGTCCGTCGCGGTCCGGGGCGGCCGGCCGGTGTCTGTCGTGGGTGCTCATGACCTCTCCCTGGGTGCCTGCTAGAGCAGTCCTACGGCCGTGTCGACCGCGCCGGCGACATTCCCGTCGACCGGGTAGAGCAGCGAACGGCCCACCACGAGCCCCTGCACCGTGGGCAGCCGGAGCGCGCCGCGCCACTTCTCGTACGCACCGTCCTGATCGTCCCCGATCTCGCCGCCGAGGAGGACGGCGGGGAGCGTGGAGGTCTCCATCACGGCCGCCATGTCGGCGGGGTCGTCGGTGACCGGGACCTTCAGCCAGCTGTACGCGGAGGTGCCGGCCAGACCGGAGGCGATGGCGATGGACCGGGTGACCGCCTCCGCGCCGAGGTCGGTGTGGAGCCGGCCGCCGACGCGGTGGCAGATGAAGGGCTCGATGAAGACGGGGAGCCGGCGCTCGGCCATCTCGTCCACCGCGCGGGCGGTGGAGTGGAGGGTGTCGAGCGATCCGGGGTCCTGGTAGTCGATCCGGAGCAGCAGTTTGCCGGCGTCGAAGCCCAGGCGGTGGAGATCCTGGGCGCGGTGGCCGGTGAAGCGGTCGTCCAGTTCGAAGGAGGCTCCGGCCAGACCGCCCCGGTTCATCGACCCGATGACGATCTTGTTGTCGAGGGCGCCGAGGAGGAGCAGGTCGTCGAGGATGTCGGCGGTGCCGAGGACGCCGTCGACTCCGGGGCGGGAGAGGGCGAGACAGAGCCGTTCGAGCAGGTCGAGGCGGTTGGCCATGGCCAGTCTGCTGTCGCCGACGGAGAGTGCGCCGCGAGCCGGGTGGTCGGCGGCGATGATCATCAGCCGGCCGCTGTCGCCGAGGAGCCCGCTGCGCCGGGCCCGGCGGCCGGCGGCCTCGGCCACGGCCTCGGGGTGGCGGGTGCGGATGCCGACCAGTTCGGCGATGTCGACCCGGCTCATGAGGTGTCCCCCGGCGCGGCGCCACCGCCCGGGAGCGGCGGGCCGGGCGGGACGGGGCCGCCCGCGAGGACCTGCTCGACCTCCGGCGCGTACGGCATCGCGGACGAGCAGGCGAGCCGGGAGGCCACGATCGCGCCGGCGGCGTTCGCGTACCGCATGGTCTGCTCCAGGGGCAGGCCGGAGAGCAGCCCGTGGCAGAGCGCGCCGCCGAACGCGTCGCCCGCGCCGAGCCCGTTGACCACCTCGACGGGGACGGGCGGGACCTCGGCCCGGGTGCCGTCGCGGTGGAGGGCGAGCACACCGTCGGGGCCCTGTTTGACCACGGCCAGCTCCACCCCGGCGGCGAGCAGGGCCCGCGCCGCCGCGAGCGGCTCGCTCCGGCCGGTGGCGATGCCGCACTCCTCCAGATTGCCGACGGCGACCGTGGCGTGGGCCAGCGCCGCGCGGTAGTGCGGGCGGGCCTCGGCGGGGTCCTGCCAGAACATGGGGCGCCAGTCGAGGTCGAAGACGGTGGTCCCGGAGCGGTCGCGGTGGGCGAGGGCGGCCAGGGTGGCGGTCCTGCTCGGCTCGGCGCACAGGCCGGTTCCGGTCATCCAGAAGACCCGCGCGGCGCGGATCGCCGCCAGGTCCAGCTCGTGCTCGTGGATCTCCAGGTCGGGGGCCTTGGGCTGCCGGTAGAAGTAGAGCGGGAAGTCGTCCGGCGGGAAGATCTCGCAGAAGGTGACGGGGGTGGGGTACTCGGACACGGGGGTCACCCAGCGGTCGTCCACCCCGAACTCGCCCAGGGCCTGGTGGAGGTAGTCCCCGAAGGCGTCCTGCCCGGTACGGGTGATCACCGCCGTGCGGCGGCCGAGCCGGGCGGCACCGACGGCCACATTGGCCGCCGAGCCGCCGAGGAACTTTCCGAAGGTGTCGGCCTGCGCCAGCGGGACACCGGTCCGCAGCGGATAGAGGTCCACCCCGATCCGGCCCATGGTGATCACGTCGTACGGCGGTGGGGCGTACGGCTGTGTCATGCGCGTCCCTTCGGTGCGGCGCCCGGCTCACCTCAGGTCTAATGGTCACTCCGGAGCCCTGTCAACATTTTGTCCTTACATTCGGACCAAGGCTTGACACCCTTCCGAGACGGCCGGAAAGCTCATCGACATGACCTCCCCCGTCCCCTCCCCGAACCGCATCCGGGTCGGCTCGGCCCCCGATTCCTGGGGAGTGTGGTTTCCCGACGACCCTCAGCAGGTGCCCTGGCGGCGCTTCCTCGACGAGGTCGCCGAGGCGGGGTACGAGTGGATCGAGCTGGGGCCCCACGGCTATCTCCCCCGTGACCCCGCCGTTCTCGCCGACGAGACCGCCCGGCGCGGGCTGCGGGTCTCCGCCGGGACGGTCTTCACCGGGCTGCACCACGGGCCGGCGGTCTGGGAGAAGACCTGGGCGCACGTCTCGGACATCGCGGCCCTCACCCGGGCGATGGGCGCCGCGCATCTGGTGGTCATCCCCTCCTTCTGGCGGGACGACCGGACCGGCCGGGTGCTGGAGGACCGCACCCTGACCCCCGGACAGTGGCGCGATCTCGCCACTCAGACCGAGCGGCTCGGCCGTGAGGTGCGCGAGCGGTACGGGCTGAGGATCGTGGTCCACCCGCACGCCGACACCCATGTCGACAGCGAGGAGAACGTCACCCGCTTCCTGGACGCCACCGATCCGGAGCTGGTCTCGCTCTGTCTGGACACCGGGCACTACGCCTACTGCGGCGGCGACAGCGTGCGGCTCATCGAGACCTACGGCGAGCGGATCGGCTATCTCCACCTCAAGCAGGTGGACCCGGAGGTCCTCGCCGGGGTCATCGCCGACGAGGTGCCCTTCGGGCCCGCCGTCGGGCGCGGGGTGATGTGCGAACCGCCGTCCGGGGTGCCGGATCTGGAGCCGGTGCTGCGCGCGGCGCGGGCGCTGGACGTGGATCTCTTCGCCATCGTCGAGCAGGACATGTATCCCTGCCCGCCGGAGAAGCCGTTCCCCATCGCCCGGCGGACCCGGCGTTTTCTGCGCTCCTGCGGGGTCTGAGGGGCGCGTGCCGCCTCTGTCATGGTTGTCCCCCGCTCATGACGCATGTCTCCATGCCGCGCACCTTCCGTCACAGCCGTTCAACATCACCGCTCTCCCCCTCCACGCCGGCGCTGGTTGGGCGCAGGCTCAGTGATCGCCAGCGCTCGCGCGTCAGGTCCTTCGACGGTCCCCCGGCCGCCGCTGCCGCGCGCGCAGGGAGGTGTCACACAGATGACGGACCGAAGGCTCTGGTCGTACAAGGACATCGCTGCTCACATCCGGGTCCAGCCCGACACCGTCCGCACCTATCGCAAGCACGGCCTGCTCCCTCCGCCCGACCGGGTGGAGGGCGGCAAGCCCTACTGGTACGCGGAGACCATTCGCGTCTGGGTCGCCAACCGTCCGGGGAACAAGGGCCGGAGGGACTGAGTCCGCGTATCCCACGACCCCGCGGTCCCGCACCCCGCACGGGGGTGCGGGACCGCGCACGACGGGCCCGGCCGGGGGGGGGGGGGCGGCCCCGGGGGGGGGGGGGCCCGCCGCCGCGGCCGGGGGCC
>NZ_JBSFER010000019.1:188828-207472 GCF_053594535.1 Streptomyces sp. NPDC001889
GCGCAACACGGGGCGGTGGCACTGCGCCGGCTTCCCCCCCCCCCCCGCGGCCCCCCCCCCCGCCCGGGGGGGGGGCCCCGCGCACGACGGGCCCGGCCGGTGCCGGCCGGCCGGCACCGGAGGGTCAGACCCCGGCCCGGTCCCCCGCGCCGGACTCCGCAGCCGACTCCGCACCCGGCCTCGCCCCGGACGCCCCGCCGGCGGAGGGTTCCGGCTCCCGGCCGCCGGAGACGGGGTCCCCGCCCCGCCGGGCGGGCGGGGCGGGCGCCTCGCCCTCGCTCAGTCCGAACCGCTCGTGGAAGCGGCGCAGGGGGCCGGGGGCCCACCACGTCCTGGGACCCATCAGCTTCATCACCGAGGGCACCAGCAGACCGCGCACCACCATCGCGTCCATCAGCACGGCCAGCGCGATGCCGAGCCCGAGCATCTTGGTGTTGGTCACCCGGGAGGTGCCGATGGCGACCATCACCACCGCGAGGATCACCGCCGCCGCCGTGATCAGACCGCCGGTGCGCTGGAGACCGAACCGGACGGCGTGGTCGTGGTCGTGCGTGCGGTCGTACTCCTCCTTGATCCGGGAGAGCAGGAAGACTCCGTAGTCCATCGAGAGGCCGAAGGCGATGCAGAACATCAGCACCGGCAGATTGGTCTCGATGTCCCCGGTGGGGGTGAAGCCCAGCAGCCCGGAGAGATTGCCGTCCTGGAAGACCCAGACCATGGCGCCGAACATGGCCGTGAGGCTGAGAGCGTTGAGCACCACCGCCTGGAGCGGTATCAGCACACTGCCGGTGAGCAGGAAGACCAGCAGCAGGGTCGTCACCACGATGAGGGCCAGAGCCTGGGGCAGCCGGTCCGCTATCGCCGACTTGGAGTCCTCCAGGGCCGCGGCCCGCCCGGTCACCGAGGTGTCGAAGGGCGCCGGCACCTCCCGCACCTGGTGCACCAGCCGCTGGGCCCCCTCGCCCACGGCCTCGCCGTCCGGCTGCACCGTGAAGTACGCCGAGGCGCCCGAGGCGCCGGCGACGGGGCCGTCGACCCTCAGCACCCCCGGGAGGTCCGCTACGCGCTCGCGGTAGCGCTCCTGGGCGGCGGTGTCCATCGGGGCGGACCCCTTCCGCTCGGCGAGCACCTCGATGGCGCCGTCGGGGCTGCCGGGGAAGCCCTCACGGATCTGCTGCTGGACCACATGGGACTCGGCGGTCGACGGGAGCTGCCGGTCGTCCGGCGTACCGAACTTCACCCCCAGGAAGGGCAGCCCGAGGAGGAGCAGGGCGGCGATGGTGGTGAAGGCAGCCAGCGGGGCCCTGCGCATCACCAGATCCGCGAACCGCCCCCATCCCGCGCCGCTCTCCGCCGCGCCGGCGGAGGGCTTGCCGCTCCGGCGGCGCCGGAACACCCGCCGCAGATCCAGGGCGTTGACCCGGTGGCCCAGCAGCATCAGCGCGGCCGGGAGCAGGATGAGCGCGGCGGCGGCGGCCAGGATCACCACCGCGATCCCCGCATAGGCGAAGGAGCGCAGGAAGTACATCGGGAAGACCAGCATCGCGGCCAGCGACACGGCCACCGTGAGGGCGGAGAACAGCACCGTGCGCCCGGCGGTGCGCAGGGTGGTGCCCACCGCGTCCCGCACCTCGGCGCCGGACTCCAGCTCCTCGCGGAATCTGCGCACGATGAACAGGGCGTAGTCGATGGCGAGTCCGAGGCCGAGCGCGGTGGTGAGGTTCATGGCGAAGACGGAGACCTCGGCGAACTCCGTGAGGCCGCGCAGCACCGCGTTGGTCCCCAGGATGGCGACGATGCCGACGCCCAGCGGGAGCACCGCCGCGACGGCGCTCCCGAAGACCATGATCAACAGGATCAGGGTCACCGGCAGAGCGATGATCTCCGCCCAGAGCAGGTCCTCCATGATGATGGTGGTCATCTCGTGCTCCACGGCGACGGGGCCGCCGATCGAGACCTCCACCGGGCCGTGTGTGCCCCGGAACTCGGGGGCTATCCGCTCCAGCACCTCGTGCGCCGTCTTCTCGTCGCCCAGGACGCGGGCCGCGATCAGCGCCTGCCGGCCGTCCTCCGCGCGCAGCGCGGGGGTCGGGGTCGCCCAGTAGGAACCGACACCGGTGACGCCCTCCTCGGCGGCCAGGCGCTCGGCCAGCCGGCGGCCCTCGGCGGCGACCTCGGGGCTGTCCACCGCGGGCCGCCCGCCGCCCGCGCCGGACGGCTCGCCCGAGCCCTCAGCGCCCGTGTCCACCAGCAGCAGCAGATTCGGCTGCGACGCGGGGAACTCCCTTTCGAGCGCCTCGGTCGCATAGGTCGACTCGGCGGCGGGGTCCTCCCAGCCGCCGCTGCCCATGCGGTCGGCCACTCCGCTGCCCGCGAACACGGCGAGCGCGGTCAGCACGAGAGCGATGAGGAGCGAGAGCCTCGGGCGCGCGGTGACCAGCCGGGTCCATCGCCCGGCGCGGGGCGGGGCCTCGGGCGGGCCGTTGACTTCGGACATGGTGCGGTGTCCCCTTCACCGTGGCCCATGACGCGCTCGGGCAGCATGGGTCGGCCATTGCCATAGAATTCGGCAAACACGAGCGATCGCTCGCATTAACCCAGAATGCGAGCGACCACTCGCGTTTGTCAACCGCGCCAGGAAGCTGGGGATTTCAGTGCCGGAGCCGACAGAACCGGAGCACCCGACCCACTCGGGCCCGTCCACCGAGCCGGGCCCGGCCGGCCGCCCGGAAGCCGCGAACAGCCCGGAAGCGGCCCACCGGAAGGCCGAGGCCGGCCGGGATGGAGCCCCCGGGGAAGCCGAGGCCGGCCGGGAACGAGCCCCCCGGAAGGCCGAGGCCGGCCGGGGAGCCCCGAGCGGTCCGGAGGCCGCGCGTGGAGGAGGCGCCGCGGCCGGGGACCCGGCCGCCCGGGAGCCGGCCTCCCGCGCCCGCAAGCCACCGGCGGCCACCGACCCCCCCAAGACCTCCGGGAGAGCCCCCTCGGAGGCACCGGGGGCCGACGGGCCGGCACCGGCCAGACCCCGGCGCCGCCAGGCGCGCGGCGAGCGCCGGATCGCCCAGCTGCTCTCCGCCGCCGCCAGCGTCTTCACCACCACCGGCTACACCGCCGCCAGCACCAACGCCATCGCCCGCGAGGCGGGCGTCTCCCCCGGCACGCTCTACCAGTTCTTCCCGAACAAGGAGGCGATCGCCATCGAGCTGGGCGGCCGGCTCCTGGAGCAGTGGCGCGAGTCCCACGGCACGGCGCTCCTCGCCACCAACCTCGATCTGCCGCTGGACGAACTGCTGGACTCGGTCCTCGATCCGCTCTTCGCCTTCAACTACGAGAACCCCGCCTTCGCGGCGCTGATCCACGGCCCCGACACGCCCGGCCAGATCACCGAGGAGTTCCACGCCATTCACGAGGGGCTGATCACGCGCATCGAGGGCATCCTCGGCGACTACCTCCCCGGCACCCCGCCCGCCGAGCTGAGCCGCGTCGCGAACATCACCTTCACCCTCTTCAAGGCCGGTCTCGACCTGGCCCTGGCCCACGAGGGCGAGGAACGGCAGGGGTATGTCAGGGAGATCAAGACGGTGATGTTCCGCTATCTGGAGCCGCTCTTCCCGGAGCACGCGACGGGCGGCTGCGCGGTCGCCGCGGCAGCCGCCGCGGACCGTGCCGCGACCCCGGCCGCCACCCCCGCCCCGGCCCCCGCCGCGACCGGCCCGGACACCGAGAGCCCTTGATACCCCCTAGGGGTATTGTATAGTCAGTACCACAGGGCCCCGGCGCTCCCGGGCGCCCCTGGCACGCCACCCGTGCGCCGCCATGAGCGCACGCCACCGCCCCGCGAGGAGATCGACATGACCGCGAAGACCGAGATCGAGATCACCGAGAACGCCGACGCCCCCGCCTCCGGCTGCTGCGGCGGCAGCTCCTGCGGCTCCGGCGCGACCGAGGCCGCGGCGGCGGGCGTCACCACCGTCTACGAGGTCTCCGGGATGACCTGCGGCCACTGCGAGGGCGCGATCTCGGCCGAGGTCTCCGGCATCGCGGGCGTCACCTCGGTGACCGCCGTCGCCGCGACCGGCCGGGTGACCGTGGTCTCCGAGGCGCCGCTGGACGAGGAGGCCGTGCGCGCGGCCGTGGACGAGGCCGGATACGAACTGGTCGGCCTGGCCGGCTGACCGCCCGCCACCGCACCACCCCGCCGGGCCGTGCCCGACCGGTTCACCCCGGTCGGGCACGGCCCGGTCCGGTTGCGGGGCGACGACCCCCGGACGACCGGAACGACCGAACGACCGAGCGACCGGAACGACCGGACGATCACCGCGACGTGCGGCGGAGTCCACGACGGATGGCCTGCCGTCTCGCACGGTGGACACCCGGGCCGTCGAGGCGAATCTTTTACGGACCTTGGGCCCGGACGTCGCCCTGCCGCCCTCTGCCGACATCAGCGCTGCTCAGCGCGGTGATCGCCGGATTCACCCAGCCTTTTCGTCCGTTTTTGCGGCACCGGAGGGTCCCCTTCCGCGATCTTTCGGCGGGCTACATGTGACGCACAAGACCTTCACAAAGAGACCTAGATCACAGATATTTGGGGGTAACCATTCAGACTCGTGGTGAGTCTAAATGGCTGATGCCAGGAACGTCTTGGGGGACGTTCATGGGATGTCTTGGGGGACATCCCAGGCAAGCGTTGGCCGGGGCACGTGCCCGGGGAGCTTTGAGCGGCCCTCCCGTGCGTACGTACCCCGGCAGACCGCGTGAGAAGCTACTCCGCAACAGGCGCCCGGCCGGATCCCGTGGGGGGAATCCGCTCCGGGGATATGGGAAGCGCCCCGTTCGTCGACCCGTGGGGGGATCGGCGGCGGGGCGCTTTCGTCATGTGCGGGGCCGGACGGGCCCGGTGGGTGCCCGGGAGACCCGATGGGTACTCCCGGGAGGCCGGCGGGGCCGTACGCCCGCCACAGGGCCGTACAGGGCGCGGAGGACCCGAAGTGCGGGCACCGCGCCCGGTGTCGGCGTGGCCCGGAGGGCGGGCGGTACGGCGGAACAGCCGGTACGGCGGGGCGGACCGCCGGGGACGGGACGTCCGGGCGGCCCGCCGCCCTGGCCGCCGGGGGTGTGGAGATACCTCCGCCGGCCTGCGGGCGGTGGTGTCAGCGAGCCTCGACCGGGAGGAAGTCCCGCTCGACGACGCCGGTGTAGATCTGGCGCGGACGGCCGATCCGGGAACCCGGCTCCTTGATCATCTCGTGCCACTGGGCGATCCAGCCGGGGAGCCGGCCGAGCGCGAAGAGCACGGTGAACATCTCGGTCGGGAACCCCATGGCCCGGTAGATCAGGCCGGTGTAGAAGTCGACGTTCGGGTAGAGCTTGCGCTCGACGAAGTAGTCGTCGGAGAGCGCGTGCTCCTCCAGCTTGAGCGCGATGTCGAGCAGCTCGTCGGACTTGCCGAGCGCCGAGAGGACATCGTGCGCCGCCGCCTTGATGATCTTCGCCCGGGGGTCGAAGTTCTTGTAGACGCGGTGGCCGAAGCCCATCAGCCGGACGCCGTCCTCCTTGTTCTTCACCTTGCGGATGAAGGAGTCGACGTCGCCGCCGGAGGCCTGGATGCCCTCCAGCATCTCCAGCACCGACTGGTTGGCGCCGCCGTGCAGCGGGCCCCAGAGCGCCGAGATGCCCGCGGAGATCGAGGCGAACATGTTCGCCTGCGAGGAGCCGACCAGCCGGACCGTGGAGGTCGAACAGTTCTGCTCGTGGTCCGCGTGCAGGATCAGCAGCTTGTCGAGCGCCGCCACCACGACCGGGTCGAGGTCGTACTCCTGCGCGGGGACCGAGAAGGTCATGCGCAGGAAGTTCTCGACGTACCCGAGGTCGTTGCGCGGGTAGACGAAGGGGTGGCCGATCGACTTCTTGTAGGCGTACGCCGCGATCGTCGGCAGCTTGGCGAGCAGCCGGATCGTGGAGAGGTGCCGCTGCTTCTCGTCGAACGGATTGTGGCTGTCCTGGTAGAACGTCGACAGCGCGCTGACCACGGAGGACAGCATCGCCATCGGGTGGGCGTCGCGCGGGAATCCGTCGAAGAACCGCTTGACGTCCTCGTGCAGCAGGGTGTGCTGGGTGATCTCGCCCTTGAACGTGGAGAGCTCGTCGACGGTCGGCAGCTCACCGTTGATGAGCAGGTACGCCACCTCGGTGAAGCTGGAGCGCTCCGCCAGCTGCTCGATGGGGTATCCGCGGTAGCGCAGAATCCCCTCTTCGCCGTCGAGGTAGGTGATCGCGGATTTGTACGCGGCCGTGTTGCCGTAGCCGCTGTCCAGGGTCACCAGACCGGTCTGGGCCCGGAGCTTCCCGATGTCGAAGCCCTTGTCACCGACGGTGCTCTCGGCCACCGGATAGGTGTATTCACCGTCCGCGTAACGCAGTACTACAGAGTTGTCGCTCACGTCATCCCTCACCGACGTAGTGCCTCTTCTTCGAGGTGCCCTGACTGTCTCCACCATCCCCCATCTGGCTCAGGAGAGTGCACTCGGGGTCGACCGTTGGGCCCTTTGGCGGCACTCAGTGCCGCCAACCTGCTCATCCTGCCCCGTTCGCCCTGATTCCGGAAGTCGGGGTGGCATTTCCCACCCCGGCACAGAGGGGCTTCCCCCGCCCGGCGGAGCCCCGCCGGGAGCCGCGCGACGCTCCGCGGGTCAGCCGCCGGCCAGCCGGTGATCGAGCGCGGTGAAGCGTCTGCCTGCGGAAATCGTCCGCACCGCCTGCCCTATCGCCTTGCGGGAGCCGACCAGCACCACCAGCTTCCTGGCCCGGGTGACCGCCGTGTAGAGCAGATTCCGCTGAAGCATCATCCAGGCCCCGGTGGTGACCGGGATCACCACCGCCGGGTACTCGCTGCCCTGGGAGCGGTGGATGGTGACCGCATAGGCATGCGCCAGTTCGTCCAGTTCGTCGAAGTCGTACGGAATCTCCTCGTCCTCGTCCGTCAGCACGGTCAGCCGCTGGTCGTCCGGGTTGAGCGAGGTGACCACGCCCACCGTGCCGTTGAAGACGCCGTTCTTCCCCTTGTCGTAGTTGTTGCGGATCTGGGTGACCTTGTCGCCCACCCGGAAAATCCGGCCACCGAAGCGTTTCTCGGCCAGATCGGGCCGCGCGGGGGTAATCGCCTGCTGAAGCAGGCCGTTGAGAGTGCCGGCCCCGGCCGGGCCCCGGTGCATAGGCGCCAGAACCTGAATATCCCGGCGCGGGTCCAGCCCGAACTTGGCCGGAATCCTGCGGGCCGCCACATCGACGGTGAGCCGTCCCGCGTCCTCCGTCTCGTCCTCGGAGAAGAAGAAGAAATCCGTCAGACCCGAGGTGATGGGCTGCTCACCGGAGTTGATCCGGTGGGCGTTGGTGACCACCCCCGACTGCTGGGCCTGGCGGAAGATCCTCGTCAGCCGGACGCGGGGCACCGGGCCGCCGTCCGCGAGCAGATCCCGCAGCACCTCGCCCGCGCCGACGCTCGGCAGCTGGTCCACATCCCCCACCAGCAGCAGATGCGCACCGGGCGCGACCGCCTTCACCAGTTTGTTGGCGAGCAGCAGATCGAGCATCGACGCCTCGTCGACCACCACCAGGTCGGCGTCGAGCGGGCGGTCCCGGTCGTAGGCCGCGTCCCCGCCGGGCTTCAGCTCCAGGAGCCGGTGCACCGTGGACGCCTCGGCCCCGGTCAGCTCCGACAGCCGCTTGGCCGCGCGCCCGGTGGGCGCGGCGAGGACCACCTTGGCCTTCTTCGCCCGCGCCAGCTCCACCACCGACCGCACGGTGAAGGACTTTCCGCACCCCGGGCCACCCGTCAGCACCGCCACCCGGCTGGTCAGCGCGAGCCGCACCGCGGCCTCCTGCTCGGGTGCCAGCTCGGCCCCGGTGCGCCGGGCCAGCCAGGCCAGTGCCTTGTCCCAGTCCACGTCCCGGAAGGCCGGGAGCCGGTCGGTGTCCGCCCGCAGCAGCCGCCCCACCTGCGCCGCGAGCGATATCTCCGCCCGGTGGAAGGGCACCAGGTACACCGCCGTCAGCGGGTCCCCGCCGTCGGGCGCCGGAACCGTCTCCCTGACGACGCCCTCCTCGTCGGCCGCCAGCTCGGCGAGGCACTCGATGACCAGGCCGGTGTCCACCTGGAGCAGCTTCACCCCGTCCGCGATCAGCTTCTCCTCGGGGAGGAAGCAGTGCCCCTGGTCGGTGGATTGCGACAGCGCGTACTGAAGGCCCGCCTTGACGCGCTCCGGGCTGTCGTGGGGGATGCCGACGGCCTGGGCGATCCGGTCGGCGGTGAGGAAGCCGATGCCCCACACATCGGCCGCCAGCCGGTAGGGCTGGTTCCGCACGACGGAGATCGAGGCGTCCTCGTACTTCTTGTAGATCCGCACGGCGATGGAGGTGGAGACACCGACCCCCTGGAGGAAGACCATCACCTCCTTGATCGCTTTCTGCTCCTCCCAGGCGGCGGCGATCAGCCGGGTCCGCTTGGGGCCGAGGCCGGGGACCTCGACCAGGCGCTTCGGCTCCCGCTCGATGACATCGAGGGTGTCGACGCCGAAGTGGTCCACGATCCGCTCGGCGATCCTCGGGCCGATGCCCTTGATCAGCCCCGAGCCGAGATAGCGGCGTATGCCCTGGATGGTGGCGGGGAGGACGGTGGTGTAGTTCTCCACGGAGAACTGCTTGCCGAACTGCGGGTGGGAGGCCCAGCGGCCCTCCATCCGCAGGGACTCGCCGACCTGCGCGCCGAGCAGCGAGCCGACGACCGTGAGCAGGTCGCCCGCGCCCCTGCCGGTGTCGACGCGGGCCACCGTGTACCCGTTTTCCTCGTTGGCGTAGGTGATCCGCTCGAGAACGCCTTCGAGCACAGCCAGATTGGACATGATCCGACGCTACCGCCAGGGTCGGACAACCCGTGCCGCCTGTGGACAACATGCCGCCTGTGGACAACTCCGCGGCACCCGGCCACCCGGCACCGGCCCCGGCCCCCTGCACCCGGCCCCGGAGCCGCCCGGAAAGCGGTCCGGAGAGCCGCCCGGAGAGCGGTCCGCAGCCGTCCGGGCGGACCGGGCGGACCGGGAACAGATCGAGGGGGCCCGGTCACAGCTGACCGGGCCCCTCATGTCCCCACCCCGCCAGGGCTTCGCGGTCCCCCCGGGCCGCTCCCCCGAAATCCGCCCTGACGTCAAGTAGGACAGGCGGCACCGCGAAACGGTTGCACAGCGAGGGCGGTCAGTTCCCCGCTGTGCGAAGCCCCAGGAAGGGGGAGTTCATCCGGGCGGTGATGTCCCCGTCCCGGTCGAAGACCACGACCTCGTAATCGCCCCCGGCCGTCTCCGGAGGGTCCACGAACGCGTGGAAGACACCCCAGCTGGTGTCGCCGCGCAGATGCGCCACCTCCGCCGGGTAGGTCCCGACCCCGGGAACCCGGATGCCGATCCGGGCCGGCAGCCGCTCCTTCCGGAACACCCCGAGGACGAGACCGGTCGACGCGTTGTACACGGAGCGGATGCTCTCGGGCCGGAGATCGGCGCCCGGCCCCATCCGGGCCTCGTCGATCTCGTCCTGGATATCGCCCCCGTCCTCGTCCAGCAGATAGGTCTGGTTCCCGTCCGGCAGCAGGACCAGCCGCAGTCCCCCGCCGAGGTCCATCGGCACGTACGGGGCCACCGCCCGGGGCGCCGGGAAGCGGTTCACCCCCGTGTCGGAGGCCGTGGAGGCGGAGTCGCGGCTCACCGGGTCGTCGTCGAACACGGCCACGGTCCCCACCGCGACCACCGCCGCCACGATCAGCAGCCAGGTCCTGGCGCTGGCCCGGCGCCTGCACGCCCGGCGGCCCCGGAAGAGCAGCTCGTCCACCGGCGGCGGACCCGCCGGGACGCGGTACGCCTCCCGGCGCAGTGCCTCCTTCAGGGCCGCCTCCGCTCCCCCGCCGGTCCCCCTTCCGTCGTTCATGGGCGGGCCTCCCCGGTCACCGGCCCGACCCCCGTACGGGCCGGCGGGAGACCCGCCCAGGTCTCGGTCACATCGGGCTGCTCACGGAGGCTGCGCAGGGCGCGGGCGGTGTGACTGCGTACCGTCCCCACGCGTGTTCCCAGCATCCGGGCCACCTCCGTCTCACTCCTGTCCTCCAGATAGCGCAGAACGATCACCGCCCGCTGTCTCGGCGGCAGCCGCTGGAGCGCGGCGGCGAGCACACTCCGCGCGGCGACGCCGTCGGTCCGGTCCGGCGCCGCGGTCTCCGGGAATCTCGTGGTGAGCCACTCCCGGACCCGGAGCAGCCGCATCCGGTCAGCGTTGGCGTTGATCATGACGCGCCACACATAGGCGTCGGCGTCGTCGGCCCGCTGCACCTTGTCCCATTTCACGTACGCCTTGGCCAGCGCGGCCTGCACCAGGTCCTCGGCGTCGTGGTGGTTTCCGGTGAGGAGGCGGGCGGTGCGGAGCATCCGGGGCCAGCGGCTGACCACGAATGCCTGGAAATCGGCCTCCGCGCTCGTGTTCACTCCAGGGTCCTCGTGTCAGGGGCCGCCGTCCGTCGCCCGTTCCCTACGCGGCTTCGGGGCGTCTGCCCCCGACTGCGGGACTCGTCCTCATGCTTCCTCCTGAAGATCCCGGGAGACCCGTGGTCCGTCCGCTTGCCCTACACCCCTTCAGACGTCGCGGCGGCCCGGTATCTATGTCACGCCGGAGGAGTTTTCTCCGGGGAGTTTCCGGAGGAATCGGTTCCGCCCGCTGCCCGGTCCGGTCCGTGCTCCACCGCGTGCTCGGCTGCGTGCTCCGGTACGCGCTCCGGTCCGTGCTCGGCTGCGTGCTCCGGTACGCGCTCCAGTACGTGCGCGGTGGCGCGGTCCACCGTCTCCCTGAGCACCGCCACGCCGTCCCGGGCCCACAGCCCCTCGTTGAACAGCTCCACCTCGACCGGCCCCCGGTAGCCCGCCGCGTCCACCCGCTCCCGCCACCGGCGCAGTTCGATCGCGCCGTCGCCCAACTGCCCCCGCCCGTTGAGCACCCCCCGGGGCAACGGGGTCGTCCAGTCGGCCACCTGGAAGGCGTGGATACGGCCGGCGGCACCCGCCCGGGCCACCGCGTCCGGGGCGGTGTCGTCCCACCAGACGTGGTACGTGTCGACCACCACGCCCACCTGTGACGGCGGGAAGCGCTCCGCGAGGTCCAGCGCCTGCGCCAGAGTGGAGACCACACAGCGGTCCGCCGCGTACATGGGGTGCAGCGGTTCGACGGCCAGCCGTACGCCCCGGTCCGCCGCGCGGGGGGCGAGCACGGCGAGGGCGTCGGCGACCCGCTCCCGCGCGCCCGCGAGATCGCGCCCGCCCGGCGGCAGCCCGCCGGAGACCAGCACCAGGGTGTCGGTGCCGAGCGCCGCCGCCTCGTCGATGGCGGCCCGGTTGTCGTCCAGGGCACGGGCCCGCGCCCCGGGGTCGTCGGCCGTGAGGAAGCCGCCCCGGCACAGGGAGGTGACGGTCAGTCCGGCGTCCCGCACCAGCCGCGCCGCCGCGTCCACTCCGTACGCGCGCACCGGATCGCGCCAGAGGCCGACGCCGGGGACGCCGATCCGGCGGCAGGCGGCGGTCAGCGCGGGCAGCGGGAGCTGTCGCACGGTCATCTGGTTGACGCTGAGGCGCTCCAGGCCCGCCGCCGCGGTCACGCGCCGGCCCCGTGGACGGCGAGCAGCGCGCCCATCCGGGTGCGGGCCAGTTCCGGGTCCGGGAAGAGGCCCAGCTGATCCGCGAGTTCGTAGGCGCGCGCCAGATGCGGCAGCGAGCGGGCCGACTGGAGTCCGCCGACCATCGTGAAGTGGCGCTGATGGCCGGCGAGCCAGGCCAGCAGCACCACACCGGTCTTGTAGTGGCGGGTCGGCGGCCCGAAGAGATGGCGGGCGAGGGCGACCGTGGGGTCCAGCCGGGCGCGGAACGCCCCGGTGTCGCCCGCGTCCAGGGCGCCGAGCGCGCCGGCGGCCAGGGGCGCCAGGGGATCGAGGATGCCCAGCAGGGCATCGCTGTAACCGTGCGCGTCGCCCGCGATCAGCTCCGGGTAGTGGAAGTCGTCGCCGGTGTAGCACCGCACGCCGGGCGGGAGCCGGCGGCGCAGGGCGATCTCCCGGCCCGCGTCGAGCAGCGAGACCTTGACGCCGTCGACCGCGCCGGGGTGGGCGGCGATCAGCTCCAGCAGGGTCTCGGCCGCGGTGTCCGGATCGGGGCTGCCCCAGTAGCCGTGGAGCGCCGGATCGAACATCGGGCCGAGCCAGTGCAGCACGACCGGCGCGCTCGTCTGCCGCAGCAGACCGCCGTAGACCGTGAGGTAGTCCTCCGGGGAGCGGGCCGCCGCCGCGAGCGCCCGGGAGGCCAGCAGGACCGGCCGGCCGCCCGCGTCCTCGACGGCCGCGAGCTGTTCCTCGTACGCGGCGCTGACGTCGGCGAGCCCGGCGGGGCCGGTGAGCTGGTCCGTACCGGCACCGCAGACGATGGCGCCGCCCACGGCCCGCGCCTCGGCCGCCGAACGGCGGATCAGCTCCGCCGCCGCCGTCCAGTCCAGACCCATGCCGCGCTGGGCGGTGTCCATGGCCTCCGCCACACCCAGCCCGTGGGACCAGAGGTGACGGCGGAAGGCGAGCGTGGTGTCCCAGTCGACGGCGGGGGTCGGGCCGGGGTCGGCGTACGGGTCGGCGACGACATGGGCGGCGGCGAAGACCGTACGGGAGCGGGGGGCGCTCCTGGGGGGCGCGGGGGGTACGGGGTCGGCGCGCGGCACATACGTGCGCAACCCGCCCGTCGCGTCCGGGAGGCGGATGGTCACAGGGTCAGCTCCGGCACGGCGAGGCGGCGGCCCTCGGTGGACGAGCGCACTCCGAGTTCGGCGAGCTGCACGCCGCGGGCGCCCGCCAGCAGATCCCAGTGGTAGGGCTCGCCGAGGGCCACATGGCGGAGGAACAGCTCCCACTGCGCCCGGAAGCCATTGCCGAACTCCCCGTTGTCGGGGACTTCCTGCCACTGGTCGCGGAAGGAGTCACCGGCGGGGAGATCGGGGTTCCAGACGGGTTTGGGGGTGGCCGAGCGGTGCTGGACCCGGCAGCGGCGCAGCCCCGCGACGGCGGAGCCCTCGACTCCGTCGACCTGGAACTCGACCAGTTCGTCACGGTTCACCCGGACCGCCCAGGAGGAGTTGATCTGGGCGACGGTGCCGTCCGCCAGCTCGAAGACGGCGTAGGCAGCGTCGTCGGCGGTCGCCGGGTAGGGCTTGGCGCGCTCGTCCCAGCGGCGCGGGATATGGGTGGTGATGTGGGCCATCACGCTGGTCACCCGGCCGAACAGCTCGTGCAGGACGTACTCCCAGTGCGGGAACATGTCCGTGGTGATGCCGCCGCCGTCCTCCGCGCGGTAGTTCCAGGACGGGCGCTGGGCGTCCTGCCAGTCGCCCTCGAAGACCCAGTAGCCGAACTCCCCCCTCACGGAGAGGATCTCCCCGAAGAAGCCGCCGTCGAGCAGGCGTCTCAGCTTGAGCAGCCCCGGCAGGAAGATCTTGTCCTGGACGACTCCGTGGCGGATGCCGGCGGCCTCGGCCTCCCGGGCGAGGAGCAGCGCGTCGGCGAGGCCGGTGGCGGTGGGCTTCTCGGTGTAGACGTGCTTGCCGGCGGCGATGGCGCGCCGGAGCGCGGGCACGCGCGCGGAGGTGATCTGGGCGTCGAAGTAGATGTCCACGGCCCGCTCGCCCCGGGCGCCGAGCACGGCGTCGAGATCGGTCGACCAGTGCGGGATGCCATGACGCCCGGCGATGGCGCGCAGGGCGCTCTCGCGGCGGCCGACGAGGACGGGTTCCGGCCACAGGACATCCCCGTCGCCGAGGTCGAGACCGCCCTCGTCACGGATGGCGAGAAGTGAGCGGACCAGGTGCTGGCGGTAGCCCATACGGCCCGTGACGCCGTTCATCGCGATCCGGACTGTCCTGCGTGCCACGGAAGAGCCTCCCCGTTCGCGGTGCGGTGCGGACGTGATAGCAAGCGCTTTCTAGACAGGATGACGCTAGCCTGCCGACAGCGGCCGGACAAGGGGCCCGGCTCACTCTCCCCCGGAGGAAGCGATGACAGTCACCCTGGCGGATGTCGCGGCACGCGCCCGGGTGTCGCCGGCCACGGTGTCCCGGGTGCTCAACGGGAACTATCCGGTCGCGGCCTCGACCCGGGAGCGGGTGCTGCGCGCCGTCGACGAGCTGGACTATGTGCTCAACGGGCCGGCCAGTTCGCTCGCCGCCGCCACCTCCGACCTGGTGGGAATCCTGGTGAACGACATCGCCGACCCCTTTTTCGGGATCATGGCCGGGGCCGCGCAGACGGAGATCGGCGGGCAGGAGGGGGCCGGGCGGGGCGGGGGCGAGAAGCTCGCGGTGGTGTGCAACACCGGGGGTGCGCCGGAGCGCGAACTCACCTATCTCACGCTGCTCCAGCGGCAGCGGGCGGCGGCGGTGGTGATCACCGGGGGCGCGCTGGAGGACCCGGCCCATATCGCGGCGATGTCCGCGAAGCTGGGGAAGCTGGCGGCTGCGGGCACGAAGGTGGTGCTGTGCGGGCGGCCTCCCATGCCGGGGAGTCCCGCGGGGCAGGCGGTGATCACCTTCGACAACCGGGGCGGGGCGCGGCGGCTGACGGAGCATCTGATCGGGCTCGGCCACCGCCGCATCGGATATGTGGCCGGGCCGCCCGAGCGCACCACCACCCGGCACCGGCTGGAGGGGCACCGCGAGGCGCTGCGGGCGGCGGGGATCGAGGAGGACCAGACGCCGCTGACCGCGCACGGGCCGTACACCCGCGGCTCCGGCTACGCGGCGACGGCGGAGCTGCTCGCCCGCGAACCCGGCCTGACGGCGGTGGTGGCGGCGAACGACACGGTGGCGCTGGGGGCGTGCGCGGCGCTGCGGGACCGGGGGATGCGGATTCCGGATGATGTGTCGGTCGCGGGGTTCGACGATCTGCCGTTCGCGGTGGATGTGGTGCCGGCGCTGACGACGGTGAGGCTGCCGCTGGGGGAGGCGGGGGCGAGGGCGGGGAGGTGGGCGATGGAGGGGGCGACGGGGGTGGCGCGGATCGCGGGGGAGCTGGTGGTGCGGGGGTCGACGGGGCCGCCGGGCCGGGGGTGAGGCTTTGCTTGCGGGGGGGCCTGGCCGGGGCCGCCCGGAGGTACGGGGTGCCGGGCCGGGGCCGCCCGGAGGTACGGGACCGGGCCGCCGGGCCACCCCCGGGTGCGGGGATCCTGGCCGCCGGGCCACCCCCGGGTGCGGGCACCCGGGGTGCGGGGTCCGTCCTCAAACGCCGGACGGGCTGAGAAGGTGACCGGACAGGCGGAAAGAGGTGGCCGGGCGGGCTGAGAAGGTGACCGGGCAGGGCTGAAAGAGGTGGCCGGGCAGGGCTTACGAGGGGGGCGGGGCGGGTGGGGGAAGGTATACCGGTGCGGGATACCGGGAAGCAGAGGACGACGACCACACGGCGGAGCCGCATCGCAGAAGCCGCGCGCCGCTGATCCATCCGCAGGGAGGAACGACAGGATGAAGCTCGCCTTCTCCACTCTTGGTGTACCCGGGATGCCCCTCGCGGAGGTGGCCGCGCTGGCCGCCGATACCGGGTATCAGGGAGTGGAGCTGAGGGTCGCCGCCGAGGAACCGGTGCATCTCGGGCTCGGGCAGAGCGAGCGGGCCAAGGCCGCACGGGAGTTCGAGCGGGCCGGGGTCGAGATCCTCTCGGTCTGCGGGTACACCGGGCTCGCCGCCGAGGGCGACGACACCCCGGTCCTCCAGGAGATCGGCGAGCTGCTCTGGCTGGCCAGGGATCTCGGCGCGCCCTCGGTGCGGGTCTTCCCGGGCGGTGCCGGGCGCGAGATCGGCGCCGCCGACACGGTGGCCGCGCGCCGGCTGGCCGCGGCCGCGGAGACCGCCGCCGGGGTCGGCGTCCGGATTCTGCTGGAGACCCATGACTCCCACCGCACCGGAGCCGCGGTCTCCCGGGTGCTCGGCCCCATCGGCCATCTCCACGCGGGCGCGATCTGGGATGTGCTGCACCCCTGGCTCGGCGGCGAGGACCCGGCCACCACCCATGGCACCCTCGCGCCCTTCCTCGGCTATGTCCAGGTCAAGGATGTCGCCTCGCGCGAGGACCTCGCCCCGCTGCCGCTCGGCGCGGGGGTCCTTCCGCTGCGGGAGTCGCTCGCGGCGCTCGCCCCGGACACCTGGGTCAGCTGGGAGTACGAGAAGCGCTGGAACGCCGACGCCCCCGAGCTGCCGGGACTGCTGGCACCGGGCCGGGAGTATCTGGAGAGCCTCCTCACCCGGGCGGGGTGAGAGCGGCACCGGCCACGGCGCGGAGGGACACG
The DNA here is from genome assembly GCF_053594535.1 of Streptomyces sp. NPDC001889. Lineage (NCBI taxonomy): Bacteria > Bacillati > Actinomycetota > Actinomycetes > Kitasatosporales > Streptomycetaceae > Streptomyces > Streptomyces sp. NPDC001889. The sequence goes on from NZ_JBSFER010000019.1 coordinate 205,214, forward strand.
CGCAGGGCTGGCACCGGGGCGCGGAGTGTGAGGGCTGGCACCGGGGCGCGGAACGTGAGGTGTGGCACCGGGGCCCGCGCTCGGCAAGGGCTGGAAGCGCGCCGTGCCTCATGAGCCCCGGTGCCGCCCGGAGCGTCCCCCGACCCGCACCACGCCGCCACCGCACCCCCGCCCCCCGCCTCGCGGCCCCCCTCCGTACCAGTGACCTTTCGGCGCGCCGCGCACGCTACCTCCCGCCCAGCCCTTGACCTGGTAGTTATTTTCCGGTTATCCGTTTGTCCTTGGAAGTTTCCTTCAACTCGCTTGTCGGGCACGGCCGGAAGGATTACCCCATGCGCCATCGGAGCCTCTCCAGACGCACTCTCCTCGCCGCCACCACCGCCACCGCCACCGCAGCCGCCACCGCCGGCTCCGCCCCCGTCTCCGCCGCCCATGACCGGCGCGGGCGCGGGCGCCCCGACCGCCTCCGGAGGCTCATCGCCCGGATGAGCCTGGAGGAGAAGGTCGGCCAGCTCTTCGTCTCCAGGGTCTGGGGACACTCCGCCACCGCCCCCACCCAGGCCCACATCGACCTCAATCTCCGCGACTTCGGCGTGCGTTCGGCCGCCGAGATGATCGCCAGGTACCACGTCGGCGGCATCATCTACTTCTCCTGGTCGGACAATGTCCGCGATCCCCACCAGATCGCCGACCTCTCCAACGGTGTGCAGCGCGCCGGCCTCGCCCAGCCCACCCCCGTCCCCCTGCTGATCTCCGTCGACCAGGAGCACGGCTCGGTCGTCACCCGGATCGGCGAGCCCGCGACCCAGCTGCCCGGCGCGATGGCGCTGGGCGCCGGGCGCTCCCGGAAGGACGCCCGGGAGGCCGGCCGGATCGCGGGGGCGGAGCTGGCGGCGATGGGCGTCTTCCAGAACTACGCCCCGGTCGCGGACGTCAACATCAACCCCGCCAACCCCGTCATCGGCGTCCGCTCCTTCGGCGCCGACGCGAACGCGGCGGCCCGGATGGTGTCCTCGCAGGTCCGCGGCTACCAAGGCGCGGGGATCGCCTCCTGCGCCAAGCACTTCCCCGGGCACGGGGACACCAGTGTCGACAGCCACACCGGCCTCCCGCTGATCACCCACACCCGTGAGGAGTGGGACCGGATCGACGCCCCGGCCTTCCGCGCCGCCATCGCCGCCGGGATCGACTCGATCATGACGGCGCACATCCAGGTCCCGGCGCTGGACCCGAGCAATGACCCGGCCACGCTCTCCCGTCCGATTCTGACGGGCATCCTCCGCGAGGAGCTGGGGTACGACGGTGTCGTGGTGACCGACGCGCTCAATATGAAGGGCGTACGGACGAAGTACGGCGATGAGCGCATTCCGGTGCTCGCCCTCAAGGCGGGCGTGGACCAGTTGCTCTACCCGGAGGATCTGGCGCTCGCCTGGAACGCGGTGGTGAACGCCGTGCGGGGCGGCGAGCTGACCGAGGAGCGGATCGAGGAGTCGGTCCTGCGGATTCTGCGGCTCAAGGAGAAGCTCGGTCTCCTCGACGACCCCTATGTCACCCACCGGGGAGTGGACCGGACGGTCGGCGTCCGGCGGCATCTCGGTGCCGCCGCCGAGATCGCCGAGCGGACCACGACGGTGCTGGTCAACGAGGGCGGGGTGCTGCCGCTGAACCGGCGCAGGGAGAAGAGGCTGCTGGTGGTGGGGGCCGACCCGAACCCTCCGGTCGCCTCCCATGTCCGGCCGCTCGCCGCGCTCCAGCGGAGCTTCACCGAGCTGGGCTTCACCCCGACGGCCCAGGTCACCGGCACCGCCCCGACCGCTGAGCAGATCGCGGCGGCGGTGGCGGCGGCGCGCGGCGCGGACGCCGTCGTGGTGACCACGCTCAATGTCTCCGCGACGAGCGGTCAGCGGACCCTGGTGGCGGAGCTGCTCGCGACCGGCGTCCCGGTGGTGGCGCTGGCCATCCGCAATCCGTACGACATCGCCCACCTCGGCGCGGTGCCGGCGGCGCTGGCGTCGTACGGGTGGAGCGAGGTGGAGCTGCGGGCGGCGGCCCGGGTGATCGCCGGCCGGGTCGGGCCGGAGGGCCGGCTGCCGGTGCCGGTGTACCGGGCGGGAGCGCCGGGGACGGTGCTGTACCCGATCGGCCACGGCCTGGACTACGACGACTAGGGAGTTTCTTTCGGATCGGGCCGGATCGGTGAGCGGGGTCCGGTGCCGTGGATCGCGAGGCGGAGGAGGGAGCCCACGCGGAGCGCCGGCG
>NZ_JBSFER010000020.1:0-201826 GCF_053594535.1 Streptomyces sp. NPDC001889
CGGTGCCGACCACGGGCCCTTCCGCGGACACCGCGGCGAAGTAGTGGAACTCCCGCTCCGGGATGCGGTTCACGGCCGGTCACCGCCGTCCGCCAAGTCGCGGAGCAGAGCCTCAAGCGCCCGTTCGAACCGGACCTGCCGCCAACCCTCGGCGAGTTCAGCACGCCACTGGTCCGCGTAGTCGGGATCAGTCTCCAGCCGGCGCAGCTCGGCGCGGAGCCGACGGTGCTCACGACCCCGCGGAGTCAGTGCCCACACCAGCCGGGGGAAGCAGACCCGTAACCAGACTTCTACGGCCCCGACCGCCAGGGCGAGCCGCTCACACACATAGTTCACGGCAACCGCCGGTGCGAGTGTTTCTCGTTGACCTCACGCACCCGTTCTCGCAGGGCTCGGAGTACGGAAGAGTCCCCCTCCTTCGCACACTGCGGCGGCTCTTCATTCGGCTTTCGCAAGGCTGGAGTATCGGACGGGTCGCGATCTTTTGGCACGTCGCCTCACTTGCCCATTGTTTGGCTAAGTGACGAAGAGCCTACGCAGAGGAACTCTGCCCGTCTGTGGCACTCCTGTCATCGTGTACGACGAAGTGCCCCACAGCGTCAACTACAGAGGTAGCCGGACCACGTCCGCCATCGTTCGCATCTCGTCAGTCAGGGTTCGGCGACCCTTGATGATCTTTCCGAGAATGTCGCGTGCGTACCGCTGGTTGGGCAGCCATTCCGGGCTGCCGCCCCTGATCTCTTCGAGTTTCTCGAACGCCTCGGGGAAGCGCCGAGTTCCCGCGTAGGCGTTTGCCACATCGAGCATGTGGCGATTGCGGTTGCTAGTCGTGACAGATCTGAGCAAGAGGGGAGGAACGCCCTCCGCGAGGCGCAGAACTGTATCCGGCCGGCCGGCCACGCTCGCGTTCTCGGCAGCCTTCAGTTTGACCGTGAGCGGGCCGAAGGACCGCAAATTCTCGTTCTCCGGGGTGTGCTCGCGCCCCAGCGCCACGGCTGCTGCACGGGCGAGCCTGAGCGCATCGGTGGCCTGCCCGGTTTGGCCGTTCCGTACGGCTGCCGCAGATACCCGGAGCAGCAGCAAACCCCAGGTGCTCAGTTCCGTGGGCGTCGCACGGGACACGCGGGGCTCGACCTCGTCCGCCCACTTCACGGCCAGGTCGTACGCCGTATCAAGCCGCCCCTGCCGAAGCCGAAGCCAGCACAGCGTATTGACCGTGGCTGCGCCTTCCAAGCGGTCCCCCGCATCGTTCAGAGCGCGGAGAAGTGCTGTCTCTGCCGCATCGAACTGCCGCGTGTGGACCATGGCACCGCCCGCAAGCTGCAACAGGCGAACACGGGTTGTGCGCCCGTCATCCCCCAATGCCTCGGCATCCCGAAGCATGGGGCCCAACACCTTTGAGAGCGCGCTGAATTCGTGAGCGGCATAGAGGGGAAGCGCCTCTACCGCCAGGCTCGTGCGCACGCCTTCAACGGTCGGCTGTTCATCGTCTGAACCTGGAGTGGCGGGGGGCTGTTCGAGTGCGGCGCGTACAGCCTCCCAGCGCTGCTCGGTGCCTTCCCCGGGGCCCTCTTCAGCCGCATCACCCGCCAAGCGCATGGTGGGCACCCGCAGCGCCGTTGCGAGCTTGCGCAGTGTCTCCATTCTGGCGGTCTCGCGCTCGCCCTGTTCGAGCTTCCGAATGATCGACAGTGACACTCCTGATGCGGCAGAAAGACCCCGCTGTGTGAGACCCCGACGCTTCCGAACTTCCTTAATGTGCTTGCCTGAGTCGCTCATATCACGAGAGTACGCCCGGAGTTGGCGTCCCGTCCGCCTCCATCCCCGTGGGTGAGACGTTCGGGGCTCACTGCTTCAGGCAGCGGGGTTGAGGGACAGCACGGCGCGGGCCCGTGCGTCCGGGGCCCCCTCGGCGGGTGTGCGGTCGATCAGGACCACGGCCCAACTCCGCGATGCTCGGGGCCGTTCCACGGCGGGCCCGTAACCGGTGCACGGCTCCGCGGCGGACCAGGACCCGGGCGGGCTGGTGCAGGTCGCGGTCGCGTCCCGCTCGGTCCGGTGGGCAGCGAGGATGGTGTGCTGGACGTCGGCTCGCCCGCTCATGCGGCTGCCCTCGGGGCGCCGGACCGGTCGCTCGTGGCGTACACCGAATCCGCCCAGCGGGGACAGCTGAACGCGACGGTGCCACGGTCCTCCCCCTGCTCAGCACCTGCCATCTGCCACAGGCTGAAGCTCTCTCCCAAGCCGCTTCCGTAGCGATGATCACTGAGGCACGAGAGGGCACCCCGTGACGATTGCCGAAGCCCCCGACCGGTACACCTCCTCGTACAGCGACAACGGCGGCGCCCGCGTCGAAGTCGCCCTCAACCTCGCCGGACCGTCCGGCACCGTCCCCGTCCGGGACAGCAAGCGGGCGAACAGCCCGATGCTCGCCCGGTCCGCCGCGCTGTAGAACCGCTCAGCACTCCGAAGCCCCGCCCGGCAGAGCCTGGGCGGGGCTCTGTGGCCATGTCACCGGGCCGCCACAGCGCCGTCCTGGAGCGGAGACTCCGGGAGCCCCTCGGCGCGCAGCCGCCTGGCACTTCTCCCCGGCGGACGCCGTCCTCTCCCGGTGAACCCCGGGCCGCCGGTGGGCCGCACGGGGCGGGGCTCAGGCGGGGCCCGGCGGGAGCAGGCGTTCCACCAGGGTGGTGATCAGCTCGGCCGCGGTCTCCTGCGGGAACACGTCGGGCAGCGTCAGCCGCTCCACCACCAGCCAGTTCACGGCCAGATGGATCAGACGGACCGTGTCCGCGTCCCCGGGGAGGCCGGCGGCGAGGTGGCCCTCGGCGTTCGCGTCGAGGTCCGCCCGGACCCGGTCGGTCAGCAGTGCCCGCAGCGCCGGGCGGCGCGTGGCCTCCAGGCGGAGTTCCAGGAGGGCCAGATAGCCGGTGCGGAAGGTGGTCACCCGCTCCAGCACCTCCCGTACCATCCGCGCGGTCCGCTCCCGTCCGGCCGGGCCGCGCGACATCGCGGCGATGGTGTCGTCGTCCGGGCGCAGCCGTGCGTAGATGCGGGCGCCTGCCTGGTTGAGGAGGTCGTCGCGGTTGGCGAAGTAGTTGGACGCGGTGCCGTTCGGTACGGCGGCCTCCGTGTCCACGGCCCGGAAGGTCAGCCCTCGCGCGCCGTCGCGGGCGAGTACTTCGATGGCCGCGTCGACGAGCGCGGCGCGGCGGGCGAGGTTCTGCCGCATCGGACGGTCACCATCTCTCCGGGGGCGGCCACCCGTTCGGGCGGCCCGGAAACCACTATAGGCGGAGCACTACAGGGTGAGTGGTGTTGACTGGGGGCATGGACAACGACGGCCGGGACCCCTTCCACGCCCAGGACGCCTTCCGCGTGCTGCTGCACGCCCAGCGCGTCTGGGACATCGACCTCCCCTCCTTCGACCCGGACACCGCGCCGGCCACCCCGCTGCCCCTCTTCCACCAGTGGTTCGCGGAGGCCGTCGCCGCGGGGCAGCCCGAGCCGCACACGATGACGCTGGCCACCGCGGACGACACCGGCCACCCGGACGTACGCACCCTGATGCTGCACGACGCCGACCCCTGGGGCTGGCACTTCGCCTCCCACTCCACCAGCGCCAAGGGACGCCAGCTCCGGGCCCGCCCCGAGGCGGCCCTCGGCTTCTACTGGGCGGCGCAGGGCCGGCAGGTGCGGGTGCGGGGCGGGGTCGTCCTGCCGGGGCCGGCGGAGAGCAGCGCGGATCTGCACGCCCGCTCCACGGGGGCGCTGGCAGCGGCGCTCACCGGGCGGCAGAGCGAGGTCCTGGCCTCGCGGGAGGAGCTGGCGCACGCCTCGGCCGCCGCCTGGGAGCGGGCCGGACGGGACCCGGAGGCGCCCGTGCCGTCCTGGACGCGGTACGTGGTGGTGCCCCGGGAGGTCGAGTTCTTCCAGGGCGACGCCTGGCGCCGGCACATCCGGCTGCGCTACCGGCGCGAGGGGCCGGCCGAGGGGCCCGACGGGGGCTGGGCGCGGGAGCTGCTCTGGCCCTGAGCCGGGCGGAAGTACGGGATCGCGGGGCCGGCCGGGTCCTCCCGCCGGAAGGTCACCTCCAGGGCCATCCCGATCGCGAGCCCGGCCCCGCGGCCCGTGGTCCCGGCCCCGCACTCCGTGATCCCGGTCGTCATCCGCGGCCCCTCCGCGAGATCGACGACCGCCGCGACATACGGCACCCGATCCCCGAACGGGGGCACGTCGTTGCGGTGCACCACGGACCAGGTGTAGAGCGTGGCCCGGCCGCTCGCCGTCTCCCAGCCCACGTCCTCGCTCCAGCAGTACGGGCAGAACTCGCGCGGGTGGTGGTGGGCCCGCCCGCACCCCCGGCAGCGGCGCAGCAGCAGCCGCCCCTCCCCGGCCGCGTCCCAGAACGGGCGGGTGAAGTCGTCGATCTCGGGGCGGGAGGGGTCCGGGCGGGAGGGGTCCGGGCGGGCGGGGTCCGGGCGGGCGGGGTCCGGGGCCATCAGAAGAGCCCGAGCGCGCTGTCGAGCGACCAGGTCTGCCAGGACAGGGCGAAGAGCGCGACCAGGGAGATCAGCGCCATCATCGCGTTCTGCCCCTGCTCGGCCCAGTCGTGGATCATGAGGATGAAGTAGAGGAGGTTGAGGACCAGTCCGCAGACGAGGGCCACGGGGGTGAGAACGCCCAGGACCAGACCGAGGCCCAGGGCGAGTTCGGCGTGGACGACGAGGTACGCCATCGCCCTCGGGCGGGGCTCCACCACCTTCCGGAAGCCGCCGCGGACCGCTGCCCAACGGTGCTTGCCGGCCACATCCGCCGCCCAGGCGATGCCGGTGCCGCGCTCGAACCAGCCCTTCCTGTCCTTGTGCCGCCAGCTCTCCAGCCACCACAGCCCGAGCCCGATACGGAGAACGGCGAGCCACTCGGCGCCGGTGAGCCAGACACTGCCCATCCTGACCTCCCATGTTCACGCTGGGGCTATCTTTCTGACGGTACGTCAGTTCAGCGGATGCGCCACCACCGCGCAAGAGGTGGGGAGTTCCGGTCGGGAACTATCGGCAAGCGGTCAGGTGTGATCAATTCGGTACCGGTTTCCGCCTTGACCGAGCCTCATCAAGAGTTGGGGCCAGTACGCTCACGGCCCATGGACACAACAGACGACAGGCCCGTCCATGTCATCGGCGGCGGACCTGGCGGCCTGGCCGTGGCCGCCGCGCTCGGCAAGCTCGGGGTACGGGCCGTGGTGCTGGAGAAGTCCGACGCCGTGGGCGCCTCCTGGCGCGGCCACTACGACCGGCTCCGGCTGCACACCCCCCGGGGACTGTCGGGGCTGCCCGGTCTCGCGATGCCGCGATCCTTCGGGCGGTGGGTCGCGCGGGACGACGTGGTCCGCTATCTGGAGAAGTACGCCGAGTACCACGAGCTGGAGATCGTCACCGGCGTCGAGGTCACACGGATCGAACCGGCGGGCTCGGGGGACGACTGGCTGCTGCACGCCACGGGCGGGCGCCGGCTGACCGCGCGGGCGGTGGTGGTGGCGACCGGGTACAACCACACCCCGCGCGTACCGGAGTGGCCGGGGCGCGACACGTACCCGGGGGAGCTGCTGCACGCGCGCGACTACCGCGCCCCCGCGCCGTACCGGGACCGGGACGTCCTGGTGGTGGGCGCCGGGAACACGGGGGCGGAGATCGCGGTCGACCTGACGGAGGGCGGGGCGGCCCGGGTGCGGCTGGCGGTGCGCACACCGCCGCACATCCTCCGCCCGTCCACGGCCGGCTGGCCCTCCCAGCGCACCGGCATCCTGGTCCGCCGGCTGCCCGTGCCCCTGGTGGACCGGGCGAGCGGGCTGCTCACCAGGATGGTGATGCCGGATCTGACGGAGTACGGGCTGCCGCGCCCCGAGCGGGGTCTCTACACGGGCCACAAGGCCGGGGCCACGCCGGTGCAGGACGTGGGTCTGATCGCCGCCGTGCGGGCGGGGAGGGTGGAGCCGGTGGCGGCGCTGGAGGCGTTCGAGGCGGGGGAGGCGGTGCTGGCGGACGGGAGCCGGATCGCTCCGGACGCGGTGATCGCGGCGACGGGGTACCGGCAGGGGTTGGAGGGGCTGGTGGGGGAGCTGGGGGTGCTGGATGGGAGGGGGAGGCCGGTGGTGCGGGGTGGGAGGGCTGTGGCGGGGGCGCCCGGGCTGTACTTCACCGGGTTCACCAATCCGATCAGCGGGATGCTGAGGGAGCTGGCCCTGGACGCCCCCCGGATCGCCCGCGCGATCGCCCGCACCACCCGCAGCCCCTCCCCCTGACTCCGCCGCTCCCTGCGCGATGCGTGGCTCGGCCGCCCCGGGGCGCGGGTCCGTCCTCAATCGCCGGACGGGCTGAGATCGCTCGGGCCACCTGTGCCCCGGGGTCCGTCCTCAATCGCCGGACGGGCTGACACGCACCGGCTCGGGCACCCCTGGCACAGGGTCCGCCCTCAAACGCCGGACCGGCTGAACCACCCGGCCCCGCTGCGGTTTGAGCCACACCCCTCCGGCCGGGCCGCACCACCCTCAGCCCCGCTGGGGGCACCTCCCAGAGGCAGCTCTGGGGGAGATTGAGGCGCGGGGGTTCGGGGGCCGGCCCCCGACCATGGCCCGCACGATGCGGGAACCCGTCGCACAGGGTCCGCCCTCAAACGCCGGACCGGCTGAACCACCCGGCCCCGCCGGGGTTTGAGCCGCGCCCCTCCGGCCGGGCCGCACCACCCTCAGCCCCGCTGGGGGCACCTCCCAGAGGCAGCTCTGGGGGAGATTGAGGAGCGGCCCCGGGGCACGGGCGGTCCGCGTCCCCGTCGGGGGGCGGGGGGTGCGGGGGCTCCGCGGGGAAATCGGGCGGGAGGCGTGGGGCATCTTCCTGACTGGGAGTCAGCTCGCTAATCTGACTATGCGTCAGCTACGTCGCAGCGAGCAGGAGCGGGGCTCAGCAATGCTTGGATCGACCCACGGCACCCTCACCTCCGACCTCCGCGCACGCATCGTCGCCTGCGGAGAACACCCCCGTGACGCCATCCACGACACCGCATCGGTCACCGCGACCGACGGCGACCTGGACGTCAGCGGACGGCCCCTGTACGCCCCCGTCCCCGATCTCGACCGGTTCTTCCGGCCCCGGTCCGTCGCCGTCGTCGGGGCTTCCGACACCGCCGGGCGGCCCGGCACCGGCATCACCCGGCAGCTCGTCGACTGGGCCGAGCGCGTCGGCGCGCGGCTGCACCCCGTGCACCCCACCCGGGGCGAGGTCTTCGGGCGCCCGTGCGCGCGCTCCCTGGCCGAGCTTCCCGAGCGGGTGGATCTCGCGGTGCTGCTGGTCGGCGACCCGCTCCCGCTGATCGGCGAACTCGCCGAGGCGAAGATCGCCTTCGCGGTCGCCTTCGCCTCCGGGTACGCCGAGACCGGCCCGGCCGGTGCCGAGGCGCAGGCCCGGCTGGCCGCCGCCGTCGCGGAGTCCGGGGTGCGGCTGCTGGGCCCCAACACCAACCTCAACGCCTTCGAGCGGTTCCGCGAGGACCTCGAAGGACCCGCCATCGCGCTGATCACCCAGTCCGGGCACCAGGGCCGCCCGGTCCTCGCCCTCCAGGAGCTGGGCATCCGCCTCTCCCACTGGGCGCCCACCGGCAACGAGGCGGATCTGGAGACCGCCGACTTCATCGCGTACTTCTCCGAACGGCCCGAGGTCGGGGCCATCGCCTGCTACGTCGAGGGGCTCAAGGACGGACGCGCCTTTCTGCTCGCCGCCGACCGCGCGGCCCGGCGCGGCGTGCCGGTGGTCGCGGTCAAGGTCGGCCGCACCGAGACCGGCGCGCGGACCGCCGCCTCCCACACCGGGAAGCTCACCGGCGCCGATCAGGTCGTGGACGCGGCGATGCGGCAGTACGGGGTGATCCGCGTGGACGGCCTCGACGAACTCCAGGACACCTCCGCCCTGCTGGCCCGCGCCCGCAGGCCGCGGGCGGACGGCGTCGTCGTCTACTCCATCTCCGGCGGCACCGGCGCCCACTTCGCCGATCTCGCCAGCGCCGCCGGGCTGACGCTGCCACCGCTCTCGCAGGCCCGGCAGGACGAGCTGCACCAGTGGATACCGGAGTATCTGAGCGTCGCCAACCCCGTCGACAACGGCGGCCACCCGGTGGGCGACTGGCGCGGCCGGAAGATCATCGACGCGATCCTGGCGGACCCCGGCGTGGGCGTGCTGATCTGCCCCATCACCGGCCCCTTCCCGCCGATGAGCGACCGGCTCGCCCAGGACCTCGTCGACGCGGCCGAGGCCACCGACAAGCTGGTGTGCGTGGTGTGGGGATCGCCCGTCGGCACCGAGGCGGCGTACCGCGAGACGCTGCTCGGCTCCTCCCGGGTCGCCACCTTCCGCACCTTCGCCAACTGCGTCACCGCCGTGCGCTCCTTCCTCGGACACCACCGCTTCACCCGGGCGTACCGGTCGCCCTTCGACGAGGCGCCGCGCACCCTCTCGCCCTCCTTCCGCAAGGCGGAGGCCCTGCTCCAGCCCGGGGTGCGGCTCAGCGAGCACGCCGCCAAGCAGCTGCTGCGCGCGTACGGCATCCGGGTGCCGCGCGAGCAGTTGGTGACCAGCGCGGCGGCGGCGGTGCGCGCCGCCGCGCTGATCGGCTACCCCGTGGTGATGAAGGCGTCCGGGGCCCAACTCGCCCACAAGTCCGAACTCGGCCTGGTGCGGATCGGTCTCACCTCCGCCAGCCAGGTCCGGGACGCCTACCGCGAGCTGACCGCGACCGCCCGCCACGAGGGCATCGAGCTGGACGGCATCCTGGTCTGCCAGCTCGTGGGGCGCGGGGTGGAGATGGTGGTGGGCGTCACCCAGGACCCGCTGTTCGGTCCGACGGTGACGGCCGGGTTCGGCGGGGTGCTCGTGGAGGTGCTCCGGGACTCGGCGGTACGCGTTCCCCCGTTCGGCGAGGGGCAGGCGCGGGCGATGCTGGACGAGCTGCGCGGCCGGGCCCTGCTGGACGGGGTGCGGGGCGGCCCGCCGATGGATGTGGACGCCCTGGTGGAGGTGGTGCTGCGGGTCCAGCGGATGGCGCTGGAACTGGGCGGCAGCCTCAGCGAGCTGGACATCAACCCGCTGGTGGTGCTGGAGCGCGGACAGGGCGCGGTGGCGCTGGACGCGCTGGCGGTGTGCCGGTGAGCGCGGACGGCTCCGGCTGCGGGGTGGTGGAGCGTACCGAGAACGCCGTTCTCTGGATCACCCTCGACCGGCCGGAGGTGATGAACGCCGTCACCGGTGAACAGCGGGAGCGGATCATCTCGCTGCTCGACGGCGCGTCGGGCGACCCGGATGTCCGGGCGGTGGTGCTCACCGCCACCGGCCGGGGCTTCTGCGCGGGCGCCGATCTGCGCGGGGCCTCCGCCGCGCCGCCCGGGGAGCGGATCGCGGGCGGGGTGGCACGAGTGATCCGGCGCGGGGCGCAGCGGCTGATCGCGGCCGTACTGGACTGTGAGAAGCCGGTGATCGCGGCGGTCAACGGGACGGCGGCGGGGATCGGGGCGCATCTCGCCCTGGCCTGCGATCTGGTGATCGCGGCGGAGGAGGCCCGGTTCATCGAGGTGTTCGTGCGGCGGGGGCTGGTGCCGGACGGCGGCGGGGCGTATCTGCTGCCCCGGCTGATCGGGCCGCAGCGGGCCAAGGAGCTGATGTTCTTCGGCGACTCCCTCCCGGCCGCCGACGCCGAGCGGCTGGGTCTGGTGAACCGGGTGGTGCCCGGGGACGCGCTGGAGCGGACGGCCCGGGAGTGGGCGGAGCGGCTCGCCCGGGGGCCGACGCGGACGCTGGCGCTGACCAAGCAGTTGGTCAACGCGTCGCTGGAGACGGACCGGGCGGGGGCGTTCGCCGCGGAGGCGGCGGCGCAGGAGATCACGATGACGACGGCGGACGCGGCGGAGGGCGTGACGAGCTTCCTGGAGCGCCGCCCCCCGGTCTACCGGGGCCGCTAGGGAGTTTCTTTCGGATCAGGCCGGATCGGTGAGCGGGGTCCGGTGCCGTGGATCGCGAGCCCGGCACGATCCGAAAGAGACGACCCAGCGGGCCCCGGGCCCCGGCGGGGGTCGTCCCGGCGCCGCAAGGCACCACAAGACGCCACAGACACCGCACCCCGAGCCACCCCGAGCCACCCCGAGGCACCGCACCGCACCCCGAGCCACCCCGAGGCACCGCGCCGCGCCGCCCGGCCGGGTCCGCGACCGCCGCGGCGGGACTCCCGCGGCCCCTGGGGCCGAGAGTGCGCCCCGGACGGTTTACGGACTGGCGGAGGGGTTCCCATCTGACGAACCGTCAGCTCCAATGGAGGGGTGATGGGACACGCGGCCATGGCCGCCACCGCCGTCCGCCATCTCCGGTCCGCCGGAGCCGCCACCACCGCCGCCGCGCCCCACGAGGCGCCGCCCCGGCCCGCCCTGCGCGCCGTCGGGGAGAGCGAGCGGCCACCGGTCGACCCGGCGGAGTTCCGCCGGGTCCTCGGGTCGTTCCCCACCGGGGTCACCGTCATCACCGCGCACGACGGCGCGGGCCCGGCCGGCTTCGCCTGCCAGTCCTTCTCGTCGCTCTCGCTCGACCCGCCCCTGGTGGTCTTCATGGTCGCCCGCACCTCGACCACCTGGCCGCGCATCGCCCGCGCCGGGAGCTTCTGCGCCCATGTGCTCGGCGAGGAGCAGGGCGCGCTGTGCCGGGCCTTCGCGGTGAGCGGCGGCGACAAGTTCGCCGGTGTCGCGCACACCCCGGGCCCGGTCACGGGCGCGCCCCGGCTCGGCTCCGTACCGGCGTGGGTGGAGTGCACGGTCCAGGCCGTGCACACCGGCGGCGACCATCTGATCGTCGTCGGGCGGATCGAGGCGCTGGGCGCGGACGACGACCGGCCCCCGCTGGTCTTCCACCGGGGCCGGTTCCGGCGGCTCGTCCCCTGATCAGCGGTGGCCGTCCACCCGGGCGAGCACCTCGTCGGCCAGCGCGGCCGTGGGGCGGGCGCCGTCGAGGACGACCGTCTCCGGGGGGAGGACCGCGAGCGCCGCCGTACTGCGCGGGATCTGCGCCTTGGTCCACTCCGTCACCCTGGCCTCGCGCTCCGGATCACCGGGGTGGTGGACACGGGCGTCGAGCCGGCGGACCAGCTCGTCGGGCTCGACCCGGAGGAAGAAGTGGTGCACCGCCACCCCCTCGGCCCGCAGACCGCCGTGGATCTCCGCCAGACAGCCGGGGTCGAGCAGCGTCATCGGCGCGATGACGGGCCGCTGGAAGTCCTGGACGAGGCCGAGCGCCAGCGAGACCACCTGGCGGCGCCAGAGCGGCAGGTCCTGGAAGTCGCCGGTGGGCGGCTTCACGATCTCCGACAGCAGATAGCCCACCTGCTCGGGATCGAAGAACAGGGACTCGGGCCGGCGCCGGTGGAGCTCCTCCGCCAGGGTGGTCTTGCCGCCCCCGAAGGCGCCGTTCAGCCAGACGATCACGGAACTCTCCTCATGTTCGGGTGACTTCACCCTCGCACAGCGGGCGCGCCTCCCCGGCCCGGCCCGGTGCGGCCGGCACCGGGCGGGTGATCACCAGGGCCATCAGCGCCGCCATCGCGCAGAGCGCCCCGGAGGCGTACCAGACCACGTCGTACGAGCCGAACACATCGCGCGCCACCCCGCCCGCGAAGGCCACCACGGCCGCGCCGACCTGGTGCGACGCGAGGACCCAGCCGAAGACGATGGCGCTGTCGTCGCCGTAGTGCTCACGGCAGAGGGCGATCGTCGGCGGGACGGTGGCGACCCAGTCCAGTCCGTAGAAGACGATGAAGAAGACCATCGGGAGCTGGACAGTGGGCGCGAGGAGCATCGGGAGGAAGAGCAGGCTCACCCCGCGCAGGGCGTAGTACACGGCGAGGAGTCTGCGGGCGTCGAACCGGTCGGTGAACCAGCCCGACGCGATGGTGCCGACGATGTCGAAGACACCGATCACCGCGAGCAGCGAGGCCGCCGCCGTGACCGGCATGCCGTGGTCGTGGGCGGCGGGCACGAAGTGGGTCTTCACCAGGCCGTTGGTGGAGGCGCCGCAGATCGCGAAGGTGCCCGCGAGCAGCCAGAACGGACCGGTGCGCGCGGCCCGGAAGAGGACCGTCACCGCGCGGCGGGCCGCGCCCGGGACCGGCGGGGGCCTGGGAGTGAACTCCTTCGCGCCATAGGCCGCGAGACCGGTGTCGGCGGGGTGGTCGCGCAGCAGCAGCCAGACGAAGGGGACCACCGCCAGCGCGGCGAGCGCGACCGTGATCGCGGCGGGGCGCCAGCCGTGCCGCTCCACCAGCCAGGAGAGCAGGGGCAGGAAGACGAGCTGGCCGGAGGCGCCGGCGGCGGTGAGGATGCCGGTGACCAGGCCGCGCCGCTTCACGAACCAGCGGTTGGTGACGGTCGCGGCGAAGGCCAGCGCCATGGAGCCGCTGCCGAGCCCGACGAGGACCCCCCAGTACAGAACCATCTGCCAGGGCGCGGTCATGACCGTGGTCAGCACCGAGCCGGCCGCGATGACCAGCAGGGCGGCGGCGACGACCCGGCGGATGCCGAAGCGGTCCATCAGGGCGGCGGCGAACGGCGCGGTCAGCCCGTACAGCGCGAGATTGACCGAGACGGCGAAGCCGATCGTGCCGCGCGACCAGTCGAACTTGTGGTGGATGTTTGGGGCACCGCGCACGCAGGAACAAGGGGGGCCACCACAGATGGATGTCACCGTCTACGTACGACTCAGCCTCGATCAGCACGGCGACGAGCTGGGCGTGAAGCGGCAGGAGGAAGAGTGTCGGGTGTTCGCCGCCGCCCGTGGCTGGACCGTACGGGAAGTGATCGCGGACAACGACGTCAGCGCCACCTCGGGCAAGGTACGCCCGGGGTTCGAGCGGCTCTTGGTGTCCAAGCCCGATGCGATCCTCTGCTGGCACACTGACAGGCTCGTACGCAAGACCGAAGACCTGTTGCGGGTGATCGCGCTCGGCGTGAACGTCCACGCCATCCACGCCGGACACCTGGACCTCGCGACTCCGGCCGGTCGGGCCACGGCCAAGACGGTCACGGCGTGGGCGGAGTACGAGGGCGAGCAGAAGGCGCTGCGGCAGAAGGCGTCGAACCTTCAGGCGGCCAAGAACGGCACTCCGCACAAAACAGGCTTGCGGCCGTTCGGATACGCCGACGACTACGTGACCGTGGTCGAGGCCGAGGCGGAAGCGATCCGCAAGGGTGCCGAGATGGTTCTTCAGGGCGAGACCCTGTCGGCTGTCGCTCGCTTCTGGACCGACCTCGGCCTACTCGCTCCCCGCTCGTCGTCCGGCACGGCGAAGGGCGAGGCGAAGGGGTGGGGTGTGGGCGGGGTGAAGAAGGTGCTCATCTCCCCTCGGTACATCGCTCAGGCCACTTACCACGGCGAAGTGGTGGGCGTGGGCCAGTGGCCCGCGATCCTGGACGAGGCGACTCACTACGGCCTCGTGTCGGCGCTGACGAACCCCAAGCGGTTCACGGGCGGTGCACGTACCGGCTCGGTCCCTCAGACCCTGCTCGCCGGACTGGCTACCTGTGGGCGATGCGGGGAGACGGTACGAGGCGGCATGTACCGGGGCACCCCGGTCTACCGCTGTGGACAGAAGCACGTACGCGTGCCGCGAGAGTTGGCCGACAAGCGAGCCGGTAGTGCCGTCCTGGCGCGGATCATCTTCCCCGACTTCCTGCCCTGGGTTCTCGCCGCTCGACAGGAGGAGGGAGACGACTCGGTCCACCTTCACCAGGAGGCGCAGGCCCTGCGTGAACGGCTCGACGGGTTGGCCGTGGCCTACGCCTCGGGGTCCATCTCCCTGTCGCAGATGACGGCCGGTACCGAGGCGATCCGGGCCAGGCTCAGCGAGATCGACGAGAAGCTGTCGGGTGTCACTGGCCTGCCCCCGATCGACCCTGTGTCGGGCATCGCCGGTCTGATTCAGGACTGGCCGGACACTCCGCTCCCCGTCCGTCGAGCGTGGGTCAAGTTCGTCACCACGATCACGATGCACCCCAACGGCTTCAGGAAGGCGGCGAAGATGACCGCGGACGACTACATGACCGTGGAGTGGAACCACACCGCCGACGAGCCCGACGAGTAGCCTGCCTCGTTCGACCAGCCCCGCTCTCACATGAGGGCGGGGCTTCGTCATGCCCCATCAGAAGGGCGGTGGCTCCTGCCATCCCGGATCGCGCTTGTCGGCCGAGCCGTCGTAGTCGAAGCCAACCGGCACGGGAGCTGCATACGCATCTCCGAACCAGCGTCGGCGCCGTTCCTCTTGCCTGACCTTGCCGAGGTCTACCAAGGACAGAGAAGGGGCCGAAGGCCCACCAAGGGAGCCTGTCCCTTCGTCTTGCTTCTGGGAGCCGCTTACGCGGCTCACCTGCGCCGGCTGCTTGTGTTCTTCGTCTTCGACCTGTCGGCCCCCTCCGGGGGGCCGCACATCGCCTACCGGCTTGCTCTTCGCCGCTGGCTCCTTGCTCTTACCGCCGTCGCTCTTGGAGGTATGTAGGTTGTATGGCTCCTCAGCCACACCCCCCTGCGTCGGCAAGGTGAGCCGGTAGATCACCGGACCATCCGGAACCTTGCCCGTCTTCGTGAGCCAGCCAGCCCTGCGCAGCTTGCCAACGATCTTGTTGACCGTCTGCTCCGGGGCCTTCCCTCCGTAGCCGAGTTCCCTGGCGATCGTCCCGTTCGAGGGGCAGACGTTCTCGCCCGTCTCGTAATCCGCGTACAACGCCATGGCGACGCCGACCAACTTCTCTGCGTGCTTCATGTCGGAGCGCACCAGCGCACGCCGCCATACGTGTTCCTGGATCTCGGTCGCCCCTTCTCCGACTCAAGGCGGAACTGACCGTGAAGACTCCGGCCGACCGCAACCCCGGTAAGGCATGGACACAGGGCGCTCCCGTCATGCAGGTGCCCGACGCGATACGGGGCGCAGCGATCCGACTGGGCTACGCACGGTGCAGCACCGTTGGACAGGAACTTCAGTCCCAGTTGGACATGCTTGCCCGTGCCGACTGCACCCGCGTGTTCTCGGAGAAGATCAGTACCCGCGTGAAGGAGCGGCCGGAGCTTGAGAAGGCGCTCACGCTGGCACGGGAGATCAAGGCGGCCGCACCGAATCAGCCCGTCATCCTGACCGTGGTCGAGATGAAGCGTCTTGCCCGCAGCGCGGCAGAGCTGATGACGTTGTCCTCCACCCTTCAGGCGGACGGCATCCAACTGGAACTCCTGTCCGGTCCCCTTCAGGGCGTGTACGACCCGAACGGGGCGGGTGCCATCGTGTTCGCCGTGCTCGCCGTCAGTGCAGAGGTGGAGCGGGAAGGCATACGGGAGAAGACGTTGGAAGGGCTGGAGGCTGCGGCCCGCAAGGGCAACATGGGTGGGCGGCCGTCGGTAGTGGATGACGACAAGCTCGCCGTAGCCCGTGCCCGGCACGCCAAGGGAGACAGCGTCACAGCCATCGCCAAGGCCATGGGAATCGGCCGCGCCACGTTGTACCGCCACCTTGGAGAGAGCGCCTGAGACAGGCGCACACGGACGCGACTGGCCCTCGGCATTCGCCGGGGGCCGCTGTCGTGTGCGGACCTACCTGGCGGGACAGGGCAGGTCGGGAGCAGCGCGGTTCGGCGTGCACGTCACAAGGGCGACAGAGTGGAAGACAGTGCCCTTGAGGTAGTGGCCGAGGGCCACGTCTCCTCCCCACGCCAGCCGCTCGACTGCACCCTTCACCAGGAGGGCCAGTCTGGTCACCCCCCGATCCTGCTCGGAGGAGAACCGGGGAGCGAACTCTGCGAGCTGAAGGCCCAGCCATTCGCCGGCTTCCTTGGGTTCCTCCCATGTCCCTCGGATCATCGAGGGCGGTTTCATGAGCCAGTGCGCCGTCTGGATCGGGGGCACGTCGGTGGTCGGGAACACGGCCACGGCTTCTCGGTACCGGTCATGTACCTCCATCTCGCTGCTCGCGGTCGGGGCCTGTCCGGCCGGTCTGCGGATGCTCTCCTTGTCGAACGTCTTCTTCTCCCCCACCCATGCGTAACCGTGGTGGTGCACCGCTGCTCCGTTCCGAGAGATGACGACGGCCCCGCCCGTCGGCGTGAGGGCGGGGCCGTCAGTTCAGGTGGTGCTGTGGATCAGGCGGAGAGGTCGAAGCGGGCGGGGTTGATGCCCGCCGCGTCCAGCTCGGCCGTGGTGAAGCGCAGCGGCTCGGCGTCTGGGCGCTTGCTGTCGCCCATGGCCCACGCGTCCGGCCCGATCTTCGCGAGGGTCACGCACGCCTCGCCGTCCGGGTGGGCATTGCCGCCGCACGCCTTCGAGAACTCGGCTCCCTCGATGGGGAGCCCGTACAGGTCGGTCATCGTCGTGCCCTTCCTGATCTGCCGACGGCCCAGAGAGAGCCGTCCTCCGCCGGTAGTGGACGGAAGTCCTGAATGGGGCTCAGGGAGCGGAGGGCGCCCGCAGCGCCTCTGAGATCTGCTCGACCGCATCAGCCCGGATCATCCCGAGGTGGACGTATGCCTGCCCGCTGTGCGTCACCACGGGTCGGACGCTGCTCCACGCGGACTCAGGAACTCCGAGTGCAGCCAGTGCCGCACGTATGGACTCCGTCGCGTCCGTCGCCTGAGCCCTGGCGTCCCTCCACGTCTGCATGTCCATCAGTGGCCGTCCCGTGCATCCGGAGCAGGATGTTGCAGTCGGCGACCGTGGTGCTGTCGTGCTGCATCCCGGCTGCCTTCCGGAGCTGGCCGAGCCGCGCGCACTCGGGGCATCCGGGTACCGGACGGGGCGCAGGGCGCTCCTCCCGGAGCGGCAGCTCAACCGGTACTTCCTGCCATCGCGTGGGTTCTGTCCTCGTCACCGTCGCGCCCTCCCTGTCGCTTCCGAGGTCGATGAACAGACCGTAGGGAGCGGGGTTGTGAGGGGTCCACGCTGTTGCACGCGGTTGCACGGATTCACCCGAGGGCGGCGAGAGCCTTCGTGATCAGGGCGCGGGCTTCGGCTCCGCGCACGGCGGATCGGGACAGCTCGGAGAAGGCGCGAAGGTACGTACGGATCTCGCCGGGCGTGGTCAGGTTGATTTCTGCGGTGAGGGTCTCCACTGCCACCTGCTGATCGTCGAAGGCGTAGAAGGCTTCGAGCGGCCAGACGGTACGGCGGGCCCTTGCCGGGATGATGCCGAGGGATACGTTCTGCTGTCCCATCACCGAGAGCACGTGCTCAAGCTGGGCCGCCATCGCGGCGTCGTCGCTCACCCGGTAGTAGAGAACCGTCTCTTCGAGCACCAGGGCGAACCGATGGTCCCCTTCCCGGATCACGCGGGACCGCTGGGTCCGAGCCCGCACGGCGTCGGCCACGTCGTCGGGGGTTCCCTGGAAGGCCGTGATGGACCGTAGAAGTCCTGTCGCGTAGCCGGGAGTCTGGAGCATCCCCGGCATGACGTTCGACGCGTACACACGAAACGAGCGGGTGCGCTGGTACAGCGGGACGGTCTGCTCATGGACGCGCCGCATCCCGTCACGGTGGATCTGTCGCCACTCGACGTACATCGACTCCGCGTTGCGGGACGCAGCGATCAGATCGGCCGCGTGATCGTCGGCCCCGCAGGCAGCGCACCAGGCGCGGATGTCAGCGTCCGAGGGTGGTGTTTTGCCCCGCGCGATCCGGGACGACTTCGACTTGTGCCAGCCGCACCGAGCGGCCAGCTCATGCCCTGTCAGGCCAGCGTCTTGCATGAGCCCCTGCAAGCGGGCAGCCACAGCGGCTCGCACCGCTTGGGCGCTGGAGAGCGGAGAGGAAGGCATGAGCTGACCGGTCAGGAATCAGACGGCGTACTTCTCGTGCGGGATGGCTCGCTCCCACACCGCTTCGAACGCCGACGCGCACAGCTCAACTGTGGCGGGCTCTTCCGTCTGGTCGGTGTGGACCCATCGGCCGACCCCATCGAAGACGTTGAACTGGACAAGGCGGCCGTCGAACAACCAGAAGTCGTTGCCAGGCAGGGTGAGGTCCGAGGCGCTGCGACGGGGAAGCCAACGGATCTGCTCTCCGGCCGCCACGTTCGTGAAGGTGCCCGAGTGCTCGAAGGCGATGTACTCGCTGATGGGCTCCGAGACGATACGGGCA
Source organism: Streptomyces sp. NPDC001889 (assembly GCF_053594535.1). Taxonomy (NCBI): domain Bacteria; kingdom Bacillati; phylum Actinomycetota; class Actinomycetes; order Kitasatosporales; family Streptomycetaceae; genus Streptomyces; species Streptomyces sp. NPDC001889. The sequence goes on from NZ_JBSFER010000020.1 coordinate 18,186, forward strand.
CGGCGGATGACAACGCCCTTGGCGGTGACCTCTTGAACGAGGTCGAGCCAGGGGCGCCACCACGAAGCCCGGTCCTCCGGGTCGAGCCGGCGCCCTTGCTTCCATGCGGCGAAGCCTTCGATCTCGTTCTCGACGCCGTACGTGTCACGCATCTCAAGGTGCACGGCTGACTCCTGCACTGACCTGATGAGGTCAGAGAAGTCAGTCAGACTCTGCGACACGGAGCGCCTCCCTGAGAAGCGGGATCATCCGCTTCGGAACCCTGATCACCGACTCGTGCCCGGGGATCGGCACATCCCGCGAGCTCTCGCCCGTGGTCCGCTCGTCTGCCGTCCACCCCTGAATCACAAGATCCTTCGAATCCTGGTCCACCCACACAGCGGGTGATCCGTGATCTCCGGACTCGGGATCTTTACCGACGAACCGTAAGGCCGTGGTGTCCCTCCCTGTCGAGCGCGTTGCGCCGGGTTGCACGTCCTCCACTCTGCCGGACCGCGCTGGTCAAGGGGGCCGGAACTGGAGTGTTCGGCAGGGGCGGAGCGTTACCGTCCAAACGGCGGTGCGGGAGTCGCCGAGATCTGATCAGCGGCTCTCGATGATCGTTCCCCCAAGCGTCACTACGCGAACTCGTCGTGCAGCGGGTCGATCAGCAGCCCGGGGAGGGAGGCGAAGCCGGCGGCGCCGATGATCGTCACAAAGGTGACGGCTGCGACGGACCAGGCCCGGTGCATCCGCAATCGGGGGGTACGCGGGCGGGGTGCGGGGCGTGTCTCGGTCACGGGATTCAGCATCCGCCGGGCCGGCCCGTCCAACGACTGGCCCGGTGGACACCTTTCGATAGGATCGGGCCATGGCCGTCCCTCCCCTCCACCGGGTCGTCGTGCTGGCGCTCCCCGGGGTGATCACCTTTGAGCTGTCGATGCCCCACCGGCTCTTCGGCCGGGCGCGCTCCCCGGCGGGCGATCCCCTCTACACGGTCACCACCTGCACACCCACCCCCGGACGGGTCCCCACGGAGGAGGACTTCGCGCTGTGTGTGGAGCGGGGGCCCGAGGCGCTGGCCGACGCGGACACGGTGATCGTCCCGGCCTCGTACCGGCCCTCGGTCCTCTTCGACGAGGGCCGGCTCCCCGACGGGCTCGCCGAGGTGTTCGGGAGGGTGCGGCCCGGCGCGCGGCTGGCGTCCATCTGCACCGGCGGTTTCTTCCTCGCGGCGGCCGGGTATCTGGACGGCCGCCGCGCCACCACCCACTGGGGCTGGGCCGAGCGCTTCCAGCGGCTCTTCCCGGCCGTGCGGGTCGATCCCGATGTGCTGTACGTCGACGACGGCGCGGTGCTGACCTCGGCGGGGGTCGCGGCCGGGATCGACCTCTGCCTCCATCTGATCCGCCGGGACCACGGCTCGGCCGTCGCCAACGACGTGGCCCGGCGCTGTCTCGTACCACCGCACCGGGAGGGCGGTCAGGCGCAGTTCATCCGCCGGCCCGTGCCCGAGGAGCAGTACCACACCACCTCCGCCGCCCGGGGCTGGGCGCTGGGGCGGCTGCACGAGCCGCTGCGGCTGCGGGATCTGGCGGAGCGGGAGTCGATGAGCGTACGGACCTTCACCCGCCGTTTCCGGGAGGAGGTGGGGGTGAGCCCGGGGCAGTGGCTCACCCAGCAGCGGGTGGAGCGGGCCCGGCAGCTCCTGGAGTCGACGGAGCTGTCGGTGGACCAGGTGGCGCGGGACGCCGGGTTCGGTACGGCGCAGTCGATGCGGCTCCACCTCCAGTCGGCGCTGGGGGTCCCGCCGACGGTCTACCGGCGCACCTTCCGGGCCGCCTCCCCCTGAGGCCCCGCTCCCCGGGGGCGGCTCCGCCGGAGGCCGGCGCCCCGCTAGAAGGTGAGCACCGCGCGCGCGACCCGGCCGCGGCGGGCGCCGTCGGCGGCCTTCGCGAAGTCCTCGACGGGGTGGACGGCGGTGACCAGTTCGTCCAGCAGCAGCTCGCCCCGCCGGTAGAGGTCCGCGTAGAGCGGGATGTCGTGCTGGGGGCGGGATGTGCCGTACCGGCAGCCGAGGATCGACTTGTCGAGGAACATCGCGGCGGGCGCGAAGGCCGCCTCCGCCGTGGGCGCGGTCATCCCCAGCAGGACCGCCTGGCCGCCCCGGTCGAGGAGGTCGACCGCCTGCCGGATGAGCGCGGTGCTCCCGACGCACTCGAAGACATGGTCCGCGCCGGCCGGCAGCGTCTCGCGCACCCCGCGCGCCGAGGTGAGGAACGCGGTCGCCCCGAAACGCCGGGCGGCCTCCTCCTTCGCCGGGTTGGAGTCGACGGCGACGATCACGGAGGCGCCCGCGATCCGGGCGCCCTGGAGCACATTGAGCCCGATGCCGCCGGCGCCGATGACGACGACGCTCTCGCCCCGGCCGACCCGCGCCCGGTTCAGCACCGCGCCCACGCCGGTGAGCACCCCGCACCCCATCACCGCCGCCGACGAGAGCGGGATGTCCGGCGGAATCCGTACCGCCTGGACCGCCCGGACGAGGGTGCGCTCCGCGAACGCGGAGCTGGCGGCGAACTGGAAGACCGGTTCACCGCCCCGGCTGAACGGGCGGCCGGGGCGGCCGATCGCCTCGCGGCACAGGGTCGGGCGGCCCCGGTCGCAGTCCGCGCAGGCACCGCAGTTGGCCAGGGTGGAGAGCACCACATGGTCGCCCGGCGCGACGTGCCCCACCCCCGGACCGACCGCCTCCACCACGCCCGCGCCCTCGTGCCCGAGCACCACCGGGACCGGGAACGGAATCGTGCCGTCGATCACCGAGAGATCGCTGTGACAGAGCCCTGCGGCGGCGATCGCGACCAGGACCTCGCCGGGGCCCGGGGCCCGTATCCCCAGATCGCCGACGACCCGGGCCCGTGTGCCGTCGAAGACAACACCTCTCATCGTGGCTCCCTCGGTAGGCCGAGTACCCGCTCGGCGATGATGGTGCGCTGGATCTCGTCCGAGCCGCCGTAGATGGTGTCGGCCCGGGTGAAGAGGAACAGCCGCTGGTCGGGGGAGAGTTCATAGGGCCGCTCACCGCTCCAGTCGTACGGCCCGGTGGCGGCGGCCGGTCCGCGCACGGCCACCGCCAGCTCCCCCAGCCGCTGGTGCCAGCCGCCCCAGAGGAGCTTGGCGACGCTGGGGGCGCCGGGGTCGCCCTCGGTGCCGAGGGTGCGCAGGGCGTTCCAGCGCATGGTGCGCAGCTCGGCCCACTGGCGCACCAGGCGCTCCCTGATCACCGGGTCGGCCGCGGCGCCGGTGGCGACGGCGGTGCGGACGACCTCGGCCAGCTCCTCCTCGAAACCGATCTGCTGGACGAGGGTGGAGACGCCGCGCTCCAGGGCGAGCAGGCCCATGGCGACGCGCCAGCCGTTGCCCTCGCCGCCCACGAGATGGGTCGCGAGGGCTCCGGCGCCGTCGAAGAAGACCTCGTTGAACTCGCTGGTGCCGGTGAGCTGGCGGATGGGGCGGACCTCGATCCTGCCGGGCTGGTCCATGGGGACGAGAAGGAAGGAGAGGCCGTGGTGGCGGGTGGAGCCGGGGTCGGTGCGGGCGAGGACGAAGCACCAGTCGGCGTCGTGGGCGAGGGAGGTCCAGGTCTTCTGGCCGCTGACGCGGTAGCCGGCGCGGTCGCGGACGGCGCGGGTGGTGAGGGCGGCGAGGTCGGAGCCGGCGCCGGGTTCGCTGTAGCCCTGGCACCAGAGTTCCTCGCCGCGGGCGACGGGAGGGAGGAAGCGGGACTTCTGGGCGGGGGTGCCGAAGCGGATGAGGGTGGGGGCGAGGAGGTGTTCGCCGATGTGGCCGAGGCGGGTGGGGGCGCGGCTGCGGGAGTACTCCTCGGCCCAGGTGATCTGTTGGGGGAGGGTGGCGGTGCGGTTGCCCCAGCCGGACTCGGGCCAGCCGAGGCCGATCCATCCGTCGCGCCCGAGCGCCCGCTCCCACGCGCGCCCGCCGGCCCGCGCCCCCTGCTGATGGCTTCGCAGCCACTGCCGCGCTTCCGCCCGGAAGGTGTCTTCCCCCATCTCCCCCATCTCCCCCTCCTCCACCATGCCCCACCACGTGAGACCGGCCCGCCGTCCGCCGCGTGAGACCGGCCCCCACACCACGGGCAGCCCGAGCAAACCCAGCCCGCCCGCCGCGTGAGGACGCACCCCGCACCACGGGACACCCGCACAAACCCAGCCCGCCCGCCGCTTGAGGACGGCCCCCGCGCCACAGGCAACCCGCACAAACCCAGCCCGTCCGGCGATTGAGGACGCACCCCGCGCCACAGGCAACCCGCACAAACCCAGCCCGCCCGGCGCTTGAGGACGCACCCCGCACCACAGGCAACCCGCACAAACCCAGCCCGTCCGGCGATTGAGGACGGACCCCGCGCCACGGGACACCCGCACCATGCGGCCCCCCGTCGGGGACCAACCCCCGAACCCCCGCGCCTCAAACGCCGGAGAAGGCTGGAGTTCCCCAGCCCGTCCGCCGCGTGAGGACGCACCCTGTGCCACGGGACACCCGCACAAACCCAGCCCGTCCGGCGCTTGAGGACGGACCCCGCACCACAGGCAACCCGCACAAACCCAGCCCGTCCGGCGCTTGAGGACGGACCCCGTGCCACAGGCAACCCGCACCATGCGGCCCCCCGTCGGGGACCAACCCCCGAACCCCCGCGCCTCAAACGCCGGCGAGGCTGGGGTTGCTCAGGTCGCCGGTGGGGGCGGGGGGCGCCGCGCCGGGGGCCGCGGGGCCGCGGGGCGGCGCGCCGGGGTCAGGGGGGCGGCGGGGCGAGGAGCGGCAGGGGATCGACCCCCACCGTCCCCGGAAGAAACTCCGCGATCCGCTCCGGCGTCCACCCCCCTTCCGCATACCCCGCCCTCACCTCCCTCGGCTGCGCCCACACCGCGATCTTCGGCCCCGCCACCGTGTACACCTGCCCCGTGATCTCCCGCGCCCGCTCGGAGAGCAGATACACCACCAGCGCCGCCACATCCTCCGGCTCCCCGATCTCCGCCGGCTCCACCGGCACCTTCGCCGACATCCGGGTCCGCGCCACCGGCGCCACCGCGTTCGCCGTCACGCCGTATCTGTGCAGACCGAGCGCCGCACTCCGCACCAGCGAGATCACCCCGCCCTTGGCGGCGGAGTAGTTCGCCTGCGCCACCGACCCCTGATGGCTCCCGCTGGTGAACCCGATCAGCGTCCCCGCCCGCTGTCTCCGCATCACCTCCGACGCCGCCCGGAAGAGCGTGAACGCCCCCTTCAGATGCGTCGCCACCACCGAGTCCCACTCCTCCTCGGTCATGTTGAAGAGCATCCGCTCCCGCAGAATCCCCGCCACCCCCACGACCCCGTCGAGCCGCCCGTACTCCGCGAGCGCGACCTCCACCACCCGCCGGCCGCCCGCCATCGTCGCGATGTCGTCCGCGACGGCGACCGCCGTCCCCCCGGCGGCGACGATCTCCCCGGCGACGGCCTCGGCGACCTCCGACGAGGGCTCGCCGCCCGCGATCGAGACCCCGTAGTCGTTGACGACGACCCTCGCCCCCTCGGCCGCCGCCGCGATCGCGACCGCGCGCCCGATCCCCCGCCCGGCTCCGGTCACGGCGACGACCCTGCCTGCCAAGAAGTTCCCCACGCCCGGCCCCTTCCCGCGGTTTCTGACGGTCCGTTAGATTCTTCGCCAGCCGGACGCCGGAGCACAACCCCCAGGAGGGTTCCCGATGCCAATGCCGCCGGAGTTCCACGAGATCGCCCAGCGCGTCAACAACTGGGGCCGCTGGGGCGAGGCCGACGAGACCGGCACCCTCAATCTGATCACCGGCGAGGCCGTCCGCGCCGCCGCCGCCGGCGTCCGCACCGGCAGACGGGTCGCCCTCGCGCTCCCGCTCCACCGGGACGGCATCCAGACCGGCGCCATCCCGGGCCGGGTCAACCCCCTGCACACCATGACGCAGATCAACGCCGAGATCTTCGGCCCCGGCACCGTCGCCGTCAGCGACGACGCGGTGACGATGGGCCTCCAGGCGGCCACCCACTGGGACGCGCTGACCCATGTCTCCCACTCGGGCGTGCTCTACAACGGCCGCCCCGCCGGCACCATCACCGCCCACGGCCGCTCCCGGTACAGCGGCATCGGCTCCGTCCCCTATGTGATCTCCCGGGGCGTACTGCTCGACGTGGCGCGCGCGAAGGGCGTGGAGCGGCTCCCCGGCGACCACCCCGTCTCCCCGGAGGACCTGGACGAGGCCGCCGAGTTCGGCCGGGTCACCGTCACCGCCGGGGACATCGTCCTGGTGCGGACCGGCCAGATGGCGCTGGCGCTGGCCGGGGACAGGCTGGGCTACGGCTCCCCGGCGCCCGGTCTCTCCCTCCGTACGCCCGAGTGGTTCCACGCCCGCGATGTCGCCGCCGTCGCGACCGACACCCTCCCCTTCGAGATCATCCCGCCGGAGATCGACAACCTCTGGCTGCCCGTGCACGCCCTGGACCTGGTGGAGATGGGCATGCTCCAGGGCCAGAACTGGAACCTGGAGGGGCTCTCCACCGCCTGCGCGGAGGAGCGCCGCCACACCTTTCTGCTCTCCGCCATGCCGGAGCCCTTCACCGGCGGAACCGGGACCCCCGTGGCCCCCGTCGCCGTGTTCTGAGCGACGGCCGGCCGGGTCCGGCTACAGCGGCAGGGCCGCCTGCCGGGGAGCGGACCTCCTGCGGGCCACCACCCTCTCGTACGCGACCTCGGGCACCCCGCGGTCCACCTCGCACCAGATGGACTTCCCGGAGCCCTCCTCCTGCCAGCCCCACCGGTCCGCGAGCCCGTCCACCAGCTCCAGACCGCGTCCGTTGGTGTCCTCGCCGTCGGCGTGGCGCTGACGGGGCGGGCGGGCCCCGCACGTGTCGGCGACCTCGACCCGGACCGTCCCGGCCTCCACCGCGCCCGCGCCGAAGAGCATCCGCAGCACCGCCGGACAGCCGGTGTGCACCACCGCGTTGGTGACCAGCTCGGAGATCAGCAGGACCAGGGTGTCGGCCAGCGGCTCATCGCCCCTTATCCCGGACCCCACCAGCCGGGACCTGGCCCATCTGCGCGCCCGCCCCACCTCCGCGGGATCGGGACCGACCTCCAACTGAACCTGGAGCACCTGCACCGCTCACACCATCCGAACCGGCGGACACATCGCCTCGCGCCTCGACTGGGCCATCGTCCTCGACCAGGTCACTGAACGTGACACCCTTACGGGACAGCATGGTTGACGTACAGTCACCGCAACAAGCGCTTCGGGCATATTCCAGCGCGAAGGATTAACCGTGGCGCCAGCTGTGCGACGCGCGTCGCGGGGAGTCGAACAGAGGCTCGTGGACCGCCTGGCCAGGGGACTCGATACAACTCGCATCCCACGGAGAGTACCGGAGCCGGGCCCCGGGAGCGGCCCGTGTCGCCCGGCCGAAGGACACAACCCGATATCGACGCTCAGTGACACTCCCGTCCCCTCCGTCCCGCGTCAGCCCGCCCCGACACCACCCAGAGTTTCCGCCTGAAGCTCCGCCGCCTCCTCCGCGGTGGGCCGCATCCGGCCCCGTACCCAGGCCCTCTTCAGATGCAGATGGACCTCGGACTCCCAGGTGAACCCCATTCCGCCGTGCACCTGGAGGCAGTCCCGGGCATTGCGCACGGCCGCCTCGTCGGCCAGCAGCTTGGCCCCGGCGATCTCCACCGGGTCCCCGGTGACCGCCGCCGCGTACACAGCGGCCCGCGCGATCTCCGCCCGTACGAGCATCCCCGCACACCGGTGCTTGACGGCCTGGAAGGCCCCCACGGGCCGCCCGAACTGCTCGCGCCCGCGGGCGTGGCGGACCGCCGTCTCGGTGGTGCGGGCGGCGCTCCCGAGCTGCTCGGCCGCGGTGAGCAGGGCCGCGAGCGGATCGTACGGAGCAGGGCGCCCCGGTACGCGGTGCAGCGGGGTCAACGGGTCAACAGACCGCAGCTCCACGGCCCCCCGGACCTCCCCCGTCACCTCGTCGGCCTCCGCCAGCCACGCAACCAGCCCCCCGTCCACCCGCGTCACCATCCGCTCACCGGTGGCCGCGCCCGCCGCCACTCCGGCGGCGAGATGGGTGGCGACCAGCGGGCCCGGCAGCAGCACCCGCCCGGCCTCCTCGAAGACGAGCACGGCCTCCGCCGCGCCCAGCCCCACTCCCCCCGCCGCCTCCGGCAGCCGCAGCGCGAACACCCCCGCGCCGCCGAGCGCCCGCCACAGCGCGCGCATCCGCGCGCCGTCCACCGGCTCCCGGAGCGCTCCGGGCGGCCAGATCCGGGCCAGCAGCTCCCGGGTGCCGTCCCGCAGCGCCCGCTGGTCGTCGGTCAGCCGGAAGTCCATCCCGGTCAGCCCCCCTTCGGCAGGCCGAGAATCCGCTCGGCGATGATGTTCCGCTGGATCTCGGAGGTGCCGGCGGCGATGGTGTACGAGAGGGAGGAGAGCCGGTCCGCCGTCCACTCCCGGTCCAGATCGAGCGCGCCGTCCCCCAGGACCCCGGCAGCCGTCTCGTACAGCTCCTGACGGGCGTGGGAGTAGCGCAGCTTGAAGACGGAGCCGCCGGTGCCGGGGACCCCGCCGGTGTGCCGGGCCTCGCTCACATTCCACTGGATCAGCCGCCACAGCGCCCGGAATTCGGCGTTCAGCCGGCCGAGGGCGCGCCGCACGGCGGGGTCGTCCCAGCGCCCGTTCTCCCGGGCGGCGGCGGCCAGCAGCCCGAGGGTGCGGCGGCAGGCGACGACCTCGCCGACGAAGGCGGTGCCCCGCTCGAAGGAGAGCGTCACCATCGTCACCCGCCAGCCGTCGTTCTCCGCGCCGATCCGGTTCGCCACCGGGACGCGCACCTCGTCGAGGAAGACCTCGGCGAACTCGGTGGAGCCGGCCAGCGTCCGCAGCGGCCGGACGGTGACACCGGGGGCGTCCATGGGCAGGGCGAGCCAGGAGATCCCCCGGTGCCCCGGCTCGGCCGGGCCGGTGCGGACGAGGAGTTCGCACCAGTCGGCGACCTCCGCGTGCGAGGTCCAGAGCTTGGAGCCGGTGACGGTGTACATGTCGCCGTCGCGCACCGCCCGGGTCCGCAGGGACGCGAGGTCCGAGCCCGCGTCCGGCTCGGAGAAGCCCTGGCACCAGAGGGACTCGCCGCGCAGGATGGGCCCGAGCCAGCGCTCGCGCTGCCCGGGGGTGCCCTCGGCGGCGATGGTCGGCCCGGCGTGCAGCAGCCCGACGAAGTTGGCCCCGACATAGGGGGCGCCCGCGCGCTCGGTCTCCTCCAGGAAGATCAGCCGCTGGGTGGGGGGCGCGTCCCAGTGCACACCTCCGTATCCGGCCTCGTACAGCCTGCGCTGCCAGCCGGTGTCGTACGCGCGGCGGCCCGGCCAGTCGCCGGGCGCGGGCGGGCCGGGGAGCGCGGGGAGGGTGCGGGCGAGCCAGGCGCGCAGCCGGGACCTGAACTCCTCTTCCTCCCGCGTGTACGTCAGGTCCACCGCGGGTCCGGCCCCCGGTCCAGATCGAGGCCGAGCATGCGGATGGCGTTCCCGCGCATGAGTTTGTAGACGGTCTCGTCGTCCAGCCCCCGCACATGGTCGAGCGCCACCTGCTTGGTGTCCGGGAAGGTGGAGTCCACATGCGGATAGTCGGTCTCGAAGGTGGCGTTGTCGCGGCCGACGGCGTCGAGGGCGGCGATGCCGTGCTTGTCGCGGAAGAAGCAGCAGAACATCTGCCGGTAGTAGTAGACCGACGGCGGCTCGGGGACGGTCTCCCGGACCCCGCCCCAGGCCCGGTGCTCGCGCCACACGTCGTCGGCGCGTTCCAGGGCGTACGGAATCCAGCCCATCTGGCCCTCGCTGTAGGCGAGCTTGAGCCGGGGGAACCTCACCAGGACGCCGCTGAAGAGGAAGTCCATCATCGAGGCCATGGCGTTGTTGAAGCTGAGCGCGGCCTGCACGGCGGGCGGGGCGTCCGGGGAGGCGGCGGGCATCTGGGAGGAGGAGCCGATGTGCATGTTGACCACGGTTCCGGTCTCCTGGCAGACGGCGAAGAAGGGGTCCCAGTGGCCGGAGTGGATCGAGGGCAGCCCGAGGTGGGTGGGGATCTCGGAGAAGGTCACCGCCCGCACCCCGCGCGCCGCGTTCCGTTCGACCTCGGCGACGGCGAGGCCGATGTCCCAGAGCGGGATGATGCAGAGCGGGATGAGCCGGCCGCCGCTGTCGCCGCACCACTCCTCGACCATCCAGTCGTTGTAGGCGCGGACGCAGGCGAGGGCGACCTCCTTGTCCTGGGCCTCGGCGAAGGTCTGGCCGCAGAACCGGGGGAAGGTGGGGAAGCAGAGGGAGGCTTCCACATGGTTGAGGTCCATGTCCTTCAGCCGGGCGGCCGGGTCCCAGCAGCCGGGGCGCATCTCGGCGCGGGTGATGCCCTCCAGGGTCATGTCGTCGCGGTCGAAGCCGACGGCGGCGATGTTCCGTTTGTAGGGGAAGCGGAGGTCCTCGTAGATCCACCAGTCGGCGGGCGGGCCCTCGGGGTCCATGGTGACGCGGTACTTGCCGCCGATGTAGGCGAGTTCGCCGATGCCCGCGGTGAGCGGCTGGGGTCCCCTCTCCCGGTACTTCGCCGGGAGCCAGGTCGCGAAGAGGTGCGCCGGTTCGATGACATGGTCGTCGACGCTGACGATCCGAGGTAGTTCGGCCATGGTGTTCCCCTCCGCCGTGCCCGCGACCCAACCGATCTGATGGCCCGTCAGATAGCAGGCTAGCCCCGCACCCCTGGACCGACAAGCGCCGGAGCCCTACGCTCTCGCCATCATCTGACGCATCGTCACATACGCTGGCGACCGGGGAGGCGGCCCGTGAACGCGACCGCGCACGCACTGGGAGAGGCGCCGACGCTCTGGGAGCTGCTGCGCCGCCGGGCCCGCCGCACGCCCGGCCGGCCCGCGCTCCTCCAGGACAACCGGGTCCTCACCTTCGGGGAGCTGCACGACCGGGCCGAGCGGGTGGCCGCCGGACTGTGCGCGCGGGGGGTGCGCCCCGGGACCGTCGTCGCCTGGCAGCTGCCGACCCGGATCGAGACGGTCCTGCTCTCCCTCGCGCTGGCCCGCATCGGCGCGGTGCAGTCCCCCGTCATCCCCCACTGCCGCGACCGGGACGTGGCCTTCGCCCTGCGCGCCTCGGCCGCCGGGCACTTCGCCGTGCCCGGCACCTGGCGCGGCCACGACCACACCGCGATGGCCGGGCGCGTCGGAGCGCCCGGTGTCTTCGAGGCGTACGGCACCCTGCCCGACGGCGATCCCGCGACGCTCCCCGGCCCCCCGGACTCGGGCACGGACGTCCGCTGGATCTACTGGACCTCCGGCACCACGGCCGATCCCAAGGGCGTGCGCCACACCGACCGCTCACTGATCGCCGGCGGCTCGTGCCTCGCCCACGCCCTGCGGCTCGCCGAGGACGACATCGGCTCCATCGCCTTCCCGTACGCCCATATCGGCGGCGCGGACTATCTGGTGATGCTGCTGCTGTACGGGATACCCGCGGTCCTCTTCGAGCACTTCGCGCTCCCGGGCGCGCTGGACGCCTACCGCGCGCACGGGGTGACCGTGGCGGGCGGCTCCACCGCGTTCTACTCGATGTTCCTCGCCGAGCAGCGCAGACAGCCGGGCCGCAGGCTGATCCCCTCGCTGCGGCTGCTCGCGGGCGGGGGCGCCCCGAAGCCGCCGGAGCTGTACCACGACGTCGTGCGCGAGATGGGGTGCGCGCTCACCCACGGGTACGGCATGACCGAGGTGCCCATGATCACCATGGGCTCCCCGGACGACACCCCCGAGAACCTCGCCGGGACGGAGGGGCGTCCGCCGGCCGGGATGGAGATCCGGATCGTGGACGGGGAGGTGCGGCTGCGGGGGGAGGCGGTCTGCCAGGGGTATCTGGACCCGGAGCAGACGGCGGCGGCCTTCGACGAGGAGGGGTTCCTGCGGACCGGGGACCTCGGACGGCTCACGCCCGAGGGGCATCTGGTGCTCACCGGGCGCCTCAAGGACATCATCATCCGCAAGGGCGAGAACATCTCGGCCCAGGAGATCGAGGCGCTGCTGCACACGCACCCGGGGATCGCCGAGGCGGCGGTGATCGGACTGCCGGACGCGGAGCGGGGGGAGCGGGTCTGCGCGGTGGTGGAGCGGGCGCCGGGGGCGGGGGTGCTGGTGCTGGCGGATGTGACGGCGCATTTGCTGGCGCGGGGGCTGTCGGTGCACAAGCTGCCGGAGCAGCTGGAGGTGGTGGAGGAGCTGCCGCGCGGGGAGACGCTCCGCAAGGTCCGGAAACACCACCTCCGCACCCTCTTCACCTGACCACCCCACCCCCCGGGACCCGCCCCGGCCCGCCCGGGTCCACCTCCGGGCAAGCTTGAGGACGGCCCCCGCGCCACAGGAGACCCGCACCAACCCAGCCCGTCCGGCGTTTGAGGACGGACCCCGCACCACAGGACACCCGCACCAACCCAGCCCGTCCGGCGTTTGAGGACGGACCCTGTGCCACAGGACCCCGCACCCCGCGGGCCACCGTCGGGGACCAGCCCCCGAACCCCCGCTCCTCAAACGCCGGAGAGGCTGGATTTCGCACCTCAGCTCGCCGGAGAGGCCGAGCAACCCCAGCCCCGCTGGGCGCACCTCCCAGAGGCAGCTGAGCCTGAGGACGGCCCCCGCGCCACAGGACCCCGCACCCCGCACCCCCCCTTGACCTCAAGCGCGGTTGACCTCCTAGCCTCACCACCACCACCATCCACCCCACCCCACCGCGAGGCCCCCATGCCCTCCTCCCCCGTCACCCCCGTCATCCCCGTCACCCCCTCCCCCGCCGATCCCTTCGCCCCCGACGACGCCCTCACCACCCAGCCCGTCGGCTACTGGACCGGGCGGGCGCACCGGGCCGTCACCACGCGGCTCCGGGCCGCGCTCGCCCGGGTCGATGTCACCCAGCCCCAGTGGCAGACGATGAACCGCGTGGACGCCCCCGGCGGCCTCCCGACCCGCGACCAGGTCATCGCCCAGCTCACCCCCACCGCCGACGGCCCGCACGAGATCTCCCGCGTCATCGACCAGCTCCTCCACCGGGGGTGGCTCACCGCCGGCCCCGGCCCCGGCGACCGCCTCGGCCTCACCGATGCGGGCCGGGCGGCCAAGGCCCGGATCAGGGAGCTGGTGACCGAGGTGCGGGCCGAAGTCCACGAGGGCGTCACGGACGAGGAGTACGTCGCCGCCCTCCGGGTCCTCCGCCGGATGATCACCAACGCGGAGGGCTCCGGGCCGCCCGTACAGAACTGATACACGACCTCAACGCGACGGATGGGTGTCTGCCCCACAGTGAGCCCGTCCGGCCCGGCAGGGCAGTATGAGTGAGCAGTATGAGTAATCGGTGACATGCGTCGAATGTGGGGAAGGCCCGAAGTGACCGCAGAACCGGATGGGTCCGAGCAGCCCCCCGCCATCCTCCTGGTCGAGGACGACGAGGTGATCCGCACCGCCGTCTCCATGGCCCTGGAGCGCTACGGCTACCGGATGCGGTCCGCCGCCGACGGCCTCACCGGGCTGGAGCTGTTCCGCGAGCACGCCCCCGACCTGCTGCTGCTGGATGTGATGCTCCCGGAGCTGGACGGCGTCGGCCTGTGCCGCAAGGTCCGGGAGACCAGCCAGACCCCCGTCCTGATGATGTCCGCCCGGGGCGACTCCCTGGACGTCGTGCTGGGCCTGGAGGCGGGCGCCGACGACTACGTGGTGAAGCCCGTCGACACCCCGGTGCTGGTGGCCCGTATCCGCGCCCTGCTCCGGCGCGCCACCTTCACCCCCGCCCCGGCCCCCTCCGGCCCCGGGCGGCCGGCCCCCGGCACCGGCCCGGACCGGCTCGTCTTCGGCGATCTGACCGTGGACACCCGCGGTCTGGAGGTGTTCCGGGGCGGGGAGCCCGTCGCCCTCGCCCCGACCGAGCTGCGGCTGCTGCTGGAGTTCGCCGCGCACCCCGGGGTCGTCCTGGAGCGGCAGACGCTGCTGCGCAATGTCTGGGACTACGGCTGGGACGGTGACAGCCGGGTCGTCGACCTGTGTGTGCAGCGGCTCCGCCGGAAGATCGGCGCGGACCGCGTCGAGACGGTCCGCGGCTTCGGCTACAAGCTGCGGCGCTGACCCGTGGACGCGAGAAGCACGGCGGCCGGCGCCCTGCGGAGCCTGTGGAACTGGAGATCGCTGCGGTGGAAGATCGCCGCCCTGGTGGTCACGGCGTCCTGCGGCGTGGCCCTGGCCGTGGGCGTCCTCGTCCACCGGGCCACCGCCGACCGCTTCCAGCGGGAGGGAATCGGCAGGGCCCTGGAGGAGCTGGAGACCGGGGTGAGGGAGTACGAGCGGGGCTCCGGAGCGGACTCGTCGGAGTATCTGACCGACCCGGCGGAGCTGCCGCCCGAGCTGCTCGCCCGGGTGGACTCCTCCGGCCGGCCCGCCACCTGGTACGACACGGAGAGCCGCACGGGCCCGTGGATGTGGGCCGCGCAGACCGTGGACGGCCAGGTGATCTCCGTCGCGATGAGCATGAGCACCGAGGAGCTGGAGCTGGCCGCCCTGGACCGCACCAGCGTGAAGGTCTCGGCGGCGACCCTCGCCGTGATCGTCCCGCTCTCCCTGGTCCTCACCGAGCTGCTCAACCGCCGGCTGCGGCGGGTGGCACGGACCGCCCGGCGCATCGCGGACGGCGAACTGGGCGCCCGTACCGGAGCGGGCGGACGGCGCGGCGACGAGGTCACCGAGATCGCGGAGGCGGTCGACTCCATGGCCCACTCCCTCCAGGAGCGCCTCCGCACCGAGCAGCGGTTCACCGCCGATGTCGCCCATGAGCTGCGCACCCCGCTGATGGGCCTGGTCACCTCCACCGAGCTGTTGCCCGACGGCAGGGCGACCGAGCTGGTACGGGACCGGGTGCGGGTGCTGCGGGGGCTGGTCGAGGACCTGCTGGAGATCTCCCGGCTGGACGCGGGGGCGGAGGCGCCGGACGCCCGTCCGGTGCCGGTGGGCCGTGTCGTCGAGGCGTCGGTGCTCCGGACCGGCCATGAGACCCGGACGGTGATCGTCAGCGATGAGCAGATCTCGACCGACCCGCGCCGGCTGGACCGCATCATCACCAATCTGGTCCTCAACGCGCACCGCCACGGCAGCGCGCCCGTCGAGGTCCGGGTGGACGGCCGGAACGTGGTGGTGCGCGACCACGGCCCGGGTTTCCCCGCGTCCCTGCTGGCGGACGGGCCCCAGCGGTTCCGCACCGGGGCCTCGGAACGCGGCCACGGCCACGGACTGGGGCTGACGATCGCGCTGGGCCAGGCCGGGGTCATCGGGGCGACGCTCCACTTCGCCAACGCGGAGGGCGGCGGCGCCGAGGCCGTACTCCGCCTCTGACGCACGGCGGCACACGGCGATACACGGCGATACACGGCGGCACACGGCGATACACGGCGGACACACGGCCGAGCAGTAACGGACGGACGGGCTCCGGAAGGCGGAGACACCCCGCGCGGAGAGTGGCGGACGTGCGCACTTCCGCGCGCCAGTCCTCCGGAGGCAGCCATGAACGACCGCACCGAGGCGGACCGTCCCGCGATCGACTGGCGCAGGGGGCGCCGCACGGCGGTCCTCTGCGTGCTGTACGCGGCGGCCCTGCTCGCCCACCCCCTGCTGCCCAACGGCGCCGGGAACTCCGGCAGTCTCGTGGAGACCTTTCTGCCCTGGTCCGCGCTGGCGGCCGGGCCGCTGCTCCTGCTGGCGCTCGTCCGCCGCGCCCCGCTCGCCGCCGGCGCGGCCCTGCTTCCGGCGCTGGCCTGGCTCGCCCTGTTCGGCGAGGAGCTGACCGACAAGCGGGAGCGGGGCGGGGAGCTGACCGTCGTCAGCCACAACGTCGGCGCCTCCAACCCGGACCCGGCCGCCACCGCCCGCGCCCTCGCGGCGACCGGCGCCCAGGTGATCGCGGTCCAGGAGCTGTCGGACGCCGCCCGGGAGCCGTTCCGCCGGGCCCTGCCGTCCCGCTACCGCCACCACACGGTCCAGGGCGGGGTGGGCCTGTGGAGCACCTACGGGATGACCTCGTCCGCCCCCGTCGACATCATGCCCTGGCCCCGCGCCCTGCGCGCCACCCTCACCACCCCGAAGGGCCCGGTCACCGTGTTCGTGGCGCATCTCGCCTCGGTCCGCGTCACCCCGGAGTCCGGCTTCACCACCGACCGCCGCGACACCGCCGCCGCCCTCCTCACCGAGGCCGTCGCCCGCGGCGCCACGGAACGGACCCTTCTGCTCGGCGACTTCAACGGCACCCCGCACGACCGCGCCCTGGCCCCGCTGCGGCGGGGCTGGACCTCCGCCCAGGAGAGCGCCGGCGACGGCTTCGGCTTCACCTGGCCCGCCCGCTTCCCGATGGCCCGCATCGATCACATCCTCGCCCGCGGAATCGCCCCGGTCTCCGCCCGGACCCTCCCGAAGACGGGGAGCGACCATCTGCCGGTGAGCGCGTCCTTCGCCCTCTGACGCCCTCTGAGGGGCCGGGCACGGCGCGGACGGGGGCCGCGCCGTGCCGTATTCCCCTCGCCCGCGCGGGCGGCTCTCCCGTACGTTCGGACGCATGACCGTGCTCCAGGGTGACGCCGTCGCCCTCCGCCCCACCGTCCCGGACGACATCCCCGCCCTCGCCGCGATCCGGGCGAAACCCGAGGTGCGGGCCGTGTGGCAGGGCGGGGAGGATCTGGCGGCGGAGATCGCCGAGGACCTCCGCGACCCGGACACCCACCATCTGACCGTCGAGCACGAGGGGCGGATCGCGGGGATGATCCAGTGGCACGCGGAGGAGGAGCCGGACTACCGGCACGCGGGGATGGATCTCTTCCTCGACCCGGCCGTGCACGGCCGGGGGCTCGGCACCGACACCGTGCGCACGCTCGCCGCGCATCTCGTCGACGACCACGGCCACCACCGCCTCACCATCGACCCGGCGGCCGACAACGCGGTGGCGATCCGCTGTTACGAGAAGGCGGGCTTCCGGGCCGTCGGCGTCATGCGGCGGTACGAGCGCCGCGCGGACGGCACCTGGCACGACGGGCTGCTGATGGATCTGCTCGCGGACGAACTGGTGCGCTGAGCGTGCCCGGGCGGGCGGAACGGCCCCCCGGGCACGGCAGCCGGTCCGGGTCCGTCAGGGGTGTTCGGGGGTCACGTAGTACGCGGCGAACGCCGACAGGACCTCCTCCTCGCTGATCCGGCCGTCCCCGTCCGTGTCCAGCGACCGCGCGATGGCCGACGCCGGGGACGCCTCCACGCCCAGCACCCGCAGCACCCGCTCCACCGCCGACGGGGTCGCCCCGGAGCCGTCCTCGTCCGCGATGGCGATCACCGCGTGCAGGAAGGGACGGGCGATCTCGGCGAATCTCTGGGGGTTGTCCCGGAGCCGCTTCACCGCGCCGGTGATGAACTCCTGGCGGGAGACCCGCTGATCGCCGTCCACATCGGCGATCCCCGCCATGCCCTGCCAGAACGCCTCGGCGCCGATGTACAGCGCCTGGCCCTTCTCGCAGCGCGCGGTGGTGGAGAACTCGTTGAGCAGTGCGGCGGCGGCGCCGCTGAAGTCCTGCCGGTCGATATAGCCATTGCCGTCCTGGTCAAAGGCGGCGAAGCGAGACGCGATCTTGCGCTCGTACTCTGCGCTGTCCATGCGGGGAGCGTACGGCCCCCGACCGCTGACGCGTGCAAGTACCCGCCAATTCACCGGAACGATCGGGTCCGGGGCGGCTCACGCCGGGAGCGCCTCCGATCCCTCGGCCGTCGCCGCGCCCGCGTCCGCGTACACCTCGAAGAGCCGGCGGACGCCGAGGGCGCCGAGGACCCGGTTCACATGGGAGCCCTCCACCGCGCCGCGCGCGGGCAGGATCAGCCGGAGTCTGCCGCCGCAGGACTGGAGCAGCCGGCGGGCGGCTATCAGCACACCCACTCCGCTGGAGTCGCAGAACCGCACCCCGGACAGGTCCAGCACCACGTCCCGGTGCCCCTCGGCCACCGCCGCGTGCACCTGGCGGCGGACCTCCGGTGAGGACACCAGGTCCAGCTCACCCCTGATGTGCAGCACGGTCCAGCCGCCCCGCCGGACCTCGTTCACGGTGAGCGTCACCACCAAACCTCCTCATTAGGCGCACTTTCCCCACTAGTCATGCATAAAACCCCATGGCTGTGGCAGATTCCTCCGGGGGTACCGCTCCCCTACCATGTCGGCCTTCCCCTGGGGGCGCACTTGAAGCAAAGGGGCGTGCACGGGTCCCCTCGCGCATTACATTCGGCGGGAGGGAACATCCACGCAGAGGCACAGGAGCACTACGCAGGGCACGGGTTCGGGGTTGGGGGCCGTATGGCAAAGGAAACACCGCCGCGCTGGGACCGCAGGATGCAGCAGCGCCTGGCGCGCGGAGAGGCAGCGGCCCTCGGGGAGCTGTACGACCGATTCGCCTCGCTCGTGCACATGCTGGCCCACCGGGTGCTCGACGACGACGAGGCGGCGGACCAGGTGACCCGCGAGGTCTTCGGCTACATCTGGGAGAACCCCGACGCCTACGACCCCAAGCAGGGCTCGATGCGCTCCTGGGTCGCCAAGCTCACCAACAGCCAGGCCGTGCACCGGCTGCGCCAGAGCGAGTCGGCCGGCGGCGACGGCGGGAGCGGCGGTTCGCCGGAGGAGCTGGAGCAGAAGGTGCGCCGGGCCGCCGTCGCGGCGCGGGCCGACTACATCGTCACCTCGATGCCCGCGCCCCTGCGGGCCGCGCTGGAACTGGCGTACCACGGCCGCCGGGACTACCGGCAGACCGCCGAGGACCTCGGGGTGAGCGAGGACGAGGCCCGGCGCCGGCTGCGGCTCGGCCTCCAGCTGCTCTCCACCGCGCACACCCGGCCGCTGGAGGGCTCCGCGCCACCCGGTTGCGGACGCTCGCTGTGAGCGGGGACGAGCCCCCGGGCGAGAGCCACGACGGCGGCCGGCACCGCCCCGAGGGCGGCGGCCGGCAGGGCGCGCCGCGCATACCGGGGCCGCGCGCGGCGGCCGACGACCTCGAACCGCGCGGCCGGACGGACCCGCCGCGGCAGTACCCCGCGACCACCCCGCACGAGGCCGATATGCCCGTACCACCCGGCGGTGACGCCGGGACCCCGTCCCCGGCCCCGTCCCACAGCGTCCTCAAGTCCCTGCTCGGGGCGTGGGCGCTGTCCGCCTGTTCCACCGAGGAGACGGCCCAGGTCGAGCTGCACCTCGGGGAGTGCGCGCCCTGCGCGGACGAGGCCCTGCGGCTGCGGGACGCGGTCGCGCTGCTGCACACCGAGCGCGATCTCGACCTCGATCCGCTGCTGCGCTTCCGGGTGCTGGAGAACTGCCTCGGCCGCCGGCCCGCCCGTATCCCGGTGCCGGAGTGGGCGGCTCCCTATGACGCGGAGACCGCCCGGCTCGATGCCCTGCTGCGGGACATCGGCGCGTCGGAGTGGCGGCGGCCGGTGCGGCTGAAGTGGTTCGACGGCCGCGACCCGGTCTCCCGCGAGACCTCCGTCGCCGGTGTCATCGGCCATCTGACCAGCGTGGACGGACTGGTCGCCGGCGCGCTCGGACTCGACGACCCACTCGGCCGGGACGCCCCGGCCACCCCGGAGGAGCGCACGGAGCGGTACTGGCGGACCGAGGTCCGCACGGCGGCGGGGCACGAGGTCCACGAACCGTGGCGGGACCAGAGCCACGCCCTGATCCGCACGGTGTCCTTCGCGGGCCGGGGCGTCGCCGAGCTGTCCGTCTCCTACGGGGACTTCTCGCTGCCGCTGCGCGACGCGCTGCTGGACCGGGCCTTCGAGTGCTGGATGCACGCGGACGACATCGCGGACGCGGTGGACTATCCGTACGATCCACCGCGCGGCTCCCATCTGCACCGGATGGTCGACCTGTCGGCCCGGCTGCTGCCCGCGGCCCTCGCCGGGCGCCGCCGCGCGGGGCTCGCGGGACCGGCGAAGCACCTGGTCACGGCCGGTTCCCCGGGCCGTTCGCTGCATCTGGAGATCGAGGGCGCGGGCGGCGGGGACTGGTACATCCCGCTCGACTCCCCGGCGGCGCTGGGCTCGCCCGATCTCACGGTGGCGCAAGTCGCGCTGGACCGGGTGGAGTTCTGCCAGCTGGTGGCGGGGCATGTTCCGCCGGAGGAGGCCGCGGCCGGACAGGACGGCGACCGGGAGGCGATCAGGGATGTGCTCTTCGCCGCCGCTTCCCTGAGCCGGGTGTAGCCCGGCGGCACACGAGGAGCGGGGACGGAAGCCGTGCGGCGGGGGCCCGCACGCCCCCGCCGCACGGCGGTCCCGGCCACGGCCGGCGCCCGCCGGCCGTGGCCCCGACCGTACCGCCGTTCGAGGTCCGCGTCAGTCGAAGACGACCGTACGGCGCCCATTGAGCAGAATCCGGTGCTCGGCGTGCCACTTCACCGCGCGCGCCAGCGCCTGGCACTCCACATCGCGGCCCACCGCCACCAGCTGCTCCGGCGTCACCCCGTGGCCCACCCGCTCGACCTCCTGCTCGATGATCGGGCCCTCGTCGAGGTCGGCCGTCACATAGTGCGCCGTCGCGCCGATCAGCTTCACCCCGCGCGCGTGCGCCTGGTGGTAGGGCTTGGCACCCTTGAAGCTCGGCAGGAAGGAGTGGTGGATATTGATGATCCGGCCGCTCAGCTCCCGGCAGAGACCGTCCGAGAGCACCTGCATGTAGCGGGCGAGCACCACCAGCTCCACCCGCTCCGCGCGCACCAGCTCCAGCAGCTCGGCCTCGGCCTGCGGCTTGTTCTCACGGGTGACCGGAATATGGCGGAAGGGGATGTTGTACGAGGAGACCAGCTCGGCGAAGTCGGTGTGGTTGGAGACGACGGCGGCGATCTCGACCGGCAGGGCGCCGATGGAGGAGCGGAAGAGCAGATCGTTGAGGCAGTGGCCGAATCTGCTGACCATCAGGACGATCCGCATCGGCTCCTCGGCGAGATGGATCTGCCAGTCCATCTGGAAGGAGTCGCCCACGGCGGCGAAGCTGGCCCGCAGCTTGTCGACGGTCACCGGGGCCTCGGCGGAGAAGTGGACACGCATGAAGAACAGACCCGTGTCCTGGTCCCCGAACTGCTGACTGTCCTCGATGTTGCAGCCGGTGATGAAGAGATAGCTCGACACGGCGTGGACGATGCCCTGTTTGTCCGGGCAGGCGAGGGTCAGGACGTACTGGTCGGTCATCCTCGTAGGGTGCCATATCCGGCGCGCCGGGCCGGGCGGCGTCCACGACGCGGTCGTGCCGTACGGACCCGGGGCCTCAGGCCGTACGGGTCATGATCCGCAGCACATCGAGCGAGCGCGGCGGCGCGTCCGGGTCGTCGCCGTCGCCGGCCGCCAGCCGTATATGGGCGTCGCGGCAGGCCCGGACCGCCTCCGGCCAGCCGTGGTGTGCCATATAGGCCGAGACATGGGCGTCCGCCCCGACCTGGTGCATGATCCGCAGCACCCGGAGCACGGCGACATCGACCAGCGCCGCCTCGCCCGAGTCGCGGAAGATCGTGCCGACGTACTTCTCGGCGGACCAGTTGTCCAGCCAGGTGTCCTCGACCAGCCGGTAGACGGCGTCGGTCACATCTCCGTACCCCTCCAGGCCGGTGAGCCAGGCCTCCTGCTGGAACGCGGGGTCGGAGAGCATGTGAAGCGCGGAGCGCACCTGCGCGCGCCAGCGCCACCACGGCATGTCGTTGAGTGGCATACCGCCCATGGTGGATGAGCGACGCCCACGACGGGAAGAGGGGACCGGTCCTTGCTGGTGCACGCCGTCGATCGTACGTTCCTCGGCGGCGCGGTCCGCGGGCCCCCCGCAATTCACCTGTCCGTCACCCGGTGTTGACGGCCGCACACTCCGCCGTTACCCGGTGGCGGAAGGGTGACGGGTCATGACCCGCAGCCGACGCACGACCTTCCCCCGCTCCCTCCGCCCCTCGGGGAACGGACCCCGGGCCCGGGCCCCGCGCGGTGTGCCGGGGGCCGTCCTCGCGGCCTCGGTGGCCGGGGCACTGGCGGTCTCGGGCTGCGGGGTGGTCCCCGGGGTGGGCGGGGGCGGCCCCGGGCCGCTGAAGGTGATGACCTTCGCGCCGGAGAAGACCCAGGCGACCAATATGCCGGGAATGCCCGCGATGGCGCATGCGTACGCCCGCTGGGTGAACTCCCGGGGCGGACTCGACGGGCGGCGGCTCCAGGTCATCACCTGCAATGAGCGGAACACCGCCAAGGGGGCGTCCGACTGCGCCCGGCAGGCGGTCAGGGAGGAGGCGGTGGCGGTCGTCGGCTCGTACAGCCAGCACGGCGACGCCTTCCTGCCGCCGCTGGAGGCCGCGGGAATCCCCTTCATCGGCGGGTTCGGGATCTCGGACGAGGAGTTCGACAGCTATCTCTCCTACCCGGTCAACGGCGGCCAGCCGGCCCTGCTCGCCGGGCACGGCATCCAGCTCGCGGACGTCTGCCGGCGGGTCGCGCTGGTACGGCCCGACTCCATCACCGGGGACCGGCTGCCCCGGCTGCTGAACGCGGGCCTCGCCGAGGGGGACACCCCGACCACCGATGTGCTCGCCCCCGAGGACGCGACCGACTACACCGAGGCCGCACGGCGGGCCCGCGCCGAGGCGGGCGCCCCGCCCGGGGGTCCCGCGGGGCCGGGCTCCGGGGCGGGGCCGGGCTCCGGGGAGGAGGAGCGGCCCGGCTGTGTCACCGCCGCGCTCGGCGACCGCACCGAGACCTTCTTCGACTCCTTCCGCCGGCTGCCCGACGACGAGGCGCGGGTCAGGGTCTCCTCCGTGCTCGGCAGCGTCGGCCAGCCGCTGATCAACCGCACGGGCGGCCGGAACGGCCCCTTCGAGGGCGCCTTCGTCACCGGCTGGTACCCCGACTCCGGGGACGAGCGCTGGGCCGGGATGAAGCGGGTGATCGACGAGCACGCCTTCGGGGACAACCGGGTCGACCCGGCCGATCCGGGGGTGCAGACCACCTGGATCGCGTACACCGTCCTCCGTACCGTCGTGGAGTCGCTGGACGGCGACGAGATCACCGCGCGCCGGGTCGCCGACGCCCTGGACGACGGGGTCCGGGTGACGACCGGCGGGCTCACCCCCGAACTGCGCTGGGAGTACCGGGACATGCTGGGCATCCCCGGCTTCCCCCGGATCGTCAATCCGCGCGTGACCTTCCAGGAGGTCCGCGACGGCCGGCTGGTGGCGCAGCGCGAGGGGTTCGTCGACGTCAGCGAGACACTGACCGATTCGGTGTCCCTGGTGAACTGAGGGAGCCGCCGGGGTCAGAGCTGGTGGCTGCGGCGCTGGGGGAGGCCGTGGGCGGTGGCGATCGGGTTCCAGAGCTCCGACGCCTCCTGCTTGGCCTCGGTGGCCTCGCCGCTGGCGGCGTTGCCCTGGGCCGCGCGCTTGGTGGTACGGGCCTTGCCGCCCTTGCAGCCCTTCTTGCCGCCCACCTGGTCGGCCCAGGCCGCGTAGTGGTCGTCCGCCGCCGCCGACGCCCGCCAGGCGTCGGTGAGCGACTCGGAGAGATCCTCGTGCTCGGGGAGCTTGCCGACGTCCAGCCCCGACAGCCGGGTGACCAGGGAGCGGCGCTGCTCGGCCGCGTCCCGCAGATCCGCCGCCGCCTGGCCGAGGTTCGCGCACCGGCGGATGTTCGCCACCGAGCGGATCACCGCGTCACGGCTGTTGTTGCTGTCGGCGAGGAGCTTGTCGAGGGCCTTCGCCTGGGTCTTCACCGGGTCGTCGGCGGGCGGCGCCGGGGCGGGGGCGCTGGCGCTGGGGCTGGGCGCGGCGGAGGTGGCCGCCGCGTTCGCCCCCGTACCGGGGTCCTTCTTCCCGCCGTCGCCGCCCCCGAACACCAGGGCGCCGACGCCGAGGCCGAGGACCGCGCAGCCGACCACCACGGCGGCGATCAGCGGCATCCCGGAGGACTTCCGGCGGCGGGGCGCGCCGGGGCTCTGCGGCTGCTGCTGCGGGGCACGGCGGTGGGAGCCCCCGCCCCCGCCGCCGCTGCCCGGCTGCGGGGCGGGCGGGAAGTGGGGCGGCTGCTGGTGCTGGGGCTGCTGGGGGTGCTGCTGATACGGCTGCTGTCCGCCGGGCGGGGGGCCCGCCGCCGGAGCGGCGGCGGAGCGGAAGAGGTTGTCGAACTCGGCGGGCGGCTGCCGGTCACCGGGTGCCCCGGGACGGATGCCGTACGGCGCTCCCGGAGGCGGCGGCGGGACCGGCGGGGTCTCCTGGCTCCGGTGGCCGGGCGGGCCGTCCTGGCGGCGGTGGGCGCCGCGGTGCGCCGGCGGCCCGGCCACGCTCTCGGGCGGCAGCGCCCCGGCGCCGACGGGAGGGATGACCTGCGTCGCGTCCGAGGGCTCCGGCGGGACGGGCGGGATCACCCGGGTCGCGTCCTGGACCGGCGGCAGGTACTGCGTGCTGTCGGCGGCTCCCCGCACCGGCGGCGGGTACGGGGCGCTCTCCGCCGCGCCCTGGACCGGCGGCGGGTACTGCGTGCTCTCCGCCGCGCCCTGGGCCGGCGGCGGGTAGTGCGTGCTGTCGGCGGCTCCCTGCACCGGCGGCAGCGGGCCCGGTCCGACCGGCGGTATCACCTGGGTCGCGTCCGGGAAGCCGTGGCCGGCCGGGTACCGCGCCGCGTCCGAGGGCTCCGGCGGGACGGGCGGGATCACCTGGGTCGCGTCCTGGACCGGCGGCAGGTACTGCGTGCTGTCGGCGGCTCCCTGCACCGGCGGCGGGTACTGCGTGCTCTCCGCCGCGCCCTGGACCGGCGGCAGGTACTGCGTACGGTCCGACGCGCCCCCGGCGGGCATCCCCGGCGGCGCCTGCGGGGGCAGCGGCTGGGACCGCACGCCGTACCAGTCGGGCGCTCCCTGGGGCGGCTGCGGCACGGAGGGCTGCGGCGGCTCCGGCACGGGGGCCTGCGGCGGCGCGGCGGCCCACGGCGCGCCGGGCGCCGGGGCCGGGCGCTCGCCCGGGGCCCGGGGCGGCCACGGCTCGGAGCCGTCGGACGGCAGTACGACACCCTCGTGCGCCGGCCGGGCGGCGGGGAGCCGGTCGTCACCCTGTCCGCTGTGCGTCACCAGGACTCCTCCATGTGGACCTACGGGAACGTCGGTTCACGCTACCGGGTACCTCGGGTCCCGCCGCACACCCGCCTCGGACCAGGGCGGACAAGCCCCCACAAGCCGCTGTTGGGAGCAGGTCTGTGACGGTCCTCACGCCCGACCGGCGACGCTCAGGCGGCCTGGAGCTCCACCCGGGCGGCGAACTCGCGGACCGCCGGCTCGTCCGCGTACGGCTCCAGGCGCTGCTGGAACTCCTCCAGATACTCCGCGCCCCGGCTGGAGCGCAGCCGGGCCAGCAGCTCCACGGCGCGCGTGCCCGTGTGGCAGGCCTGCTCCACCTCGCGCTGCTGCACCTGGGCCGTGGCCAGCAGCACGAGCCCGATCGCCCGCCGCCGGGCGCGGGACTCCGGATGCCCGTCGAGCGCCTGTGCCGCGTGGTGCGCCGAGGCCTCCGCCTGGCCCAGGTCGCGGTAGCAGTGCGCCAGTTCGTCCGCGAGGTAGGCGTGGTCGAAGTGGGTGATCCAGGCCGGGTCGTCGCCCGTCTCCGGCTCGGCCCGCTCCAGGGCGGCGATCGCCCGGCCCGCGACGGCGTGGCAGGTGCGGGAGTCCCCGAGGAGGGCGTGCCCGCGCGCCTCGGCGGCCAGGAACATCGACTCCGCGCGCGGGGTCACCTGCCCCCGGGCCCCTTCCTGGGCGGCGCGGGCCAGTTGGGCGATCTCCCGCGGATTGCCGAGCTGGGCCGCGAGATGGCTCATGGAGGCGGCCAGCACATATCCGCCGTAACCGCGGTCGCCGGCGGCCTGCGCCAGCCGCAGCGCCTGGATGTAGTAGCGCTGGGCGAGCCCCGGCTGTCCCGTGTCGACGGCCATGTACCCCGCCAGCTCGGTGAGCCGGGCGACGGCCGCGAACAGCTCCCGGCCGACGTGCTCCCGGTAGGAGCCCGAGAGCAGCCCGGAGACCACCGAGTTCAGATAGTGGACGACGACCGGGCGGACGTGTCCGCTGCCGAAGCGGTGGTCCAGATCGGTGAGCGCCGCGGTCATCGCCCGGACCGCCTCGACGTCGCAGACGCCGACCCGGGAGCCCGCCGTCCGCGCCACCTGGGAGTCCGCTCCGGTGATCAGCCAGTCGCGGCTGGGCTCCACGAGCGCGGAGGCCGCGACCGAGGTGCCCGACAGGAAGTCGCGGCGGCCCACATCGCTCCGCCACAACTCGCAGACCTGCTCGATCGCGCCGAGGACGGTCGGCGAGAACTGGAGCCCGACGCCCGACGCGAGGTTCTTGCCGTTGGCCATCCCGATCTCGTCGATCGTGACGGTACGGCCGAGTTTGCGGCCCAGCGCCTCGGCGATGATGCCGGGCGCCCGCCCGCGCGGCTGCTGTCCGCGCAGCCAGCGGGCCACCGATGTCTTGTCGTAGCGCAGGTCCAAACCGCGCTCCGCGCCGACCATGTTGACGCGACGGGCGAGGCCGGCGTTGGAACACCCGGCTTCCTGGATGAGCGCCTGCAACCGTTCGTTCGGCTGTCGGGCGACGAGAGGCCTGGCTGCCATGAATACCCCCTGAGGCCGCGGTGATCCACGCAGGGATCATTGCCCGGCTGTATGCGGAGAATGCAGAATTGACGGACTTGGTCTGTTTTTTCCAAAGCGCTGCCGGCGTCGGCCGCTCACGGAGGTTCTCGCCCAGCCCTCGTACCGTCTTCGCATGTGCTCCGGCGCAGGCGACATCCCGTCCCTCTTGTACACGTAGCTACCCGCCACGGGGGCCCGTCCCCGTGCGCGCCCCCATCCGTGCATCGATGCGCCCCATATGCGGGATCATGATCGCGGGGCGGGCCGTAGGGTGCCCGTAACTCAAGGTGACGGTGGGAGTTGAGTGGTCGTGGAAGAGACCATCGGAGTCAGAGAATCCGCGGAGATCCCCCAGCAGAGAGGTGAACAACTGCTGGACCATGCGGTGCGATACGCGGAGGAGCGGCACTGGGACGTGTTCCCCGGCACCTGGCTGGAGGCTGCCGACGGCAGGGAGCACTGCTCCTGCGGCGACACCGCCTGCGCGGCACCGGGCGCCCACGCGGCGAAGCCGGACTGGGCGAGCCAGGCGACGGGCAGCGCCACCGCCGCCCGCCGGCAGTGGGGCAGGAACCCCACGGCGTCGATCCTGCTGCCGACGGGCCGCACGTTCGACGTCCTCGATGTCGCCGAGTCGGCGGGCTTTCTGGCGCTGGCCCGGCTGGAGCGGATGGAGCTGCCGCTCGGCCCGGTGGCCTGCACCCCGGACCGGCGGATGCTGTTCTTCGTGCTGCCGGGCGCGGTGGCCAAGGCGCCGGATCTGATCCGCGGTCTGGGCTGGGCGCCCAGCGCGCTGGATCTGACCGCCCGGGGCGAGGGGCAGTACGTCGCGGCCCCGCCGACCCGGGTCGGCGGCCGGGGGGCGGTGCAGTGGGCGCGCAAGCCCACCAGCGCCAACCGGTGGCTGCCGGACGCGGAGGAGCTGATCAGCCCCTTGGCGTACGCCTGCGGACGGGACGCGGTGGCGGCCCGCACCCGGGGCGCTTAGCCGGTGCCTCCATAAGGTGGACCGTACACAGACGCGTACATACCAAGATGGCGCGGGATGAACGGGACACCGAAAGGCAGGCATCACCATGCCGGACAACCGGGCGACAGAGGCCGGGGGCACAGGTGCGGGCGGGGCAGAGACTGCGCCGCCCGCCGTTCGCGTGGAGGGCCTGTGGAAGCGGTTCGGCGACCAGATCGCCGTCTCCGGGGTCGATCTCACGCTGCCCGCGGGCAGATTCATCGGACTGGTCGGGCCGAACGGCGCGGGCAAGACGACGACCCTCTCGATGGTGACGGGTCTGCTCCGCCCGGACCAGGGCCGGGTGGAGGTCGCCGGGCACGACGTCTGGCGGGACCCGGTCGGGGTGAAGTCCAGGATCGGCGTGCTGCCGGAGGGACTGCGGCTCTTCGAGCGGCTCTCGGGGCGGGAACTGCTCGCCTACAGCGGGCGGCTGCGCGGGCTGCCGGGCGCCGAGGTCGACAAGCGGGCCGCTCAGCTTCTGGACGTACTGGATCTCGCGGGCTCGCAGCACAAGCTGGTCGTGGACTACTCGACCGGGATGCGGAAGAAGATCGGGCTGGCGTCGGCGCTGCTGCACAATCCGGAAGTGCTCTTCCTGGACGAGCCGTTCGAGGGAGTCGACCCGGTCTCGGCGCAGACGATCCGGGGTGTGCTGGAGCGGTACACCGCGTCGGGGGCGACCGTGGTCTTCTCCAGTCATGTGATGGAGCTGGTGGAGTCGCTGTGCGACTGGGTCGCCGTGATGGCGGCGGGCCGCATCCGGGCCCAGGGGCCGCTCGCCGAGGTGCGGGGCGGCGCGCCCTCGCTCCAGAGCGCGTTCCTGGAGCTGGTCGGCGCGAGCGGCCGGGCGGACCATGAGGCGCTGGACTGGCTCGGCGTGGGCTCCCCCTCCACGTCGGGTCCGGGCTCCGGCGCGGGTTCCGTCGCGGGTCCGGCCGGGGGTTCTGTTCCGGGTCCGGCCGCAGGCTCCGCTTCGGGTCCGGCCGCAGATTCCGTTTCGGGTCCGGCCGCAGATTCCGTTTCGGATTCCGCTTCCGGTCCGGCCCCGGGCTCTGCTTCGGGTCCGGCTCCCGGTTCCGCTTCCGGTGGTGTGCGGTGAGCGTGGCCGCCGGGGCGGACCGCGCCTCCTCGCCCCCGTACCCCGTGTCCGGTGCCGGCGCGGCGGGCGGTGGGCCCGGCGCCGTGAGCACGGGACGGCTGACCGTGATCTTCCTGCGGCTCAAGCTGTCGCTGCTCCGCAACGGACTGCGCCAGTCCGCCACCCGCACCACCGTCTTCGTGATCTCCCTGGTGCTCACCCTGCTGGTCGCCGCCCTCCAGCTCCTCGGGCTCGTCCTGCTGCGCGGCAGCGACCAGGCGGCGACCGTCGCCGTGCTGCTGGCCGGGGTGCTGGCGCTCGGCTGGGCCGTGATGCCGCTGTTCTTCCCGGGCGGGGACGAGACGCTGGACCCGACCCGGCTGGTGATGCTGCCGCTGCGCCCGCGCCCGCTGGTCTCGGCGCTGCTGACGGCGTCCCTGGCCGGCATCGGGCCGCTGTTCGCGCTCTGCCTGCTGACCGGCTCGGCCCTCGCCCTCGCGCACGGCACGGCCGCCGTGCTGGTGTCGCTGATCGCCGTGCCGCTGGCGCTGCTGGTGTGCGTGGCCCTGGCGCGGGCCGTCGCGGCGGGCAACATCCGGCTGCTCACCTCCCGCAAGGGCCGCGATCTGGCGCTGCTGAGCGGTCTGGTGGTCGCGATCGGGTTCCAGTTGGTGAACTTCGGCGCCCAGCGGCTCGGCCGGGCGGGCGGGGTGTCCGCGCTGGAGCCCGCGGCCGAGGTCGTGCGGTGGCTGCCGCCGGCCGCCGCGATCGGCGCGATCGACTCCGTGAGCGAGGGCGCGCACGCCATGGCCCTCGCCCAGCTCGCGCTCTCGGCCGGGGCCCTGTACGCCCTGCTGTGGTCCTGGCGGCGGAGCCTGACCACCCTGATGACCACCCCCGACGGCTCGACGCTCGGCGCCGCCGGGAAGCCGTCCGCCCGCGGGAGGTTCCCGGGCGGGCCGCACCGGCTGCTGCCCGAGGGGCGCACCGGCACCGTGGCTCGGCGCACCCTGCTCTATGTGTGGCGGGACCCGAAGACCAGGGCCGCCTGGGTCTCCGGTCTCGTGATCGGGCTGCTCGTACCGCTGTTCAACGCCTACCAGGGGATGGGCTCGGTCTACTTCGCGAGCTTCGCCGCCGGGATGATGGGCATCCAGATGTACAACCAGTTCGGGCAGGACACCTCCGCCTTCTGGATGGTCGCGCAGACCATCTCCTCGACCGGGGACGCCCTCGCGGAGCTGCGGGGGCGGGCGCTGGCGCTGCTGGCCATCACCCTCCCGTACACCGTCCTCGTCAATGTCGTCGTCGCGGCCGTGGTGGACGACTGGCGGGGGCTGGCGCCCGCGCTGGGGATCTCGCTGGCGCTGCTGGGCGCGATGCTGGGGACGGGGGCGGTGGCCTCGGCCCGGTTCGCGTACTCGATCCCGCAGGACAGCGCGTACAAGAACGTCGTGCCGGGGCAGGCGGGGCTCGCCTGGATGTCGATCCTCGGCGGGATGGTGATCGCGGCGGTGCTCTGCGCCCCGCTGATCGCCGCGGCGGTCTGGATGCATCTGACGGACGCGCACGCGGGCCTGTGGCTGCTGCTGCCGGCCGGCGCGGTGTACGGGCCGCTGATCGGCTGGGCCGGTCTGCGGATCGCCGCTCCGCAGACGGCGAACCGGCTGCCGGAGATCCTGGCGGCGGTCAGCAAGGGATGATCCGGGGCTCGCTGTGAGTGGTTTCCCGTCGATGCCGGGTGGCTGAAGAAACGTACCGCTGGATCGTCTTCCCAGCTCAACCGGTTGTTTCGAAGTGAACCACTCAAGATTGTCCATATGCCGGACGCCTCTCGGGGGCGTCCGGCACCCGGGCCGAACAGCCCAAACGACCATTCGGTCACCCCTGTTTCCGTGGACACGGCCGGAAAGCGGCGATCGACGTGCGCTCACCGTGCGCTTACGCAAGACTCCCCAGCGCAATCACCCTCAGAGCGAAGGAGTTCCACCGATGCGTTCCGTACGCAGCACGATCGCCGTCGCGGCGGCCCTGGCCCTCGGCGGGGCCGTGGCGGCCTCGGCGCGGGCCGCCGAGCCCACCGAGCGGCCCGCCTCCCACGCCGGGCTGTACGCGCCCTCCGCGCTGGTCCTCGGCATCGGCAAGGGCACATCGGCGGCCGAGTCGACCGTCCAGCGGGCGGTCACCCTCAGCTGCGCCCCGCGCGCCGAGGGCACCCACCCCTCGCCCGCCGACGCCTGCGGCGAACTCCGCGCCGTGAACGGCGACTTCGCCGCCCTGCCGTCGACACAGCCGCAGGCCCTCTGTACGCGCGAGTGGGACCCGGTCACCGTCACCGCCGACGGCGTGTGGCGCGGCGAGCGCGTCGTCTGGTCGGCCACGTACAACAACGGCTGCGAGAGGGAAGCGAGCCTGGGCGGGGCGCTCTTCTCCTTCTGAGGCGGCTCCCGCCGGTGCCGGTGCCGCCGGTGCGGCTTGGCGCCGGTGCCGCCTCGGCCGATGCGCTCACGGGCGCGGCTTCCGCCGGTGCGGCTTGGCGCCGGTGCGCCGGGCAGGGCTCACGGGGCCGGGCAGGGCCCCGGGGGTCCGGTGGGGGCGGGCGGCGGATGACGGCGTGCGGGCCACCGGTGGGTCAGGGGCCGGTGGCCCGCACGCCGTCGCTGTCGCGGGCCAGATCCCGGGGGAGGGCGGCGAGGAAGGGCTCGATCGCCGCGCACCACTCCTCCGGCCGGTCGCAGTGCGCCAGATGACCGCCCTCCGCCAGCTCCGCGTACTGGCCGAGGGGGAGGACTCTGACCATCTCCTGGGCCTCCGCGCGGCCCAGCTCGCCATCCGGCCCCCGGACCACCAGGGCGGGGCAGGGGACCTGGGCCAGCTGGTCCCAGTGGGCGTCGTGCACCCAGGGGGCGCGGGAGCTGAGCATCTGGCGGCGGGAGAAGACCGGGCGCCAGCCGTCCTCGCCCTCGGCCATCACCCGGGCGAAGAACTCCCCGCGCGCGGGGGTGGGCCGCTCGGCCCACGGGTCGTCCGCGCCGAACCAGCGGTGGACCTCGGCGACCGAGGCGAAGGGCAGCGGCCAGGAACGGAACCACGCCTCCCACTCCCGCTGCGACGCGGCCCCCAGCGCGGCGGCCCGCATATCGGAGATGATCAGCGCTCCGACCAGGTCGGGGCGGCGGGCGGCGAGCTGCCAGGCGGTGAGCGCGCCCATCGAGTGGCCGACCAGGGTCACCGGGGCGAGGTCCAGCTGTTCGATCGCGGCGACGGCGTCGGCGATGTACGCCTCCCGGGTGAAGGGACCCTCGGGCGGCTTCTCGCTGGCGCCGTGGCCGCGCTGGTCGAGGGCGACCACCCGGTGGCGGCCGGCCAGCCGGGCCGCCACGGGGGCCCAGTGCTCCGCGCATCCCATGAGGCCGTGGAGCAGCAGCATCCCCGGGGCGGGCCCGGGCCCGCCCCGCTCGCCGGAGGCCGCTCCGGGCCCGCCCTGCCCGCACCCCGCCGGCGCCGCCGGCGGCCCGCCCGGCGCTCCGTCCGCCGGGGGGCAGCCGGGATCGGCCCGGGGCTCACGGCTGCCCTTCAGCGGATCGGCGAATTCCCAGGCGGCCAGGTGCACGCCGTCGGCTCCGGTCACATCGATGCGCCGCGCCATGTGGCCGGCACCCCCTTCTCTCCCCCGGTCGACCCACTCAGCCTATCGAACTCTCATTCGAATACACGGTTCTGGCGTACAACACCCCTCGTTTGAGTGACCGCTCATCAGGAATGACTCCTGCCGGTGGGGGGAGATCTCCTGCGGGAGGCGGGCCGCTCGGGGAAGACGGTCCGTGGGGAATGACCCTGGGAGCTCGGGGCTCCGGGTCAGTGCAGGGGAGGGCAGGCCCCGGCGCCCTAGGGCGCCGGGGCATTCCTGTCGCGGGCGGAGGCGCGGAAGGACGCACCGGCCGGGCCGCCGCACGGGGAGGGCCGCACCGCGCGAGGGCGGTGCCGGCCGAGTCCGAGGGGGACGCGCCCCGGAGGAACGCGCCCCGGAGGCGGCTCCGGAGCGGACGGGGGACGGACCCCGCGTCCCTTCCGGGAACCCGCACGGCGCGGGGCCGGCCCCCGGGCCACGGAGTCTCCCGCGCCGGCGAGGCCGGGCGGGTGTGCCCCCATCACCGGCGGGGCCGAGTGACGGGCGGTCCAGGCGGACGGGTTCGCGTATCGGGGGCACCGCTGAGCACAGAGGGGCGCACGACGGGCGCATCACCCTGATCCCTCCCCGGCCGAGTGTCATATGCCTCGGCAACAGCGTCGCACGCGAGGCACCCCGGGCGCTTCCCTTCCGGTGCGAACCGGCCGGGAAGGCCGGTGATAGCCGGTGATGGGGCGGAATTTCGCGGCAGAGGGCCCCCGGGAGGGCAGGGGGCGCACAGTGGGGAGACAGAGGGCGCACAGTGACAACCGGGGCCGGGCCGGACGGCCGGGGCTCCCGGCCGGGCACCTCCGAGGGCCCGGCCCGGGCGCGGGCTGCGAACCCGCGCCCCTTCTTCTCCCGCTTCCGGTGTTTCCGGTTCTTCTTCCTGTGTTCCCTGTACTTCTTGTGCTGCTTGTACTTCTTGTACTGCTCGTACTGCTCGTACTGCTCGTACTGCTCGTACTGCTCGTGCTGCTCGTGCTGCTCGTGCTGCTCGTGCTGCTCGGGAAGGTGTCAGCGCTTGGCGACGAAGACATGCGAGGCGACATCCGCCTCCAGCTCGGCCGCCTCTCCGCTGCTGCCGACCAGCACCCCGCCGGCCGACTCGGTCACGCTCACCACCGAGCCGGGCTGCACCCCCGCGCGGCGCAGGGTGTACATCAGCTGGGCGTCGGTCTGGATCGGCTCGCCGATCCGGCGGACGACCACGGTCTTGCCGTCCACCCCCGGGTCCAGATCGGCCAGCGAGACCATGCCCTCGTCGAGGAAGGGATCGGCCTCGGCCTTCTCGCCCAGCTCCTCCAGGCCCGGGATCGGGTTCCCGTAGGGCGACTCGGTGGGGTGGC
The DNA here is from genome assembly GCF_053594535.1 of Streptomyces sp. NPDC001889. Classification (NCBI taxonomy): domain Bacteria; kingdom Bacillati; phylum Actinomycetota; class Actinomycetes; order Kitasatosporales; family Streptomycetaceae; genus Streptomyces; species Streptomyces sp. NPDC001889. Next base: position 52,091 of record NZ_JBSFER010000020.1, read on the forward strand.
GCAGCAGCTCCAGCACCCGCCGCTCCACCGCCTCGCTCATGACGTGCTCCCAGCGACACGCCTCGGCGTGGACCTGCTCCCACTCCAGGCCGATCACATCGACGAGGAGACACTCGGCGAGCCGGTGCTTGCGCATCACGCGCGTCGCCAGCCGCCTGCCCTCGTCGGTCAGCTCCAGATGGCGGTCCCCGGCGACCGTCACCAAGCCGTCCCGCTCCATACGGGCCACGGTCTGGCTGACCGTGGGACCGCTCTGGTCCAGCCGCTCGGCGATGCGGGCTCGCATGGGAACCACACCTTCCTCTTCCAGTTCGAGGATGGTGCGGAGGTACATCTCCGTGGTGTCGATCAGTCCGGACATACGTGCCCCTCGATGAAATCGTGCGCTGCGGCCCCGGAGTCAATTCTTACGCATCCCAGTGACAACCGTGCTGACGCCGGGAGAAGCCGGCGGGCGGAGCCGGTGTCAGAGACTCTAGGGACAGTATTGACAGGGCAATGGTCCAGACCGCAACGTGATCGGCGGCACGGGTATTCCCGAAACTGCGTTCCGCATCCGGAAAGGGCTCAATGATGAGCGAGAGCAAGCTGGCCGGTCAATTCTTCGACGCCGCGATCGGTCTGCTGCAGCGTGTACGGGACGAGGAGGCGGGGAGCATCGCCGCCGCCGGGGAGGCCATCGCGGACACCATCGCCGCGGAGGGCAAACTCTTCGCCTTCGGCGCCGGGCACTCCTCTCTCGCGGCGCAGGACGTGGTCTACCGGGCGGGCGGTCTCGCCCTGATGAATCTGCTCGCCGTCCCCGGCACCCTCGGTGTCGATGTCATGCCGGCGACGCTCGGCTCCGCGCTGGAGCGGGTGGACGGGCTGGCGGCGGCCGTGCTGGACACCAGCCCGCTGACCCGCGGCGATCTGCTGGTGATCATCTCGCTCTCCGGGCGGAACGCGCTGCCCGTGGAGATGGCGATGAACGCCCGGGCGCTCGGTATCACGGTCATCGGCGTGACCTCGGTGGCGTACACGGAGCAGACCAGGTCCCGGCACAGCTCCGGCACCTTCCTCAAGGACCACTGCGATGTGGTCCTCGACTCCAAGATCGCGGTCGGGGACGCGGAGCTGACGCACGAGGGCATCGAGGCGCCGTTCGCACCCGCGTCGACCGTGGTCACCAGCGCGCTGATGCAGGCGACGCTGGCGGCGGCGGCCGAGCGGCTGGCGGAGCGGGGCGTCGAGCCGCCGATGCTGCGGTCCGGGAACGTGGACGGCGGCTACGAGTGGAACGACCGGGTGATGCGGGAGTACGGGGACCGCATCTTCTACCGCCGCTGAACCGTCCGCCCGCCGGGGCCGCCGGGGCGCGGTGAGCGGGGGCACGGAGCGGTCCCGGCCCGGCGGGCGGGGGCGGCCACGGGCGGGGGGGCACAGGTCGCGGCGGTGCGCCGGCGGGACGGTGGCCGCCACCGCGACAGGCCGTGTGCATCGGGTCGATCGCCGCCCGCCGCCACCATGGGGACGCGTAAAAGCTCAGCAGATCCACATCGGACCGGGCGGAGTTGGCGCGGATGCCGGTGATCACCAGCGCTCCGGCGATCAGCGAGCCCTGGACCGAGCGCAGGGAGCGCAGCTCGATCCATTCGGCGGCGGGAAGACCGGAGAACCGGGCGTCCCCGGGCCGGCGGCGGGTCGTCGTCATCGGCGCTCCCCCGAGAGACGGCCGGTGTGGCCGGCGGTCAGCTCCGGGGAGGCCCCTTCGAGGGAGGTCGTCCGGGGGGTCAGCTCGTGGAGCATCACACGGTGCTCGAAGGCCAGTTCGGCCGGTCGGGGCGCGTCGAGCCCGGTCACCGTGTACGAGCCGTCCGGTGCGCGCTCCAGCGAGCCCGTGGCGGTGGCGGTCACCAGCGCGGTGAGCGCGACGGGGTCCGGTGCCCGGACGGTCACCCCGCGCCGGCCGCCCCGGGCGGCGGACTCCGCCGGCGGTCCGGAGGCGATCAGCTCTCCGCGCCCGGTCACCGGGATGTCGTCGGCGGTGTGCTCCGTCTCGGACATCAGATGGCTGGAGACCGGGACCGTGCGGCCCTCGGCGGCCGGCCGGCGGGACCAGACCCCGCAGCCACAGCACCCCTTCCGGGTCCAGGCCGTTGAGCGGCCCGTCGAAGAGCAGCACCGGCGGGTCGCCGAGGAGCGCGGCGGCCATCCCGGGCCGCTGTCCCGTCCCCAGCGAGAACCCGCCGACCCGCCGGCGCACCGGGACCGTGCGGCCCTCGGCGGCCGGCCGGTGACGCCCGACGCCATCGCTCCGGGCCGGCACGGCCCGCCCGGGTGGTCGCGGAACGGACGGCCGCCGGCCTGTCCAACACGGAGGTCCCCGGGCGGCTCTTCATCAGTGTGGCGACCGTGAAGGCGTGCATGACCCGTCCGCCGGCCAGGCTCGGCGCCCGGGACCGGGCGCAGTTGGTGTTCATCGCGCAGGAGCGGGGGCTGGTGTCACCGGGCGGCTGAGCGGTGCCGCACCGGCGCACGGGGGCTCAGTCGGGGGGCGGCGGGGCGGCGAGGTCGAGGGAGGCGGCGACCATCGCCGACATGCTCTCCGCGTACACCGCGTCGGCCCGGTCGAAGGCGGGGCGCGGGCGGGCGCGGAGGAAGGTGGCCACGCCCAGGGTGCGGCCACGGCTGCGGAGGACCGTGCAGAGGGAGTGGTTCATATCGGCGGGCCAGAGGCGGTCCTCGGACCAGGTGGCCCACGCGGAGGCGGACACCGGCACGGGCGCGCTCGCACGGACCGAGCCCGTGCGGTCGACCGCCTGGAGCGCGGGGTGGCCGGGCGGATAGCGCACGGGAATACCGCCGCCCGCGACCGGGACACAGGGGCCCGGCGCCGCCCCGGGGGTGGACGCGGTCCGGATCAGCCGGCCGCGCTCCCCCGGCTCCCGCAGATCGACCAGCACATGGTCGGCGAAGCCCGCGAGCGCGAAGTCCAGATACGCCATGGCCGCCTCCACCGGGTCCTCGCACTCCGCCGCCGCGCGGGCAGCCCGGTGGAGCTGGCTGGCGCGGAACCGGAGCCGGTCCGACTCCTGCTCGGCGAGCTTGGCCTCCGTCACATCGTGGAAGATCCAGCCGACGCCCAGCGGCACCGGCTGCTCCGCCAGCGGGGACGACAGCCGCAGGAACCCGCTCCGCCAGCAGCGGCGCCGCTCCGGCTCCCCCTCGGCACCCGCCAGGGTCACCCACATCTCGTTGATCCCGCGCGGCGCCCCCTCCGAGAGGACATGGTGGAGCGCGCCCTCCAGCTCGTCCACGCCCTGGGCCACCAGCTCACCGAGCGGCCGGCCCAGCGGGGAGGCGCTGCCGGCCCCCAGGGCCCGCGCCGCGTAGGTGTTGACCACGGTCGGCCGCAGATCGACGTCGACGAGGACCACCCCCCAGGAGGCGGTGTCGAAGAGCGCCTCGCTGAGCGCGATCGACCGCTCCAGATCGATCTGCGCGTGCACCTCGCTGAACGCGCAGTACGCCCCGGCCGGTTCACCGTCCGCGCCCAGGACCCGGGCGCACTGGGCCCGGACGAGAATCCGCCCGCCGTCCTTGCGGAGCAGCGCGAACTCGTGGACGGTGCGCCCGGGGCCGTCCATCGCGGCCATCAGCCGCCGCCGCACCTCCGGGGCGTCGGCGGGTCTCACCGCCCACCCGGCGAAGCCGCGCCGCCCGACGGCCTCCTGGGGCGCCCAGCCGAGAATCCGCTCGGCCTCACGGTTCCAGTGGGTGATCGTGCCGTCCGCGCCGAAGGCGCAGAGCGCCGCGTCCATCCCGTCGAGCAGGGCGGTCAGCAGCTCCGCCCCCGCTGTCGCCGTCGCCGTCAGCGCCGGTTCACTTTTCGAAGCACTCATCCCGGGCTCCCTCCGGACCCATTCAACTCGAACGTGACACAGGACACACCAGGTTCCGGCTGTTCGTTGTCCGTCGGAGGGGTGCAGAAAGGCTCATTTAATTCGGTTGAGCCCACGGCGGAGAGGCTTCTAGGCTGTGGAGCACACGATGAAAGGAGGTGATCCGGAAGTGATTTCTTTTCGGATGCGTGAGGTGACTGCGGGCTAGAGGCCTGCCGTCGCACCTTTGCCGGCAGGCCTCCTGCCGCAATCCCAAGCAGTCACCCGACCCGTGGGCTGCCGGTGATCCGACCGGCTTCCGACCGTTGCGTACCGACGGAAGGAAACAGGCCCACGGGTCGTCCGCGTCTCCGGCCAGGACGGGAATCCGGTCCCGGCCCCGGCCCCTCAGGGGGCGAGGCGCTCGACCCGCCACCCCTCCCCCGCGCGGACGTACCGCAGCCGGTCGTGGAGCCGGTTCTCGTGCCCCTGCCAGAACTCCACGCTCTCCGGGACGACCCGGAATCCGCCCCACTCCGGTGGCGCGGGCACCCGCTCACCCTCCGGGTAGCGGGCCGCCAGCTCCTCGTACCGGCGCAGCAGCTCCTGCCGGGAGCCGATCACCGAGGACTGCTCGCTGGCCCACGCGCCGAGCTGGGAGCCGTGCGGGCGGCTGCGGAAGTACGCCGCCGTCTCGTCCCTGCCGACCCGGGACGCGGTGCCGGTGACCTGGATCTGGCGGGCCAGCGGATGCCAGGGGAAGAGCAGCGCGGTCCACGGGTTGGCGGCCAGCTCGGAGCCCTTGCGGGAGGCGTAGTTGGTGTAGAAGACGAACCCCCGGGAGTCGTACTGCTTCAGCAGCACGGTGCGCGAGGAGGGCCGGCCGTCGGGGGTGGCCGTGGAGACCACCATGGCGTTGGGCTCGTGCAGCCCCGCCGAGACGGCCTGGCGGAACCAGTGGGCGAACTGCTCCATCGGGTCCGGGGCCAGCTCGCTCTCCAGGAGCGGGGCGGAGTGGTAGCGCCTGCGCATGACGGCGGGGTCCGGCGGGGCGCTCCCGGCGGTGGCGGGGTCGGTCATGGGGTTCATCCTGCCGCAGCGGCCGGGCGGGCGCCGTACGGGGCGGCCCGCTTCCCCGCGCCGCCCGCAGGGACCAGAATCCTCTTCCCGTCGCCTTAGCCGTACGTCCGATGAGGAGCCGCCGTATGTCCGAGTTCGTACCGGGTCTTGAGGGAGTCGTCGCGTTCGAGACGGAGATCGCCGAACCCGACAAGGAAGGGGGTGCGCTCCGCTACCGGGGGGTGGACATCGAGGATCTCGTCGGGCACGTCTCCTTCGGGAAGGTGTGGGGGCTGCTGGTGGACGGGGCGTTCGAGCCGGGGCTGCCGGCGGCCGAGCCGTTCCCCATCCCGGTGCACTCCGGGGACATCCGGGTGGATGTGCAGTCGGCGCTGGCGATGCTCGCGCCGGTGTGGGGGCTGAAGCCGCTCCTCGACATCGACGCGGAGTGCGCCCGCGACGATCTGGCGCGGGCGGCCGTGATGGCGCTGTCGTACGTGGCGCAGAGCGCGCGGGGGCAGGGGCTGCCGATGGTGCCGCAGCGGGAGATCGACAAGGCGCGGTCGGTGGTGGAGCGGTTCATGGTGCGCTGGCGCGGGGAGCCCGATCCGCGCCATGTGCGGGCCGTCGACGCGTACTGGACCTCGGCGGCGGAGCACGGGATGAACGCCTCGACCTTCACCGCGCGGGTCATCGCCTCCACGGGGGCGGATGTGGCGGCGGCGCTCTCGGGGGCGGTGGGGGCGATGTCGGGGCCGCTGCACGGCGGGGCGCCGTCGCGGGTGCTCGGGATGATCGAGGAGATCGAGCGGAGCGGGGACGCGGAGGGGTATGTGCGCGGGGCGCTGGACCGGGGGGAGCGGCTGATGGGGTTCGGGCACCGGGTGTACCGGGCGGAGGACCCCCGGGCGAGGGTGCTGCGGCGCACCGCGAAGGAGTTGGGCGCGCCGCGGTTCGAGGTGGCGGAGGCGCTGGAGCGGGCGGCGCTGGGGGAGTTGAGGGAGCGGCGGCCGGAGAGGGTGCTGGCGACCAATGTGGAGTTCTGGGCGGCGATCGTGCTGGATTTCGCGGAGGTGCCGGCGCACATGTTCACGTCGATGTTCACGTGTGCGCGGACGGCGGGGTGGTCGGCGCACATTCTGGAGCAGAAGCGGACGGGGAGGCTGGTGCGGCCGTCGGCCCGTTACGTGGGGCCGGCTGCGCGGGGGGCGGGGCAGTTGCCGGGGTACGGTGCGGCCGGCTGAGCCGTCGATGCCGGGGCCTGTGGCCCGGGGGCCGGCCCCCGACCCGGGCCCGCAGGGTGCGGGGTCCCGGGGTGCGGGGTCCGTCCTCAAACGCCGGACAGGCTGGGGTGGGTCGGCTTCGCTGGAAGGCCGAGGCCCGAGTTCCCTTCCTGTTGGCGCTTGAGCCGCGCCCACTCAGCCCCTCCGGCGATTGAGGAGCGGGGGTTCGGGGGCAGGCCCCCGACCCGGGCCCGCAGAATGCGGGGCCCCGGGGTGCGGGGTCCGTCCTCAAGCGCCGGACGGGCTGAGGGTAGCCGGGTCGGCTGGGGTGTCCGGGCGGGCTGGGGGTGCCGGACCGGCTGGGGGTGTCGGGGTCGCTGGGGCTGCCGGGGTCGCTGGGGCTGCCGGGCGGGTGGAGTCGGGTGGGCCGCACGGGGGAGAGGGGGGTCGGGGGTGTCTCAGGGGGGTGGGGGGAGAGTCGGGGTCAGGAGGGTGGTCCAGTGGTGGACCACCCTCGCGCGGCGCGGCGCGTCATCCGTGAGGAGGTTGGCCAGGCCCAGGCCCCTGGCCATGTCCAGAAGCCCCTGGACGGTCTCCCGCACCCCCGGCACCGACTCGTCCACCGCCAGCAACCGCACCGCCATCCGGTGCGTCTCCCTCCCCACCTTCCCCTCCAGCTCCGCCACCCTCGCGTGCAGCTGCGGCTCATTCGCCGCCGCCACCCACAACTGGAGCGCCGCCCGGAACAGCGGCCCGGTGTACAGATCCACCAGAGCCCCCACCACGGCCGCGCGGTCCTCGCAGGACAGCCCGCGCAGCGCCGTCGACCGCTGTTCGGCGACATACTCCACCGCCGCCGTGAACAGGTCCTCCCGGGTCGGGAAGTGGTGCTGTGCCGCCCCCCGCGACACCCCCGCCCGCTCGGCGACCACCGCCACCGTCGACCCCGCCCACCCGACCTCGGCCAGGCAGGCGACGGCGGCCTCCAGCAGCCGCTGTCTGGTGGCGCGGCTGCGGTCCTGCTTGGGGGTGGTGGCTACAGCTCCCATGCGGGTTCCCGTCGTTCGAGGAAGGCCGTCATCCCCTCGCGCGCCTCGGCCGACGCGAACAGCGTCGCCGACCGCTGCACCAGGTCCTCGGCGTCCCGGTCGAAGGTCTCCCGCACCCTAGCCGTGGCCAGCCGCTTGGCGGCGGCCAGCCCGTGCGGGGATGCCTTGCGCAGCCCGGCCAGGATCGGTTCGAGCGCCCGGTCCACCCCGCCGGCCCCGTCCGCCCCGTCCCCCTCCTCCGCCGCGAGGGTCAGCAGCCCCATCCGTACCGCCTCCGCCGCGCCGAAGGTCTCCCCGGTGAGGTAGTACCGCCCGGCCGCCCGGGGGTCGAGCCGGGGCAGCAGCGGCAGCGAGATCACCGCCGGGGCGACCCCTATCCGTACCTCCGTGAAGGCGAAGTCCGTGCCCGCGCCGGCCACCGCGATGTCGCAGGCCCCCAGCAGGCCGAGCCCGCCCGCGCGCGCCCGGCCCGTCACCCGGGCGACCACCGGCTTGGGGAGTTCGACGATCGCGCGGAGCAGTTCGACGAAGGTGTACGGGCCGGGCGGTGCCTTGAGGTCGGCCCCGGCGCTGAACACCGGGCCGGTGTGGGTCAGCAGCACCGCCCGTACGCCGGGGTCGGCCCCGCACTCCTCCAGGGCCCGCGCCAGCTCCCCCACCAGCCGCGCGGAGAGCGCGTTGCGGCTTCCGGGCGAGTCCAGGGTGAGGGTGGCGATGCCCCGCTCACGGGCGGTGGTGACCAGTGTGCTCACAGGGGGTCCTCCCGGTCTCTCAGCTGTCGCCTGAGCACCTTCCCCGTGGACGCGCGCGGCACCCCGCTGATGAAGGAGACCCTGCGGATCTTCTTGTACGGGGCGACCCGCGCGGCGACGAACTCCATCACCTCCTCGGCGGTGAGCGGGAAGGCGCCCGGCTGCCGCACCACCCAGGCCTTGGGGAGTTCGGTGCCGTCCTCGTCGAGCACCCCGGTCACCGCGGCGTCCGCGATGGACTCGTGGGTGAGCAGCAGCGCCTCCAGCTCGGCGGGCGCGACCTGGTACCCCTTGTACTTGATCAGCTCCTTCACCCGGTCGACGACGAACATCCAGTCGTCCTCGTCGACCCGGCCCACGTCCCCCGTGCGCAGCCAGCCGTCCTCGTCGATCATCTCGGCGGTGGCGTCGGGCCGGCCGAGGTATCCCTTCATCACCTGGGGCCCCCGGACCACGATCTCGCCGTCCTCGCCGGGCCCGACGCTCCTCCCGGAGCCGTCGAGGGCCAGCAGCCGCATCTCGGTCGACGGGACGAGCCGCCCGACGGTGCCGGGCGGCGCGTCCCGTGCCTCCAGCGGTACGAGGTGGCAGGCGGGCGAGAGTTCCGTCATGCCGTACCCCTGGAGGATCGGCGGCAGCCCGAGCCGCTCCGTGCAGGCCGTGGCGAGCGCGGCGTCCAGGGGCGCGGCCGAGCAGATCAGATACTCCAGCGAGGAGAGGTCGTACCGGGACACCAGCGGGTGCTTGGCGAGCGCGACCACGACCGGCGGGGCCACGAACAGCCCGGTCACACGGTGCTTCTCGATCGCCCGCAGAAAGGTGTCGAGTTCGAAGCGGGGCAGGACGACGACGGTGGCGCCCTGCCGGAGCGGGGCGTTCATCAGCGCGGTGAGTCCATAGATGTGGAAGAACGGCAGAATGGCGAGAATCCGCTCCCCCGCCCGCATCGGCAGCGGCCGGCCGAGCTGTTCCAGATTGGTGGCGATGGAGCGGTGGGTGAGCATGACGCCCTTGGGGACACCGGTGGTGCCCGAGGAGTACGGCAGGGCCGCGATGTCCTCGTCCGGATCGAAGTCGATCAGCGGCTCGGGCGCGGTGGAGCCGAGCATGTCGAGGACGCTGACATGGCCGTCGGCGCGGTCGCAGACGAATATCTCGCCGATCCCCGGGGAGAGTTCGGCGGCCCGGCGGGCGGTCTCCAGCAGCGGTGAGGCGGTGACGATCCAGCGCGCGGAGGCGTCCCTGAGCTGCACGGCCAGCTCCTCCGCCGTGGACAGCGGATGGACGGTGGTCACGGTGGCGCCGGCCCGGGTCGCGCCGTGGAAGACGCTGGGGTAGACCACGGTGTTGGGGCTGTGCAGCGCGAGCACATCCCCCTTGCGCACCCCGGCGGCGGCGAGCGCGGCGGCGATCCGGCGGTGGAATCGGTCCAGCTCCGCGTAGGTGACGGTGGTCCCGCTCGCGCCGTCGATCAGGGCGACCGTGTCGCCGTACCGGGCGGCGTCGCCGAGGACCGCGTCGTGGATGGGTCTGCTCACGGGCGGGACATCGGCGTACCGGCTGCGGAAGATGTGCTCGTGATCGGCCATCGGAGCCTCCTCGCGGTTGGGACGGCCAGAATCGCGGCTGTCAGTACGACTTGGGGAGACCCAGGGACCGATGGGATACGTAGTTCAGGATCATCTCCCGGCTGATCGGCGCGATCCGGGCCACCCGGGAGGCGGCCAGCAGCGGGGCGAGTCCGTACTCCCGGGTGAGGCCGTTTCCGCCGAGGGTGTGCACGGCCCGGTCGACGGCGTCCGCGCAGGCCTCGGCGGCGGCGTACTTCGCCATGTTCGCCGCCTCGCCCGCCGCCGTGTCGTCGCCCGCGTCGTGGAGCAGGGCCGCCCTGCGCGTCATCAGCCGGGCGAGTTCCAGTTCGATGTGGGACCGGGCCAGCGGGTGGGCGATCGCCTGGTGGGCGCCGATCGGGGTCCGCCAGACCTGGCGCTCCTTCGCGTACGCGACGGCCCGGCCGAGCGCGTACCGGCCCATGCCGACGGCGAAGGCGGCGGTCATGACGCGCTCGGGGTTGAGTCCGGCGAAGAGCTGGAGCAGCCCGGCGTCCTCGTCGCCGACGAGCGCGGCGGACGGGAGCCGCACCTCGTCCAGGGTCAGTTCGAACTGCTGCTCCTGGGCCCGGAGTTCCATGTCGATCCGGGTACGGGTGAAGCCGTCGGCGTCCCGGGGGACGATGAAGAGGCAGGGCTTGAGCCGGCCGGCGCGGGCGTCCTCGGCGCGGCCGGCGATCAGCGTCGCGTCGGCGATGTCGACGCCGGAGACAAAGACCTTCCGGCCGGTGAGAATCCAGCCGTCGCCGTCCCGGCGGGCGGTGGTGGTGATGCGGTGGACGTTGGAGCCCGCGTCGGGTTCGGTGATCCCGAACGCCATGGTGCGGGAGCCGTCGGCCAGTCCGGGCAGCCAGGCGGCCCGCTGCTCGGCGGTGCCGAAGCGGGCGATGACGGTGCCGCAGATCGCGGGGGAGACGATCATCATCAGCAGCGGGCAGCCGGCCGCGCCCAGCTCCTCCAGGACGAGGGAGAGCTGGACGAGCCCGCCGCCCCCGCCGCCGTACTCCTCGGGGAGGCTCACCCCGAGCCAGCCCAGCGCCGCGGCCTCCGTCCACAGGGCCGCCCGGTCGTACTCCCGGCCGTGGCGCCGGCCGAGGGCGGCGACGGCCGCGCGCAGGGCCCGGTCCTCGGGGCTCTCCAGCTCGGACGGGGTCATGGGGTGCCCTCCTCGGCGTGGGTGTGCTCGTGGGGGTGGCCGGGCGGGCGGTGCCGCCGCCGTACGTCCTCCTGCTCCTGTGCCGGGTCCGCAGGGGCTGCCCGGTCCGCCCCGGCCTCCCGGTCCGCTCTGGCCTCCCGGTCCGCTCTGGCCTCCGCTGCCGGCCTGTCCTCCGGGTCCGCAGGGGCCGCCCGGTCCGCTCTGTCCTCCGGTGCCGCCCGGGCCGCCGGGGTGTCCTCCCGGATCACGGCCAGCAGGGCTCCCGCCTCCACCCGGCGGCCCGGGACGGCGCGCAGGGCGGTGAGGACGCCGTCCACGGGGGCGTCCACGCGGTGCTCCATCTTCATGGCCTCCAGCCACACCAGCGGCCGGCCCCGGACCACCCGCGCCCCTTCGGTGAGCCCCTCCCCGATCCGTACGACCGTCCCCGGCACGGGCGCGAGCAGCGAGCCGGGCGCGGGCCCGGCGGCGGCCGGATCCGGGAAGCGGGGCAGGGCCGTCAGAGCGGTGTTCCCCGCGTACACCCGCACCCCCCGCCCCTCGCCCGGAGCGCGGTCCCCGTAGACCGCGATGTCGTACGTCCGCAGCACCCCCTCCACCTCCAGCGCCACCCGGTCCGGGCCGACCGCCACCACCCGTACGCCCTCGGCGGTGAGCCCGGTGCGGGTGTGGCGGTACGCGACCTCGTGCTCGGCGCCGTCCGCCTCCGTGCGGTAGCGCTTGAGCCGGGGACCCGAGGGCAGGTTGCGCCAGCCGCCGAAACGGGAGCGGCCGTGGGCGTCGGCGAGGGCCGCCGCCAGGGGGGCGTACGGGTCGGGGGCGGGCGTGAGCGAGGCGGGCGGGTGGCGGGTCCAGAAGCCGGTGTCCACACGGGCGGCGGTGAACTCGGGGTGCCGCAGGGACGCCACCAGCAGCGGGAGGTTGGTGGCGGGGCCGTGCACCCGGGACCGCTCCAGGGCTCCGGCGAGTCCGCGCACCGCCTGCGCCCGGGTGGGCGCCCAGGCGATGACCTTCGCCAGCAGCGCGTCGTAGTGCACCCCGATCCGGTCGCCGTCCGCGTACCCGGTGTCCAGCCGCACCCCGGGCCCGTGCGGGACGGCCAGCCGGTGCACCACCCCGGCGCGCGGGGCCCAGTCGCGGGCCGGGTCCTCCGCGTAGAGCCGGGCCTGCACCGCGTGGCCCCGGGCGGGCGGCGGCCCGGCGGGCAGCGGCTCGCCCTCGGCGACACGGAACTGCCAGGCCACCAGGTCGAGACCGAACACGGCCTCCGTCACCGGGTGCTCGACCTGGAGCCGGGTGTTCATCTCCAGGAAGCGGGCCCGGCCGGAGGCATCGAGCAGAAACTCCACCGTGCCCGCGCCCGTGTAGCCCACCGCCCGGGCCGCCGCCACCGACGAGCGGCGCAGCTCCGCCGCGGTCCCGGGGTCCAGGCCCGGCGCCGGGCACTCCTCGATCACCTTCTGGTGGCGGCGCTGGAGCGAGCAGTCGCGGGTGCCGAGCGCCCACACCGTGCCGTGGGTGTCGGCGAGGATCTGCACCTCCACATGGCGGGCGTTCCCGATGTACGGCTCGATGAACACCTCGCCGTCGCCGAAGGCCGCCAGCGCCTCCGCGCGGGCCGCCGCGAGCTGCTCCGGCAGCTCCCGGAGGGTGCGGACGATCCGCATGCCCCGCCCGCCGCCGCCCGCCGCCGCCTTCACCAGCACGGGCAGGGCGTCCGCCGTGAGCCGCTCCGGGTCGGGCGGCGCGGGCAGTCCCAGCACCTGCCGGGCCCGGGTCTTCGAGGCCATCGCCGCCACGGCGGCCGGGGGCGGTCCCACCCACACCAGGCCCGCGCCGATGACCTCGCGGGCGAACTCCGCGCTCTCCGAGAGGAATCCGTACCCCGGGTGCACCGCGTCGGCGCCCGCCGCCAGCGCGGCCCGCACGATCGTCCCGCCGCGCAGATAGGTGTCGGCGGGGGCGGTCCCCGGCAGCCGTACGGCCCGGTCGGCCGTGCGGACATGGAGCGCCGACGCGTCCGCGTCCGAGTACACCGCGACCGTGGCGATGCCCAGTTCGCGGCAGGTGCGGAAGATCCGGCAGGCGATCTCCCCCCGGTTCGCCACCAGAACGGATGTGATCATCGTTCCCTCCCCACCGGAGATCCCCGGCCCACCCGGGGACCCCTGCCCGCCCGGAGATCCCCGCCTGCCCGGAGATCCCCGCCCGCCCGTTCACATGCGGAAGACACCGAAGCCACCGCGCGCTCCCTCCACCGGGGCGGTGTGGATCGCGGAGAGACAGAGCCCGAGGACCGTGCGGGTGTCCCTCGGGTCGATCACCCCGTCGTCGTACAGCCGCCCGGAGAGGAACGCGGGCAGCGACTCCGCCTCGATCTGCCGCTCCACCACGGCCCGCAGGGCGGCGTCCGCGTCCTCGTCGTACGGACGTCCCCCGGCCCGTGCCGAGGCGCGGGCCACGATCGACAGCACGCCCGCGAGCTGCTGCGGGCCCATGACGGCGGCTCTGGCGCTGGGCCAGGAGAAGAGGAAGCGGGGGTCGTAGGCGCGCCCGCACATGCCGTAGTGGCCCGCTCCGTAGGAGGCGCCCATCAGCACGGAGAGGTGCGGGACACGGGAGTTGGCGACCGCGTTGATCATCATCGCGCCGTGCTTGATGATGCCGCCCTGCTCGTAGCGGCTGCCGACCATGTAGCCGGTGGTGTTGTGGAGGAAGACCAGCGGGATGTCGCGCTGGTTGGCGAGCTGGACGAAGTGCGCGGCCTTCTGCGACTCGGCGCTGAACAGCACCCCCCGGGCGTTGGCGAGGACGCCGACCGGATAGCCGTGCAGCCCGGCCCAGCAGGTGACCAGGCTCGTCCCGTACAGCGGCTTGAACTCGTCGAACTCCGAGCCGTCCACGACTCTGGCGATGACCTCGCGCGGGTCGAAGGGGGTGCGGAGGTCCTCGGGCACGATCCCGAGCAGCTCCTCGGGGTCGTACAGCGGCGGCTCGGCCGGGGGCGGGTCCGGGTGCGCCTTGCGCCAGTTGAGCCGGGCGATCACCCGGCGGGCCCGCCGCAGCGCGTCCGGCTCGTCGTGCGCGAGATGGTCGGCGAGGCCGGAGGTCCGGGCGTGCATCCCGGCGCCGCCGAGGGACTCCTCGTCGCTCTCCTCGCCGGTGGCCATCCGCACCAGGGGCGGGCCGCCGAGGAAGACCTTCGAACGCTTCTCGATCATGATCGTGTGGTCGGACATGCCGGGGACGTAGGCGCCCCCGGCGGTGGAGTTGCCGAACACCACCGCGACCGTGGGGATTCCGGCGGCGGAGAGCCGGGTGAGGTCGCGGAAGAGCGCCCCGCCGGGGATGAAGGTCTCCTTCTGGGAGGGGAGGTCGGCGCCGCCCGACTCCACCAGGGAGATGGAGGGGAGCCGGTTGGTGTACGCGATCTCCTGGAGGCGCAGGGCCTTCTTCAGGGTCCAGGGGTTGAAGGCGCCGCCGCGCACGGTCGGGTCGTTGGCGGTGATCGCGCACTCGACGCCCGACACCACTCCGATGCCGGTGACCAGCGACGCGCCGACCGGGTGGTCGCTGCCCCAGGCGGCGAGCGGGGACAGCTCCAGGAAGGGGGTGTCCGGGTCGAGCAGCAGCTCGACCCGCTCCCGGGCGAGGAGCCCGCCGCGCGCGCGGTGGCGCGCGGTGTACTTCTCGCCGCCGCCGGCGAGGGCCTTGGCGTGCTCGGTGTCCAGCTCGGCGAGCCGGCGGAGCATGGCGGCCCGGCGGGCGGCCGGGGAGCCGCCGGGGGGTTCGGGAGGGTCGGGGGGCGCGGGGGGTGCGGGAGGGTCGGGGGGCGCGGGGGCTCCGGGAGGGTCGGGGGGCGCGGGGGCTCCGGGAGGGTCGGACGGGGTCACAGCAGTACCTCCGGGATGTCCGCGTACCGGGCCCGCAGCCACTCCCCCAGGGCCTTCCCCTGCGGGTCGAACCGCGCCTGCGCGGCCACCCCCTCGCCGAGGATGCCCCGCACGGTGAAGTTCAGCGCCCGCAGGTTCGGCAGCACATGGCGTACGACGGTCAGCTCCGCCGCCTCCGGGAGCAGGCAGCGGAAGCGCTCCACAGTCAGCTCGTGGGCGAGCCAGCGCCAGGCGTCGGCGGAGCGGGCCCAGACGCCGACATTGGCGTCGCCGCCCTTGTCCCCGCTGCGGGCGCCCGCGATCAGCCCGAGGGGTACGCGCCGGGTGGGTCCGGGCGGGAGGCGCTCGGGGAGCGGGGGCGGACCCGGCGCGGAGGGCTCCTGGAGCGGGCGCGGCGCGGAAGGCTCCGGGGCCGGGGCCGAGGGCGCCGGACGCGGACCCCGCGCGGACGGCTCCGGGGGCGGGCCGTCACCGGCGGCCGGGGCGGGGAGACGTATCCGGCGGCCGTCCGGGAGCACGGCCGTGTGGGGCACGGCCGACGCCTCGACGCAGCGGGCCTCGAAGACCCCGTACGGCGCCCCCCGCCCCGGCGGCGCGGTGAGATGGAAGCCCGGATAGCTGCCGAGGGCCAGCTCGACGGCGGCGCCGCTGATCACCCGGCCCACCTTGGCGGGATCGCTGTCGCGGACCACGAGCCGCAGATAGGCGCTGGCCCGCTCCTCGGTGTCGCCGTCGCGGTGGTCGGTGCGGGCCAGCTCCCACCGCACCTCCGCCGGGCGCCCCCGCCCCTCCCGGGCGAGTGCGGCCTCCAGCTGGTGCCGTAACAGGGCCGCCTTGGCATCGATGTCGAGGCCCGTGAGGACGAAGACGACCTCGTTGCGCCAGCCGCCGACGCGGTTGAGTCCGACCTTGAGCGTGGCGGGCGGCGCCTCGCCGCGCACGCCGGAGATACGGACCCGGTCGGGGCCGTCCTGGTCCAGTCGTACGGTGTCGAGCCGGGCGGTGACGTCCGGTCCGGCGTACCGGGCGCCCCCGGTCTCGTACAGCAGTTGCGCGGTAACGGTGCCGACGTCCACCAGCCCGCCCGTGCCCGGGTGCTTGGTGATCACGGAGGTGCCGTCGGGGTGGATCTCGGCCAGCGGGAAGCCGGGCCGGCAGAGGATCTGGGTGTCGATCCCGGCGAAGAAGGCGTAGTTGCCGCCGGTGGCCTGGGTGCCGCACTCCAGGACATGGCCGGCGACGACCGCGCCCGCGAGCGCGTCCAGATCGTCCCGGCCCCAGCCGAAACGGGCGGCGGCGGGGCCGGTGACGAGCGCGGCGTCGGTGACCCGCCCGGTGACGACGACATCCGCGCCCGCGCGCAGACAGGCGGCGATGCCCGCGCCGCCGAGATAGGCGTTGGCGGTGAGGACCTCCGGCCCCCAGGAGCGGTCCAGCAGGTCGTCGCCCTCGACATGGGCGACCTCGCAGGGGACTCCCAGGCGCGCGGCGAGCGCGCGGACGGCGTCGGCGAGGGCGGCAGGGTTGAGGCCACCGGCATTGGCGACGATCTTCACGCCCCGGTCGCGGGCGAGGCCGAGGCACTCCTCCAGCTGGCGCAGAAAGGTCCTGGCGTAGCCGAGGCCGGGGTCCTTGAGTCGGTCGCGGCCGAGGATGAGCATGGTGAGTTCGGCGAGATAGTCGCCGGTGAGGATGTCCAGCGGGCCGTCGGTGAGCATGTCGCGCATGGCGTCGAAGCGGTCGCCGTAGAAGCCGGACGCGTTGCCGATCCGGAGCACATCGGCTCCGCCGCCGCTCACCGGGGGCCCCTCGGCCGGGCGGCCCGGGCGCCGGGGGCGGTCCTGGTCCCCCACCGCTCGGCGGGCAGAGGGGCGGCCGGCCGGCCGGGTTCCGCGCTCTCCTCGCGCGGATCGCCGGGGACGGCGGCGGTGACGGTGAGGTCGGACACGGTGCGCTCCCTCGGGGACACGGCGTTGTGTGCCCCGGAGCATGACAGCGCCGCCAGAAACAAGCAAGCATGCTTGCTTTACTCCGCGTTGACCCGTGGCTCCACGGGCCCGTGGGCCTTCCTCGCCTGGGTCCGCACCGCGCCCATGCTCGCCGCGATGACCAGGGCGATGGCCAGGGCGTCGGTGGTGGACAGGGCCTGGTGCAGCACCAGGAAACCGGCCGCCGCCGCTATCGCGGGCTCCAGGCTCATCAGCACCGCGAAGGTCTGCGCCGGCAGCCGGCGCAGGGCGAGCAGCTCCAGGGTGTACGGCAGCACCGACGACAGCACCGCGACCCCGAGCCCGAGCAGCAGGATCTCGGGGTCGATCAGCCGGGACCCGGACTCGGCGATGCCCAGCGGAAGGCTGATCAGCGCGCCCACCACCATCGCCAGCGCGAGGCCGTCGGCCTGCGGGAAACGGCGGCCGGTGCGGGCGCTGAAGACGATGTACGCGGCCCACATCGCCCCCGCCGCGAGCGCGAACGCCGCGCCCACCGGATCGAGCCGGTCGAAGCCGCCACCGCTGAGGAGGACCACACCGGCGAGGGCGAGACCGGCCCAGACCAGGTTCACCAGGCGCCGGGAGACGATCACGGAGAGCGCCAGCGGGCCGAGGACCTCCAGGGTGACGGCGGCGCCGAGGGGGATGCGGTCGGCGGCCTGGTAGAAGAGGATGTTCATCGCCGCCATGACCGAGCCGAAGGCGACGACCGTGCCCCAGTCGGCGCGGGAGTGCCCGCGCAGCCGGGGGCGGCAGATGATGAGCAGGACGAGGGCGGCGAGCACCAGGCGCAGGGTGACCACGCCCAGGGCGCCGGCGCGCGGCATCAGCATGATGGCGACGGCCGCGCCGAACTGGACGGACAGGCCGCCGGCGACGACCAGCCCGACCGGGCCGAGACTGCGGCGGCCCCGGGGGGCCGCACCGGGGGCGGCGGCTTCGAGCGCGACCGCCGCTCCGGGTTCGGCGGCGCCCACGACCGGGCTGCGGACCTCGTCCACCAGGCACTCCCTCTCGTCATCACACGGACCCTCCACGCTACGGGTCGCCGCGCGTCGCGTGAAATGCCGACTGCGCTGCGGTTATGCTCCGGGCGCATGAGCATCGAGCTGCGCCATCTCCGCTGCTTCCTCGCGATCGCCGAGGAGTCCAGCGTGACGCGGGCCGCGCGGCGGCTGCATCTGACCCAGCCGGCGGTCTCCAGGTCGCTGGCGGCGCTGGAGAAGTACGTGGGTACGCGGCTGGTGGACCGCTCCACGCACCATCTCGCGCTCACCGCCGAGGGGAGGGTGTTCCGCGACAAGGCGGCAGCGGCGGTCGCGGCCTTCGACGACGCGCTCGACCCGTCCGGGCTGCGCCGCCGGCCGCTGCGGCTGGGGCACGCCTGGTCGGCGCTCGGCCCCTACACCACCCCGCTGCTGCGGCGCTGGGAGCGGGAGCACCCGGAGACACCGCTGGAACTGCTGCGGATCGACGACCGCACGGCGGGGCTGGCGCGGGGAGAGGTGGACGCGGCGGTGCTGCGGGGGCCGGTGGAGGTGGCGGGGCTGGTGACGGAGCCGCTCTTCACGGAGGCGCGGGTGGCGGCGGTCACCTCCGACGGACCGCTGGCCGCGCTCCCCCGGGTGACCCTGGCGGATCTGGCGTCCGGGCCGGTGCTGGTGAACGAGGTGTCCGGGGTGACCACCCTGGACCTGTGGCCGGAGGGGGCCCGGCCGGTGGGGACGGTGACCGTGACCAACACGGACGACTGGCTGGCGGCGATCGCGGCGGGGCGGGGGGCGGGGGTGTCGGTCGCCTCCACGGCGGAGCTCCACCCGCACCCGGGCGTCACCTTCCGCCCCCTCCCGGACGCACCCCCCGTCCCGGTCCTCCTGGCCCACCGCCCGGCCCTCGCCCACCCGGCGCTCCCTCACTTGATCGCCCTGGCAAGGGAGTTGACGCGGGGGGTGTGAGTGTGCGGGGGGGTCTGGTGCGGGTGCCCTGTGGCCCGGGGGGCCGTCCGGTGCGGCGCCCCGGGGCGCCGGGTCCGTCCCCCATCTCCCCAGAGCTGCCTCGGGGAGGTCCCCCCGGACGGGCTGAAGGCGGGCCCCGCCCCGGACGGGCTGACGCACCCGGCCCCGCCGAGCCGGCCAGGGCACGAAACCCACCCCCTCCAAGCCGGCGGAAGCACGAAATCCAGCCCCGCCGGCGATTGAGGCGCGGGGGTTCGGGGGCAGGCCCCCGACCATGGCCCGCAAGGCGCGGGAACCTGTCGCACAAGGTCCGTCCTCAAACGCCCCCAGAGCTGCCTCCGGGAGGTGCCCCCGGACGGGCTGGGAGTGGCCGCCCCTGTTGTGGGGCGGGAGGGCGCGGCCTCCCGGCTCCCGCGCGCTCGCCCCGGGCCGTACCGTGGCCCCGCAGTGCGCGGTTCAGGGGAGGAGCACGGTGAGAAAGACGTTCAGCACCACGGTCAACGGGCGGAAGGTCGAACTGCCCGGCACCATTCACTCGATCCGGGAGGTGCTGCCGCCCGGCATGGTCGAGCAGTTCATCGGGGAGATCGAGCACGCGGGCGCGGATGAGATCCCGGGGGTGCTCGCGCGGTGGGCGCTGCGGACGCCGCAGGCGCAGGACCTCGCGGAGGAGGAGCAGATCGCCCGGATTCGGGCCGGGGATCTCTCCGGGCTGCACTTCGACGACTCCGGCGACGACTCGTACCGGAGCCGGGGATGAGTCTGCGGCTCGCCTACACCGATGACGCCCGCGCGGAGCGGCGCAGTCTGAGTCCGGAGCGGCGCAAGCGGTTCGAGGAGGGGATGGCGGTGGTCGCGCGGGACCCGTACGGGTGCGGGTCGAGCCCGGTGCGGGACGACCGGGACCGGCGGGACGCGACCGTGGCGCGGGTCGCGTTCATCACGTATCTGGTCAGCGAGTCGGTGGTGACCGTGACCGTGGTGCGGCTCGTGCCGCTGCCGTGAACCGGGAACCGGGAACCGTTCCGTTGAAACGTAAAATCACCGTCATGACGAGGACGTACTCCCCACGCCGGCCCCAGGGCGGGGCGCGTGGGGAAGGAAGAGATGGCTCATTCACCGCACCGCCGCCGCAAGGGCTGCGGGGTGTGCCGGCCGCACAAGCTCAGGGGGTACGGACGGTCCGTGCGCGACCCCTGGCCGGTGCTGCGGAAGCTGGGGCGCAGGCGCCGCTTCGGGCGGGGTGACCTCGGCGACCAGAGCTGAGACCGATGGCGCCACGGCCGCCCTCACGGGGCGGCCGTGGCATATCTGGAGCAGTCGGGCTCCATGGCGCACCGGGGGTGGAAACCCGTCCACTGGCCGGGCGTTCCGTAGGTGCCCCGGGCGAACCACGCCACCGCGTCCCCGCGCCGGAACATCAGCCCGCCCTGGCTCTGCACGGGACGGGTCTCCAGCACCCGGGCGAGGTCGGTGCCCCGGAAGCCGAACTCCTCCCGCCACATCGCGACGATCTCGGACGAGGTGCAGCCCGAGCACACCGTGGTGCCGAAGTACTCCGGTGACCCCTTGAACTCCAGCAGCCGGGCGAGGCGCCCGTAGTCCTCGGCGCAGGCGGCCCGGTACGCCGGGCCGATGACGCCCCGCCAGAACTTCAGCACGCCCGCTCGGTCCGCGCCGGCGACCGTCGGCCCGACACCGTCCAGGTTGACCCCCGTACAGGGCGCGGGGGACGGCGGGCTGGAGGAGGGCGGCGGGCGGGTCGCGGTCCCGCCGTCCCCGCCGCCGTCCTCGCGGAACAGCAGCAGGGCGCCGGCGGCGACCGCCAGCAGCACGGGGACCAGCCACCGGAGCCGGCGGGCGGTCGTGGCCCCGCTCATGCGCAGGGCGAGTTGGTGGCCGGGACAGCCTGGCAGAGCGAGAAGTCGCCCTGGAGCATGAAGACACGGCGGTACTTCAGATCCTCCAGCCGGTCCGAGCCGCCGCTGACCGCGGTGACCTGGAAGGGCTTGCCGCGGTCGTCGACGGTGACGCTCTTCGTCCTGCTGCCCAGCATGTAGGTGACCTTGAGCCGGAAGGACACATGGTGGCGGGCGGTGACCGCCCGCACCAGGACCACCTGCTGCTTCGTGTCCTTGAGGGTGATCGTCCGCTCACCGAAGAAGGGCCTGCCCGGCTCGATCCGGCCCTTCTCGCCGTCGAACCTCGCCTCCCGGGCGACCGGGCGCGGGCGGTCCAGGTCGAACATCATGTTCATGGTGGGGCTGCCCGCCTGGGACGGGGCGCCGAAGAGCGTTCCCGACCACGGCGCACCGCGTCGCACGATCTCCGGTTCGATATTGACGATATTGACCGTCTGGTTCCGGTGGCCGGTGAAGACGACCCGGAGCGTGAGCTTCTCCAGGTTCACCGCCCCTACCGCGCGGAGGCGCTCGTCGTACTCCGGTGAGCCCACCGCGCCCGGCGCGGAGAGGAAGTTCCGCAACGACGCGTTCGGACGGTGGTCCTCCCGGGTCACCCGGCTCAACCCCTCGTCGTCGAGCTGTGCCTTCGCCACCACCGCCGAGACATCGGGGCCCGAGCGGATGTCGTCCTTGACCGAGGGGACGTTGACCAGCTGGCCCGGGAGCGCCATGATCCCGCCCGTGATCATCAGCGCCAGCGCCGCCCCGATGAGCGCCGCCAGCCAGCTCCGCATCTGCAGCAGGCGCCCCACGAAACCCACCGGGGCGGGGTCGGTCTCGTTCCGTATCACCCGGAGCCGCGCGGCCCGGGTGGTCGGCCGGCCCCGCCTCCGCCGCGACAAGGGGTCGCGCCGGCCGGTTCCGGTTCTCCGAGGCATCGCGCCTCCCTCCCCGCCACAGAGCCGCCGGCGTCCCCGTTGATCGCCAACTCGCCCTGGAACATGAGGCATTGTAGGGTCGGCGGCCCCGGAGCACGCGGGGTCGGGCCGGGATCAGCGCAGCAGTCCCAGGGTGAAGAGGAGCAGGAAGCCCGCCACCAGGATCTGGGAGACTCCGGAGACCGGCATCCGGGCCCGGAGGAAGCCCAGGGCGGCCAGGACGGCCGACGCCGTGGCGACGGAGAAGGCGATCACGAGCAGCGTCCCCGTGGCGGCCGGGCCCGAGGACGCGGCCGGGGAGGAAGTGGCCGAGGTCAGAGCCCAGGCCCAGAGAGCCAGCAGGCAGACGCACTCCAGCGCCAGCACGGAGACCGCCGCCAGCAGATCCGGGAACCAGTGGATCTTCCGGGCGGGGGCAGGGGTTGTGTCGTCCATGGGAGCAGCCTCGCCGCCCGGGAGCGCCGGGGCATGAGTACCCGTACTCAGCGGTCACCGGGTTCCGGGAGGGCATCCGCCAGGACCTCCGCCAGGTGGCGGGCCCGGACGCCGGCCGTCTGCTCCAGCTGGGTGCGGCAGGAGAAGCCGTCCGCCAGGATCTCCGCGCCCGGGGGCGCCGACCGGACCGCCGGGAGGAGCTGTTCCTCCGCGCAGGCCACCGAGATGCCGTAGTGGCCCCGCTCGAAGCCGAAGTTGCCGGCGAGGCCGCAGCAGCCCCCGCTCAGCGGGCCGGTGAGACCCGCGCGCCCGCGCAGCCGGCGCTCCGGGGCGTCACCGAGGACGGCGTGCTGGTGGCAGTGGGTCTGACCGGCCACCGGGCGGTCCAGCCGGGGCGGGGTCCAGTGCGGCGCGTACTCCTCCAGGGTGGCGGCGAAGGTGCGCACCCGGGCGGCGAGCCGGGCCGCGCGCGGGTCGTCGCCCAGCAGGGCCGGGAGGTCGGTGCGCAGGGTCGCCGCGCAGCTCGGCTCCAGGACGGTCACCGGGACGTCCCGGTCCAGCAGGGGTTCCACGGTGTCCAGGGTCCGGCGCAGCACGGCCTTGGCGCGGGTGAGCTGGCCCGTGGAGACATGGGTGAGGCCGCAGCAGACACGGTTCCGCGGGAGTACGACGCCCAGACCGGCCGCGCGCAGGACCCTCGCCGCCGCCAGGCCCACCTCCGGGGTGAGGTGCTCGGTGAAGGTGTCCGGCCAGAGGACCGCCGTGGCGCCGGCGGGGAGGGCCTCCGCGCGGTCGCCCGGCAGCTCCCTCAGCAGCCGGCGGAACCCCACCGGCGCGAGGACCGGCAGCGTGCGCTCCGGGGCGATCCCGGCCGCCCGTTTGGCCAGGGCCGCGAGCGGGGGGACCCGGGCGGCGGCGTTCACCAGCGGCGCGAGCGGCGCGGCGGCCCGCAGCCACGACGGGAGCCGGCCCATGGCGTAGTGGGAGAGCGGGCGGAGCCGCCCCGCGTAGTGGTGGTGCAGGAACTCGGCCTTGTAGGTGGCCATGTCGACGCCCACCGGGCAGTCGCCGAGGCACCCCTTGCAGCCGAGGCAGAGGTCGAGCGCGTCGCGCACCTCCGGGGAGCGCCAGCCGCCGCGCACGACCTCACCGGCGAGCATCTCGTGGAGCAGCCGGGCCCGGCCCCGGGTGGAGTGGGTCTCCTCGCCGGTCACCCGGTACGAGGGGCACATCACCGAGGCGCCGGACGGCTCCGTCGTACGGCACTTGGCGACGCCGACGCACCGCCGCACCGCCCCGGTGAAGTCCCCGCCGTCCTCGGGGTAGCCGAAGACGACGTCCACGGGCTCGCGCGGCAGCGCCGCGAACCGCAGATGCGCGTCGAGGGGGTCGGGGCGCACCAGGACGCCGGGGTTGAGGCCGCCGTCCGGGTCCCACAGGTCCTTGAAGCGGGCGAAGAGGCCGACCAGTTCGTCCCCGTACATCCTCGGCAGCAGCTCGGCGCGGGCCCGGCCGTCGCCGTGCTCGCCGGAGAGGGAGCCGCCGTGGGCGACGACGAGATCGGCCGCCTCCTCGGAGAAGCGCCGGAAGGCGCGCACGCCCACCTCGCTGATCAGGTCGAAGTCGATCCGGACATGGACGCAGCCGTCGCCGAAGTGGCCGTAGGGCGTGCCGCGCAGGCCGTGGGCGGTGAGCAGGGCGCGGAAGTCGCGCAGATACGCGCCGAGCCGGGCGGGCGGTACGGCGGTGTCCTCCCAGCCGGGCCAGGCCTCGGCGCCGTCGGGGGTACGGGTGGCGGTGCCGGCGGCGTCCTCGCGCAGCCGCCACAGGGTGCGCATCGCGGCGGGTTCGGTGACGACGGCGGCGTCGAGGGCGTCCGAGGCCCGCACGAGCGCCCCGGCGGCGGCCCGGGCGGCGGCCGGGGTCTCGCCGCCGGTCTCGGCGAAGATCCAGGCGCCGCCCCGGGGCAGCCCGTGACCGGCCGGGACCAGGTCGTGGGCCATGCCCTCGACGGTCAGCGGGCCGTACGGGAGGAGTCCGGGCGCGGCGTCGGCCGCCGCGCTCTCGTCGGGGTAGCCGAGGACGGCGAGCGCCCGGGCGGGCGGGGCGAGGACGAGCCGCACGGTGGCCTCGGTCAGCACGGCGAGGGTGCCCTCGCTGCCGCAGTGGGCGCGGGCCAGGTCGGCGCCGTTCTCGGGGAGCAGGGCGTCCAGGGCGTAGCCGGAGATGCGGCGGGGCAGCCCGGCGGGGTAGCCGGTCCGCAGCGGGGCGAGATGGGCGCCGACGAGCGCGGCGAGGCCGGGCGGGCCGGTGAGGGGTCCGCCCCGGCCGAGGCGGTGGGCGGTGCCGTCGTAGGTGAGGACGGAGAGGGTCCGGACGTTGTCGGCGGTGGTGCCCCAGGCCACCGAGTGGGCGCCGCAGGCGTTGTTGCCGATCATTCCGCCGAGGGTGCAGCGGGAGTGGGTGGAGGGGTCGGGTCCGAAGGTGAGCCCGAGGGGGCGTACCGCATCGCGCAGTGTGTCCAGGACGAGTCCGGGCTGTACGACGGCCGTAGCCGAATCGGCGTCCACGTCAACAAGGGCGTTCATATGGCGGGTGAAGTCGAGCACGACTCCGGTACCGGTCGCCTGACCGGCGATCGACGTACCGCCTCCGCGCGGGACCACCGGGACGCCGGCGCTGCGGCAGACCTCCAGGGCCGCCGCCACGTCGTCGGCGTCGCGCGGAGCCACCACTCCGGCGGGGACGCGGCGGTAGTTGGAGGCGTCCATGGTCATCAGCGCGCGGGCGCCGGCGGAGAAGTCGACCTCTCCGCGCACCGCGCGCCGTAGCTCGGATGCCAGTTCCCGGGTCGGTCGCTCGTCGGCCATGTGTGTCAGGATGCCCGGCCCATGACCTCCTTACGGGCAGGAAACATGCCGGTTGCGACCATTGCGTCCGTACGGCCCTTGGCAAAGCCCGGGGGCAGAGCCCAAAGTGATCGCCAACCCTCCTATAGTGACGACAACTTGATCAGGAACAAGCGGCTCCAGTTATGCCCCCGCCACCCCTCGGAAGGCAACACTCGATGACCGGCACCGTCCAGAAGCGATGACCCGCGGCACCCGAACGGTCCACCCCCACCCGGCAGAGCTGGACGCGATGCTCCCCGGGCCGGCCGACAACGCCCTGAAGATCGCCGTGGTCGGCGGTTTCGGGGTCGGCAAGACGACAATGGTCCGCTCCGTGAGCGAGATCCGCCCGCTCCACACCGAAGAGGTGATGAGCCGCGCGGGCCGCACCATCGACGACACCAGCCGGGTGTCGGCGAAGAACGCCACGACGGTGGCCTTCGACTTCGGGCGGATCACGATCGACGACCGGAGCGTGCTGTATCTCTTCGGCGCCCCGGGGCAGGAACGGTTCTGGTTCCTGTGGGAGCGGCTGCTGTCGGGGACGATGGGCGCGGTGGTCCTGGTGGACACCCGCCGGCCGACCGATGCCTGGTATGCCCTGGACCGTCTGGAACACCACGGTATGCCGTACATCGTCGCCGTCAACGACTTCGGCGGTCCGCTCCACAGCGATGAGCACATCCGGCAGGCGCTGGCCCTGGAGAAGGACGTCCCGCTGGTGGAGTTCGACGCCCGGGACCACTCCTCCAGCAAGTTCGTGCTGATCGCGCTGGTCGAGCATCTGCACGCGCTCTCGGTGCACCAGAAGGGCTGAGGCACCCGGCGCGCCCGGCGGCGGGGCCGGGCGCCCCGGGTGTCTCAGCCGACGGACCGCGCGTCCCGCGCCACCGGCGAACCGATACCCTCCCCTGTTGTGGCTGATATCCAGATTCCCGCTGACATCAAGCCCGCCGATGGCCGTTTCGGCGCGGGCCCCTCCAAGGTGCGTACGGAGGCGCTCGACGCGCTCGCCGCCACCGGCTCCTCTCTTCTCGGCACGTCCCACCGCCAGGCCCCGGTCAAGAATCTGGTCGGTGAGGTGCGTACCGGCGTACGCGACCTCTTCCGGCTCCCCGAGGGTTACGAGGTCGTCCTCGGCAATGGCGGTTCCACCGCGTTCTGGGACATCGCGACGCACGGTCTGATCGAGAACAAGTCCCAGCACCTCTCCTTCGGCGAGTTCTCCTCGAAGTTCGCGAAGGCGGCGAAGCTGGCCCCGTGGCTGGCCGAGCCGACCGTCATCTCCTCCGACCCGGGCACCCACCCGGACCCGGTGGCGGAGGCGGGCACCGATGTGTACGCCCTCACCCACAACGAGACCTCAACCGGTGTGGCCGCGCCCGTCCGGCGGGTCGCGGGCGCGGACGACGGCGCGCTGGTGCTGGTCGACGCGACCTCCGGGGCGGGCGGGCTGCCCGTCGACATCACCGAGACCGATGTCTACTACTTCGCCCCGCAGAAGTCCTTCGCCGCCGACGGCGGACTGTGGATCGCGGCGTTCTCCCCCGCCGCCCTGGAGCGCGCGGCGCGCGTCCACGGCTCGGGGCGCCATGTCCCGGAGTTCTTCAGCCTGCCGACCGCGATCGACAACTCGCTGAAGAACCAGACGTACAACACCCCCGCCCTCGCGACCCTCTTCCTGCTCAACGAGCAGCTGAAGTGGATCAACGGCCAGGGCGGTCTGGACTGGGCGGTGGCGCGCACGGCGGCCTCCTCGCAGGCGCTGTACGGCTGGGCCGAGAGCTCCAAGCACGCGACCCCCTTCGTCACCGACCCGTCGAAGCGCTCGCAGGTGATCGGCACGATCAACTTCGAGGACGACATCGACGCGGCGGCGATCGCCAAGGTCCTGCGGGCGAACGGGATCGTGGACACGGAGCCGTACCGCAAGCTCGGGAAGAACCAGTTGCGGGTGGCGATGTTCCCGGCGGTCGAGCCCTCGGACGTGGCCGCGCTGACCGCGTGCATCGACTATGTGATCGAGAATCTCTGATCCGAACCGCATGGCCCGGACCGGCCCGAGCACCCCTGTGGCGTGCGCGGATGGGGCCCCGGCGGGATCACTCCCGCCGGGGCCTCACCCGTCCGGGTGAGGGATCGGTACGGGACACGGACGCCGCGCTCTGCCCACCATGATGTTCTCGACATCAGTCATCAGGAGGCCGATGTGTCTGCCGCAGCAGTCGGGCACCCCGGGGAAGGCGACCCGCGGACCCTGCGCCATGAGGCCGAGGCCCTCATGGCGCGGAACCCCGGGCAGCGCGTCGAGATCATCGGTGGCGCGATCACCGCGTCCACGCCCCCGGCGAGCTGGTGACCCTCCCCGGGGCGATCGGGGCCGAGGCCAAGCTCGATGTGGAGGCCCTGCTCCAGGCCGCGGGCCGGCACGGCTGACCGGACCGCGGCCGGCGGCGGCTCATCGCACAGCGGCTGACGACACAGCGGCTCACGACGGCGGCTCGGCTCAGCGGCTCAGGCGCCGGAAGCGGCGGACCGCCAGGGGGAGGAAGACCGCGGTCACGATCAGCGGCCAGACCACCGCCATCAGCAGGGCGTTCTCCTGAATCCAGGTGCCGTCGGCCGCCACCGGGTTGCCGAAGAGCTCGCGGGTGGCCGCCGCCGTGGAGGAGATCGGGTTCCAGGCCGCCACGACACCGAGCCAGTCGGGCATGGTGGAGGGCGGGGCGAAGATGCTGGAGATCATCGTGATCGGGAGCACCGCCGCGTAGAGCCCGCCCGCCGCCTCCGGGTTGGGGACCAGCAGGCCCAGCCAGATGCCGACCCAGATCAGCGAGAAGCGCAGCAGCACCAGCAGCGCGAAGGCGGCGAGCGTGCCGCCGAAGCCGGCGTGGGAGCGCCAGCCGGTCGCGAGGGCGGTGGCCGCGAGGATCGTCAGCTCGGCGACCGCGACCAGCAGATCGTTGAGCCCCCGGCCCGTGACCACCGCCGATGAGGCCATCGGCATGGAGCGGAAGCGGTCGATGACCCCCTGGGTGGCATCGTTGACCACCATGATCGCGGTGCTCATGAAACCCATGGCCATCGTCATCACGAACATGCCGGGCATCAGGTAGTCGCGGTAGTCGCCACCGTCGGGGGCCTTCATCGCGCCGCCGAGCACATAGGCGTAGAGCAGGACCGACAGCACCGGGAAGCCGAGCTGCCAGACGATGTTGACCGGCTGGTGGCGGTAGTGGAGCAGTCCGCGCCGTGTGACGCTCCAGCAGTCGGCGACCGCCCAGTACATCCGGCGCTCACCCGCCGCCGGGACGGTCAGGGGAACCGTCTCCCCGGTGCGAGGGGTGCTCCGGTTCAGTACGTCGCTCATGCCGCCGCCTCCGCAGGGCTCTCGGTGGACCCGGTGGACCCGGTGGATTCCGCGGACTCGGCGGGGCGGCCGGTCAGCCGCAGAAAGACATCGTCCAGGCTGGGTCTGCGCAGCCCGATGTCCTCCACCCCGATCCGCTGGTCCTGGAGGGTGCGCGCCACCTCGGTGAGGGCGGCGACCCGGTCGGAGACCGGGGCGTGGACCCGGCGCCCGGTCTCGTCGCACTCCGGGACGGTGTCCGCGACCCGGGCGACCGCGGCGAGGGCGGCCGGGAGATCGGCCGGGTCCCCCACGACGACCTCGACACGGTCCCGGCCGACCCGGTTCTTCAGCCCGTCGGGGGTGTCGTCGGCGATGGCCCGGCCCCGGTCGATGACGGTGATCCGGGAGGCGAGCCGGTCGGCCTCCTCCAGGTACTGGGTGGTCAGCAGGACGGTGGTGCCGCCCGCCACCAGCGCCCTGACCGCCTCCCACACCTCGCCGCGCCCGCGCGGGTCGAGCCCGGTGGTCGGCTCGTCGAGGAAGAGCACATCGGGGGCGAGGATCATGGACGAGGCCAGATCGAGCCGGCGCCGCATCCCGCCGCTGTAGCCGCCGACGCCCCGGTCGGCCGCCTCCACCAGGTCGAACCGCTCCAGGAGTTCGGCGGCCCGCCGCCGGGCCCGCCGGCGGTCGAGGTGGAAGAGCCGGGCGAACATCTCCAGGTTCTGGCGGCCGGTCAGCACCTGGTCCACGGCCGCGTACTGGCCCGCGAGCCCGATCCGGCCGCGCACCCGGGCGGGCTCGCGGGCCACGTCGACGCCCGCCACCCGGGCCCGGCCCCCGTCGAACCGCAGCAGGGTGGAGAGCACCCGGACCGCGGTGGTCTTGCCCGCGCCGTTCGGCCCGAGCAGGCCGTGCACGGTTCCCCGGCGGGCGGCGAGGTCGAAACCGGCGAGCGCGCGCTTCTCCCCGTACCGCTTCTCCAGCCCCTCGGCCCGCACGGCGAACTCGTCCTCGATCTCTTCCACAGGTCCCTCCCACAAGTACTGAGTACGGTGTACCCAGCAGAGAGTACACCGTACTCAATTTCTGTCCAGCGGGTTCGGCGGAGGGACATAAGGTGTGGCCATGACGACCGAAACCAGTGGCAGCGGCGATATCAACCGCAGCCTGGAGCTCCTGTGGGGCACGGCCGAGCGGCCGAGCCGAGGGCCCAAGCCGGGGCTGACCCTCGACCGGGTCGTGAACACCGCCGTCGGGATCGCCGACGCGGAGGGCCTGGGCGCGGTCTCGATGCGCCGGATCGCCACGGAGCTGGGCACCGGCACGATGAGCCTGTACCGGTACGTCCCCGGGAAGGCCGAGCTGCTCGATCTGATGCTGGACCGGGTCGGCGACACCTGCCCCTGGAAGCCGCCCGCCGACGCGGAGCACGACTGGCGCGGCGCCATCGAGGTCATGGCCCACGGCTATCTCGCCCTCTACCGGGCCCACCCCTGGCTGCACAAGGTCAACCAGGCCAGGACCGTACTGGGGCCCAGCGCGCTGGACAGCATGGAGGCCGCTCTCGCGGTGCTGCGGGGGACGCGTCTGCGCGACCCCGAGCTGATCTCGGTGATCATCACGGTGCAGAGCATCGCCTCGGGGGTCGCCCGGATGGAGGCCGAGGCGGCGGAGGCGGCGGAGGCCACCGGGCTCAGCCACGAGGAGTTCTGGGAGCGCCAGCGGCCCTTCCTCGACCGGGCGATGGAGAGCGGGAGATATCCGCTGATGGGGCAGCTCGGGGAGGACACCTTCAGCGAGGGCTTCGACCACTTCGCCTTCGGGCTGCGGCGGTTCGTCGACGGGCTGGAGGTGCTGGTGCGACAGCGCACCGAGGAGGCCCGCGCCGAGGAGGAGCGCGCCGGGCGGGAGCGCGCCGGGGAGGGCCGCGCCGGGTGCGCGGGCCCCGGCTAGAGAGACGACCCGGCCGCGCCGCCCCTCGGCCCGGCGCGGGCGCGGTCGGGGGCGCGGCGCCCGGCGGGTGTCAGGAGCGGCGGGAGCGGCGCTTGAAGGCGAAGGCCAGGACCAGGGCCGCCGCGAGGGCCAGGGCGCCGTAGGTCGTCCTCCGGTCGCCGTCGCCCTCCTCGTCGGCGGCGGCCGAACCCGCCTCCTTCGACGAGGGCTTGCCGGTGCCGCCCTTGCCGAGGGCGACCCGTTCCACCCCGCTCCGCTCGCCCTCCGAGCCGAACATCAGCGCGTCGCCGTCGAGCGTGTAGCTCACCGACTCGGACTGGCCCTGGATCGGGGCGCGCACGCGGTGGTCGGCGCCGAGGCGGCCGTCCTTCCAGGCGTAGCCGCGGGCGCTGAAGTAGGAGCGCAGCACCAGTTCCGTACCGTCCGGGGAGAACGCGCCGTCCGTCACCCACGGCACATCGCCGATCCGGCGGAAGGTGTTCGTCCCCGAGGGGGCGAGCGAGGCCGGGCCCTCGTAGAGCCGGCCGCCGTCCTCGTTCTTGGAGGCGATGTAGACCCGGCCGGTCCGGGGGTGCACCATCATCGCCTCGGCGTTGCGCGGGCCGTCCGCGTACTTCACGGTGTACTGGGTCGCGCGGACCGTGGTGTCCCGGAGCCGCTCCGGCTCGGGGAACGCGTAGATCCAGACGTGCGGCCAGGAGCCGTCGAGGTTGTCCCCGATGTCGCCGACATGGACCCGGCCGTCCGGGCCCACCGAGATCGCCTCCATGTCACGGGGCTTGCCGACACCGGTCAGGGTGACCGTCGCGACCGTCTTCCCGGTCCTTGAGTCGACCGCGAAGACCCGGGGCTCGTCCTGGTCGTTGTGGGTCCAGTAGACGCCCGGATGCGCCCGGCTGGCGGCGAGGCCGCTGGACTCCTTGATCCTGGGGTCCTCGATGGTGAAGCCGGGGTCGCCGGCGGCGGACGCGGGCACGGACGCGGCGGAGAGCACGAGCAGGGCGGCGGCGGCCGTGACGGCGGTGGCGCCGGTGGCGCGCGGGAGCGAACGCATGCCCCCAGCCTGCCATCCCGGCCCCGGCCCCGGCGCCGCCCGCGCGTCCGTTGCCGGCACGCGACAGGACCGGTACGGGAACAGAAGCGGGGGCGGCGCCGGGATCGGTCATCATGGCGTCCATGCGTTTTCTCTTCGTCGGCGACAGCATGACCATCGGACGCGCCGGCGACTACACCTGGCGCTACCGGATGTGGCAGCACCTCGGCTCGGTCCCGGGCGGCCCGTACGAGATCACCGGCCCGCGCACCGGTCTGTACGGCACCGAGGACCCCTCGGCCCACGCCGCGCCCTTTCCGGCGGCGGCCCGGGGCCATCTCGCGGGCTGGGGCGAGGGCTGGTTCCATCTGGCGCCGCTGATCGGCGAGACGGTGGCGGAGCACCGGCCGGACGTGCTGCTGGTCTCCCTGGGACTGATCGATCTCGGCTTCTACACGGACAGCGACCAGACCCTGGTGAATGTGCGCGCCTTCATCGCGGCGGCGCGGGCCGCCGCGCCCCGGGTGCGGATGGTGCTGCTGCCGGTCATCCCCAATGTGCGGGCGCTGACGGACGCGCCGTTCGCCGCCGAGTGCGCGCGCTTCAATGTGCTGCTCGCGAAGGCGGTCGCCGATCTGGACACGCCGTCGGCACCGCTGCTGCTGGCCTCCGTCCCCGAGTCGTACGACATCGGCACGGACACCTACGACGGCACCCACCCGGGGCCCTCGGGCGAGCACAAACTCGCGGAGGCGTTCGCGACGGCGATGCATCAGGCGTGGGGGCTCGGCGGGCCCTACCGGCCCCGGGAGGACGGGGGCCGCTGACACCGGGCCCCCGCCCTCCCCGGGTGGCTCAGCGCTCCGGCGGCGCGTACGTCACCCGCTCCAGGCCGTAGAAGTCGGCCACGCACCCGGCGGGCCAGTACCCCTTCCCGTCGCGGGAGAACGGCTCCAGCATCTTCCCCACCCGCGTCGGGGTGTACGGCATCACCGTCTCCCCCGCCGCGGCCCCCGCGCGCAGCCGGCTGTCCTGGCGGTCCCACTGCTGGGCGCGGACCGACATGCGGTCGCCGAGGGCCTCCAGCGGGACGGCGAGCCCGGCGACGGCCAGGGCGCACAGCGCCCCGGCGCCCAGAGCGGCGGCGCCCGCCGGAGCCGGGCCCCGGTCGCGCAGCCGGCGGCCGATGAGGACACCGGCGGCGGCCAGCAGGAGCACGTACAGCAGCAGATAGTCGTTCCAGGTGCGCTCGGTGGTCACCACGCGCGCGCCGAAGACCGGATAGGTGATGACGGTGCAGAGATAGCCGGAGACCAGGAACGCCGCCGCCCCCAGGGCCAGCGGCAGAGAGGGGCGGACCGGCCGGAAGACGGCGCGCGCCCGGCCGGCCGCCGCCCCCGGCGCCCGGCGCGCGAGCAGGCCGAGCACGGCGCCCGCGGCGACGGCACCCACGTACTGCCAGGTCGTCAGGACCGTCCCGAGGATCTCCGCGAACCCCCGCAGGGACCCCCACAGCGACTCGGGCGCCAGCATCGAGACGCTCTCCGCGTCGAAGCGGCTGCGGCGGTTGCGCGAGCCGGGCGAGCTGATCAGCAGCAGGGTGCCGGCGCCGACGCCCGCGATGCCGGTGAGCGACCAGACGCGCACGGCGCGGGCCGCGTCCGGGACGAGGAGCCGACCGGCGGCGAGGACCGCGCCGCCGAGCACCACCAGCGAGACGACCGACGCCTCCTCGGAGAGCGTGCCCATGAACACCCCGGCCACGGCGACCACGGCGAGCGCCGCGATCCGGCCCGCCCGTCCGCGCGCCCGCAGCAGCGGGATCGCCGCGGCGGCGCAGAGCACCGGGGCCAGCGTGTGGGAGACGGATGCGGCGGGCCAGTAGAACGTCTTGTACGTGTTGGGGGTGGCGAACAGGAACACCGCGGTGATCATCGCGGCGGCCAGCAGCGGCACCCCGCGCGGGGCCCGGGTCCCGGTGCGGCGCAGCAGCGCCGCCGTCAGGGCCCAGAGCAGCCCCAGCATCAGGGCCCCGCTGACCGGGCCGTACCACTGGTGGCCGGCGACCGGGAACTCGGCGTAGAGGCCGACCAGCAGCCCGTTGCCCACGCGTCCGTTGTCCGTGGACCAGAACTTGTCCGCCAGGCCCCAGATCCCGTCGTCCCGGACGACCGGCAGAAAGCACCATTCGTCGGCGCTGGGCCGCACATGGCGCCCGTACCAGAAGGAGACGGTGAGCAGACCCAGCGGCAGCAGCGCCAGGGCGGGCGGCCAGATCTCCTTCCACCGCGCGGCCCAGGGGCCCGCGGGGGCGGCCGGGGCGGACCGGGAGGACCGGGAGGACCGGGCCGGGGTGTCGACGGCCACGGTCACCACCGTCCTTCGCCGAGCCGGGGGCCGGCGGCGCGGGCCGCACCGGCGGCGTGTGCGGCCGGGGCGGCGCGGGCGGCGGTGCGTGCGGCCGGGGCGGCGAGCGCGGCACCGGGGGCCGGCAGCCGCTCGCCGGAGCCGTCGGTCTCCCGGACCACATAGTGGGGTCTGCGCTTGGACTCGTGGTAGATCCGCCCCACGTACTCCCCGATGACGCCCATGGTCGCGATCTGGACCCCGCTCATCCCCACGATGACGGTGATCAGCGTCGCGTAACCGGGCGTGTCGACGCCGTCGACGACGACATTGGCCACGATCCACAGCGCGTACGCCAGAGCCGAGAGAAAGAGCCACAGCCCGCCGTGGACCGCCATCCGCAGCGGGCGGCTGTTGAAGGAGAGCAGCCCGTCGATGCCGTAGTTGAGCAGCCGGCGCCCGCCCCACTTGGACTGGCCGGCGGCCCGCTCCACGTTCTGATAGGTGAAGCTGACGGTGTCGAACCCGATCCAGGAGAAGAGCCCCTTGGAGAAGCGGTTGCTCTCCGGGAGCGCGAGGAGCGCGTCGACCGCGCGCCGCGACAGCAGCCGGAAGTCCCCGGCGCCGTCGATGACCTCGACCTCCATGAAGCGGCGCACCAGCCGGTAGTACGCCTGGCTGAGCCGGGTCCGCACCATCCCCTCGCCGGCGCGGTCGCGCTGGGCCACGACCTGGTCGTAGCCGTGCTCGCGGAGTTCCAGCATCCGGGGGATCAGTCCCGGCGGGTGCTGGAGGTCGGCGTCCATCAGGACGACCTGCTCGCCCCGGGCC
The DNA here is from genome assembly GCF_053594535.1 of Streptomyces sp. NPDC001889. Classification (NCBI taxonomy): domain Bacteria; kingdom Bacillati; phylum Actinomycetota; class Actinomycetes; order Kitasatosporales; family Streptomycetaceae; genus Streptomyces; species Streptomyces sp. NPDC001889. The sequence goes on from NZ_JBSFER010000020.1 coordinate 86,328, forward strand.
ATGCGCAGGCCGGCCAGCATGGCCGATTCCTTGCCGAAATTACGGCTGAATGACGTATAGCGGGTGCGGTGGTCGGCGGAGGCGAGTTCCTGGAGATGGGCACGTGTGTGGTCGCCGCTCCCGTCGTCCACGTAACAGATTTCGAAGCTCCTGCCCGTCGGTTCCAGAACACCGACGAGCGTGGTGTGAAAGGCCTCGATCACCTCACTCTCGTTGAAGCACGGTACGACAATCGAAATCTCTGGCATCGCTGCTTTCCTAGCTCAGGGCCAACCGCGTCCGGACAGGTCCGGATGGAATCGCTCGATGTGACATGAGCTACATAGTGCGCAGGCAACCCGGCATGAACCGGGAATTCTGTGCCCCCGTGGCGCGGCTTCCCCCGTGGTTATGGCGTCTGGCCCTCTGCGTCCACGACCGCTGCGTCTGTGCGGGCCTCGCTGTAGAGGACGTCACCTTTGGCATATCGGTGGCTCGGCTGGTTCATATGCGTGGGCGGATCGGTCCGGTGATCGCGCGAGGCCACGGTCCGGCTGCCCAGATAGTGATAGTCGTTCGGGTCGATCAGCACTTCGGTACGGGTGCCGGGAGCGAGGCCGTCGCCGGTGAGGCCGACCGCGATGGCCGGCCGCCTCGCGGCGTCCTCGACCAGCCGGTCGCCGACCGTGATCCCGGGGACGGCGGCCAGGGCCCGGAAGAGCTTGGACCGGGCCCTGGAGGAGAGCGGATAGGACTCGATCAGCCGCCACAGCGCGCGGAAGCTGTGCTCGGAGACGGTCTCGGCGCGGCCCTCGCGGTCATCGGCCGCCGGGTAGAGACGGCGGGCCTCGGCGGCGGCCCGCGCCGGGTCGTCGGGCAGCGCCTCCGCGATCCGGTAGATCTCCCGGGCCGAGCGGTCCCCGTCCGACGCGTCCTTCTCGGCGGCGGGTTCGGCGTAGCGGACCCAGCCCTCCGGGTCCCCCTCGACGCTGTCCGGCCGGCCGGCCGAGGACAGCACCGGCTGGTCCACCAGCACCTGCTTGGTGTAGATCCACTGGTCGGGGGCGGGCTCGGGGGCCGCGGGCTGGTCCCGGACCACCGCGGCGGCCCGGTTGAGCAGGGCGACCGGGTCCCGCAGATCGGGGCCGGCGGCCTGCTGGGAACCGTCCCGTTCCGCCGGATCGGTGCCGATGTGGCTGGCGAGCAGCGCCGCGGCGGTGATGGCGGCGGCGGCGCCGAGCGAGGCGAGCCGCCAGTCGGAGCCGAGACCGCGCAGCCGGCCGCCGAACCGGCCCCGGACGGGCGCGGTCCGGCGGCCGTCGTCCGCGATGGCCTCGGTGAGTCTGCGGCGGCCCGCGGTGAGCACGGCACGGCCGGGAGCCGGGGTGTGGGCGCGCAGCTCGCGCACGCGGGTCATCTCATCCATGACGGGGTCAGCTCCGTGTCATCGGGGGTGAACGCGGGATCGGCGATCAGGGCCTCGCGCACTTTGCGACGGGCGCGGTTGAGACGGGACCGCACGGTGCCGAGGGGAATCCCGAGGGCCTCGGCGACCTCCTGGTATCCGAGGTCGGCCCAGGCGATGAGCAGCAGGACGTGCCGGTCGCCCGGCGACAGCGCGGCGAGCGCGCCGGCGAGCGGGGCCTGTGCGGCGAGACGGTCGTCGGAACGGTCGCTCCAGGCGTCGGCGAGCGGGTCCTCCCCGCTTCTCGCCATCGCCCGCAACGCCCGTTCCTCACTGCGCCGGTGGCCCCCGATGAGCTTCGCGGCGATCCCGTAGAGCCAGGGGCGGGCGCTGCCGCGGGCGGTGTCGTACCGGCGGCGGCTGCGGAAGGCGATGAGGAAGGTCTCCGCCATGATGTCCTCCGCGGCGCCCTCCCCGAGGCGGCGGGCGGCGTAGCGGTGGATGTCGGACGCGTGCCGGTCGTAGAGCAGGGCGAAGACGTCGGGGTGCGCCAGCGATTGGGCGACGACCTCGGCGTCATCGGGGGCGGCCGGCGGTCCGGTCACATCAGCTCCACGGGTCAAGCGGTCAGCCTGTCATCCCGTTGTTGTCCGCAGCGGCCCGAAAGGTTCACGGAAGCAGGGGCCAGTTTCGGTCAGGCTGTAGCGGGGTGTTCACCGTGCGGGACGGCATTCCGGTGACGCTCCGTGGCCGCCGGCGCGGTCCCGTCCGCGCCGCTCCCCCGCCGCCCGGCGCGCCGGCCCGGCCGCCGGCCGCGACGAGGCTCCGGTCCGCTCTTGCTTCGAGCGCGCTCCAAGGCGTTGGCTTGGTGTTCATGAAGTACACACAGCTCGGACGCACCGGACTCAAAGTCAGCCGTCTCGTCCTCGGCACGATGAACTTCGGTCCGCACACCACCGAGGCGGACAGCCATTCGATCATGGACGCCGCTCTCGGCGCCGGGGTGAATTTCTTCGACACGGCCAACGCCTACGGCTGGGGCGAGAACAAGGGCAACACCGAGAGGATCATCGGAAGCTGGTTCGCCAAGGGCGGCGACCGCCGGGACAAGGTCGTGCTCGCCACCAAGGTGTACGCCGATATGAGCCCCGACGGAAATCCCTGGCCCAATCACCACAAGCTCTCCGCGTTCAATATCCGCCGGTCCGTGGAGGCGAGTCTCCAGCGGCTCGGCACCGACCACATCGATCTCTACCAGTTCCACCACATCGACCGGGACACCCCGGTGGAGGAGATCTGGCAGGCCGTCGACACACTGATCCAGCAGGGCAAGATCCTTTATGCGGGATCGTCCAACTTCCCCGGCTGGAAGATCGCCCAGACCAATGAGAACGCCGCGCGGAAGGGGTCGTACGGGCTGGTCAGCGAGCAGTGCCTGTACAACCTCTACGAGCGCCGCGCGGAGATGGAGATCATCCCCGCCGCGCGGGAGTACGGCCTCGGGGTCATCCCCTGGTCGCCGCTGCACGGCGGGCTGCTCGGCGGAGTGCTCAAGAAGGAGTCGCAAGGACCCCGGCGGACCGCGGGTCTGGCGGCGGACTCGCTGAGCCGGCCCGGGGTGCGGGAGCAGGTCCAGGCGTACGAGGACCTGCTCGACAAGCACGGTCTGGCGCCGGGTGAGACCGCGCTGGCCTGGCTGCTGACCCGGCCGGGGGTGACCGGGCCCATCGTCGGGCCGCGCACCGCCGAACAGCTGGAGAGCGCGCTGCGCGCGGTGGAGCTGGAGCTGGGCGAGGAGCTGCTGACGGCGCTGGAGGAGATCTTCCCGGGGACGGGACCGTCGCCGGAGGCCTTCGCCTGGTAGACGGGTGCGGCGCAGGTGCGGCGCCTGGCCGGGTGCCGGTGCCGTGCCGGTGGGTACGGAGTGGTGGGGGCCGGGTGGCGGCGGTGCGGCCGCCCGGCCGGGGTGGGGTGGGTGTCAGACGCCGGCCACGGCCGCCACCGCGATGATCGCGAACATCAGCACGAGGACGCCCGCCATGATCTTGTTTCTGGTCTTGGAGTTCACCCCACGAGGTTAACCCGCGTCCCCCTCGTCCCTCGCGCCCAGGGGCCGGCCGCCGACCGTCTCGTGCCGGGGACCAGCCCCCGAACCCCCGCGCCTCAATCGCCGGCGGGGCTGGAATTCGTGCCGGAGGCCCGGGCTGCGGGGGATCGTGCGGGGTGGGTCAGGCCGGGGTGGATACGCGGGGGTTGGGGCGGGGGCGCGGGACCACCGTCAGGTGCTTGTGGCCCCGGCGGAAGTCCACCTTGAGCCGCAACCCGCCCGCACGCGCCAGCATCACCCCCACCCCCAGCGCCGCCGCCAGCGAGATCGCCCCGCCCGCCGCCAGCCCCACCCGGGGCCCATACGCGTCGGTGATCCAGCCGAAGAGCGGCCCGCCCAGCGGCGTACCCCCCACGAAGACCATCATGAACAGACTCATCACCCGGCCGCGCACCGCCGGGTCCGTCGCCATCTGGATGCTGGAGTTGGCGGTGACATTGACCGTGAGGCCGAACATCCCCACCAGCACCATCACCAGGGCGAAGATCCAGAAAGTGGGGGCGACGGCGGCCACGATCTCCAGCGCCCCGAAGAGCACCGCCGCGCCCACCAGTATGCGGAGCCGCGAGGTGGCCCGCCGGGCCGCGAGCAGGGCGCCGGCCAGGGAGCCGACCGCCATCAGGGTGTTCAGCAGGCCGTAGGTGCTCGCGCCCGAGTCGTAGACGTCGTGGACGAAGGCGGTGAGCCAGATCGGGAAGTTGAAGCCGAAGGTGCCGATGAAACCGACGAGGACGATGGGCCAGATCAGCTCGGGGTGCGAGGAGACATACCTCAGCCCCTCCCGCAGCTGGCCCTTCCCGCGCGGGGCGCGGTCGACCCGGTGCAGATCGGCGGTGCGCATCAGCAGCAGCGCGGCGATGGGCGCGATGAAGGAGAGCCCGTTGAAGAGGAAGGCGTAACCGCTGCCGACAGCGGTGATCAGCACACCGGCGACGGCGGGTCCGACCAGCCGGGCGGACTGGAAGTTCGCGGAGTTCAGGCTGACCGCGTTGGCCAGTTGGTCCGGGCCGACGAGTTCGGCGACGAAGGTCTGCCGCGCCGGGTTGTCCACCACGGTGACCAGCCCGAGCAGGAAGGCCGTCAGATAGACGTGCCAGACCTGGACCTCTCCGGTGAGGGTGAGGACGGCGAGCGCGATTCCGGTGAGCCCCATCGCGGACTGGGTGCCCAGCAGCAGGGGGCGCTTGGGGAGGCGGTCGGCGAGCACCCCGCCGTACAGCCCGAAGAGCAGCATCGGCAGAAACTGCAGAGCGATCGTGATACCGACGGCGGACGCCGATCCGGTCAGGGTCAGAACCAGCCAGTCCTGGGCGATGCGCTGCATCCAGGTACCGGTGTTGGAGACCACCTGGCCGATGGCGAAGAGCCGGTAGTTCCGGATTCTCAGTGAGCTGAACATGGTCGCAGGGGAAGGTGCGGGTGCGGAGTCTGCTCCGGGTCCCGTACGCAAAAGTGTCGCCTCCTCGTTGTGTTTCCTACAGGTGCGCGAGCTTCTCCAGAACAGGGGCGGCGGCACGCAGCCTGGCCCATTCGTCCTCGTCCAGTCCCTCGGCGAGCTCCGCCAGCCAGGCGTTCCGCTTGCGGCGGCTCTCGTCGAGCATGGCCTCGGCCTGCTCGGTCTGGCTGACGACCTTCTGCCGGCGGTCGTCGGGGTGCGGCTCCAGCCGGACCAGTCCCTTGGCCTCCAGCAGCGCCACGATGCGGGTCATGGACGGCGGCTGGACATGCTCCTTGCGGGCCAGCTCGCCGGGGGTGGCGCTGCCGCAGCGGGCGAGGGTGCCGAGCACCGACATCTCGGTGGGGCTCAGCGACTCGTCGACGCGCTGGTGCTTCAGCCGCCGGCCCAGCCGCATCACGGCGGAGCGCAGAGCGCTGATGGCGGCGGCGTCGTCGGGGGGTACCGCGCCGGCGGCCACCTCGGCCACCTCGCGAGCGGGGTCGCGGGCGGCGCCGCCAGGGGACAGGTCAGACATGTTTGTTAGCATAACTCATTACCCTTCCTAAAGACCACCGGGTTCACGCGGATGCCCGCGAACACCGGCCGGCACGCCGGCACCCGCCGGACGCGCGCGGGCGGCCCGGAACGGCTCCGGACGCGCGTGGGCGGCCCGGAACGGCTCCGGACGCGCGTGAGCGCCCGGACCGGCCGGTCCGGGCGCTCACCTCCGGGTGCCGCCGTGCGTCAGGTCAGCCCCAGCGCGGGCATCGCGTAGTAGAAGACGAAGACCGCCGAGACCGCGTACATCGCGACCGGCACCTCCCGGCCTCGGCCCGAGGCCAGGCGCAGCACGCTGAAGGCGATGAAGCCGATACCGATGCCGTTGGTGATCGAGTAGGTGAAGGGCATCATCACCATGGCCAGGAAGGCGGGCACCGCGAGGGTGAAGTCGCTCCAGTCGATGTCCCGGATCGAGCCGGCCAGGATCAGGAAGCCGACCGCCAGCAGGGCGGGGGTCGCCGCCTGGGAGGGGACCATGGTGGCGAGCGGGGTGAGGAAGAGCGCCACCGAGAAGAGGGCGCCGGTGACCACGGACGCCAGACCGGTGCGGGCGCCCTCGCCGACACCGGCCGTGGACTCGACGAAGCAGGTGGTGGCCGAGGACGAGGTCGCGCCGCCGGAGGCGACCGCGATGCCGTCCACGATGAGCACCTTGTTGATGCCGGGGAAGTTGCCGTCCTTGTCCATCAGCTTCGCCTCGTCGCCGACGCCCAGGATGGTGCCCATCGCGTCGAAGAAGCAGGACAGCAGCACGGTGAAGACGAAGAGCGCGCCGGTGAGGATGCCGACCTTCTCGAAGCCGCCGAACAGGCTCACCTCGCCGACCAGGCCGAAGTCCGGGGTGCTGAGCGGATTGCCCGGCCACTTCGGGGTGGTCAGACCCCAGCTCGGGACCTCGGCGAGCGCCTCGATGACCATCGCCACCACCGTCATGGCCACAATGGAGATCAGAATCGCGCCCGGCACCTTGCGGATGATCAGCACCAGGGTGAGCAGCGCGCCGAGGACGAAGACCAGGACCGGCCAGCCCAGCAGATGACCGCCGCTGCCCAGGGTGAGCGGCACGGTCGTCTGGGCCACGTCCGGAATGCGGGAGACGAAGCCCGCGTCCACCAGCCCGATGAGCATGATGAAGAGGCCGATACCGATCGCGATGCCCTTGCGCAGACTGCGCGGGACGGCGTTCATCACCCGTTCCCGCAGGCCCGAGGCGACCAGCAGCATCACCACGAAGCCCGCGAGCACCACCATGCCCATGGCGTCCGCCCAGGACATCCTGGGCGCGAGCTGGAGGGCGACGACGGTGTTCACGCCGAGACCGGCCGCCAGCGCGATCGGGACATTGCCGATGACACCCATGAGGAGGGTGGAGAAGGCGGCGGTCAGCACGGTGGCGGTGACGAGCTGGCCGTTGTCGAGCTGGTGCCCGTACATGTCCTTGGCGCTGCCGAGGATGATCGGGTTCAGCACGATGATGTACGCCATCGCGAAGAAGGTGGCGAAGCCTCCGCGCACCTCGCGGGCGACGGTGGAGCCGCGCTCGGAGATCTTGAAGTAGCGGTCCAGGCCGCTGGGGGTGCCCTTCGGCGAGTGCTCGGGGGCGGCGGCGTCGGCCGACGGGGTCATTCCGTCCTCATCACTGGCTTGGCTTGGATATTCCTACGAATGAATCAGGTCAGGGGCAAACCGTTTCAGTATGAACATATGAACGGATGATCGCCATCTTCGCGCGTAGACCCGTGCGGCGCCCGGCCCGACCGGCCCCCGACCGGCCCCCGGAAGGCCCCTGGAAGGCCACCCCTGCCGGCCGACCGGGTGGGCCTACACTCCAGACATGGCGAAGTGGACTCCCCGGCACGAGGCACCCGAACCCCTGGAGGGGCCCGTGGTCGCCACCATCACCGGTGGCACGATCATCTGGTTCGTCCTCTTCCTGGTGCAGATCCCCTTCTACGGCTGGTTCGCCGACCGCGATCTGATGTGGTGGGTGTGGACCTGTCTGGCCGGCGCCGGGCTGGGCCTGATCGGCATCTGGTACGTCCGCGGGCGCGACGCCGCCATCAAGCGCGCGGAGGCCGCGCGGCGCTCGGCGGAGAACTCCGCGGCGGAGTAGACCGGGCGGCCCGTACGGCCGGGACACGGCCCGTTTCCCGACGGGTGGAGCCGCCGCTCCTTCCGTACCGTACGGACCATGACGCAGCGTGCGGGGATCGACACGGAAGACCCTGAGCCGGACGGCGGGGCCCGCGCCCGGCGGGACCACCGGACCGGGCCGCTCATCGACGCGGGCTCCGAACTCGACCCCGTCCACCCCGTCCGGCTGCCCGAGGCGCGCGCCCGGGCCACCGGGCTGACCTCCGCCGAGGTCGCGGAACGGATCGCGCGGGGCGAGGTCAACGACGTACCCGTGCGCTCCTCCCGCTCCATCGGGGAGATCGTCCGGGCCAATGTCCTCACCCGCTTCAACGCCCTCATCGGTGTGCTCTGGGCGGTCATGCTGGTGGTCGCGCCGATCCAGGACAGCCTCTTCGGCTTTGTGATCGTCGCCAACACCGGGATCGGCATCGTCCAGGAGCTGCGGGCCAAACGGACCCTCGACGGGCTCGCGGTCATCGGCGAGGCGAAGCCGACCGTACGGCGCGACGGACGGGCCGCCGAGGTCTCCACCTCCGCGATCGTCCTCGGGGACCTGGTGGAGCTGGGCCCCGGCGACAAGGTCGTCGTGGACGGCGAGGTGGTGGAGTCGGAGAGCCTGGAGATCGACGAGTCGCTGCTCACCGGCGAGGCCGACCCCGTGCTCAAGCGGCCCGGGGACCGGGTGATGTCGGGGAGCTTCGTCGTCGCGGGCGGCGGCTCCTTCACCGCCACCCGGGTGGGCCGCGAGGCCTACGCCGCGCAGCTCGCCGAGGAGGCGTCCCGCTTCACCCTCGTCCACTCCGAGCTGCGCAGCGGCATCAGCACCATCCTCAAGTACGTGACCTGGATGATGATCCCGACCGCGACCGGGCTCGTCATCAGCCAGCTGATCGTCAAACAGAGCAACCTCAAGGACTCCATCGCCCGGACCGTGGGCGGGATCGTGCCGATGATCCCCGAGGGGCTGGTGCTGCTCACCTCCGTCGCCTTCGCCATCGGGGTGATCCGGCTCGGCCGCCGGCAGTGCCTGGTGCAGGAGCTGCCCGCGATCGAGGGGCTCGCCCGGGTGGATGTGGTCTGTCTCGACAAGACCGGCACCCTCACCGAGGGCGGGATGGACGTGACGGAGGTGCGGACCCTCGGCGGGGCGGACGAGGACCGCGTACGGAAGGTGCTCGGCGCCCTCGGCACCGCCGACCCGCATCCCAACGCCTCCCTCCGGGCGATCGCCGACGCCCACCCCGACCACGGCGGACTGCTCGCCACCGACACCCTTCCCTTCTCGTCGGCCCGCAAATACAGCGGTGCGAGCCTCACCGGGGGCGAGGGCGGGGGCTCCTCCGTCTGGCTCCTGGGCGCGCCCGATGTGCTGCTGCCCGGCGGCGCGCCGGAGCTGTCCGGGATCGACGCGCTCAACGAGCAGGGGCTGCGGGTGCTGCTGCTGGCCGAGTCGGACGTCCCGCTGGACTCCCCGGCGGTCGCCGACGGCGTCCGGCCCGCCGCGCTCGTGGTGCTGGAGCAGCGGCTGCGGCCCGACGCGGCGGACACCCTGCGGTACTTCGCCGAGCAGGACGTCAGCGCCAAGGTGATCTCCGGGGACAACGCGGTCTCCGTGGGCGCGGTGGCGGCGAAGCTCGGGCTCCCGGGCGCCGAGCACACCGTCGACGCGCGCGCCCTGCCCGCCGAACGCGACGCCATGGCGGCGGAGCTGGAGGCGCGCACCGTCTTCGGCCGGGTCACCCCGCAGCAGAAGCGGGACATGGTGGGGGCGCTCCAGTCCCGGGGGCACACGGTCGCCATGACCGGGGACGGGGTCAACGACGTCCTCGCCCTCAAGGACGCGGACATCGGGGTCGCGATGGGCTCGGGGTCCGAGGCGACCCGGGCGGTGGCCCAGATCGTGCTGCTGAACAACAGCTTCGCCACGCTGCCGTCGGTGGTGGCGGAGGGGCGGCGGGTGATCGGGAACATCACCCGGGTGGCCACGCTCTTCCTGACGAAGACGGTGTACTCGGTGCTGCTGGCGGTGCTGGTGGTGTGCAGCCAGGTGGAGTACCCGTTCCTGCCCCGGCATCTGACGCTGATCTCGACGCTGACGATCGGGGTGCCGGCCTTCTTCCTGGCGCTGGCCCCCAACAGGGAGCGGGCGCAGCCGCACTTCGTGCGCCGGGTGATGCGGTACGCGATCCCGGCGGGGGTGGTGGTGGCGGCGGCCACCTTCACCACGTATCTGCTGGCCCGCGCGCACTACAGCGGCCCGGGCGCGCTCCAGGCGGAGACCAGCGCGGCGACGCTGACGCTGTTCCTGGTGTCGATGTGGGTGCTGGGGATCGTGGCGCGGCCGTACACATGGTGGCGGGTGTGTTTGGTGGGGGCGATGGGGGCGGGGTTTGTGGTGGTGTTGGCGGTGCCGTGGTTGCAGGAGTTTTTCGCGTTGCGGTTGGTGGGGGTGGAGGTGCCTTGGGGGGCGGTGGGGGTGGGGGTGGTGGGGGCGGGGTTGCTGGAGGTGGGGTGGCGCTGGGCTGCCCGGGGGGTGTCCGCCTCGCGGTGACCCGATGGCCGGGTCCGGGGGCGCCGCCCCTGCCGCTGCCCGCCATCCGCGGCGCACCCGCGCAGCCCCTCCGGGGGCGAGCCGCGCCGGCCTCGCGGGGGCGGGCCGAGGCACAAGATCCGCCTCGCCGGGCGGGCCGAGGCACGCGTTCCAGCCTCGCTGGGAGGTGCCCCCAGACCGGCTGGGTGTGCCGGACCGGCTGGGATTGCCCGGGGCGCCCGGGGCGCGGGGGCCGTCGTCGAATGGTGGGCGGGCTCACATGGTTCAGGCGGGTGGCCCGGTGCTCAGCGGGTCATCGGCTCACCCATCCGGAGTCGAACCAGCGGTCCCGCGCCAGCTCCTCCGTACGGGACGGGTCCTCCAGCAGCGCCGCGACCTCGAACCGCCGGGACCACTGGCCCGCCGCCCAGGCGAGTCCGGCGGCGACGCCCTCCAGGGTCGCGGCATGGAGCACACCGTCGGGGGTGCGGTGCCAGTCCAGCGCGGCACCGCCCGCGATCAGCTCGTCGTGCTCGATGTACGCGGCGGGGGTCGCGGGACCGAGCAGGACCCGGACCGGGTCCGGGACCCGGTGCTCCTCCCCCTCGGTCGTCACCTCGGCGGTGACCGTCTCGCTCAGCCTGCGGACCTGGAGCAGCTCACCCAGCTCCCCGGCCCGCTCCGGGGCGACGGGCAGCAGCGGCAGACCATCGGCGAGGGGCAGCAGATCGGGGGCGTCGGCGATCACCGCGTCCCGCGCGTCCACCACCCGCACCTCGCCGTCGACGACCGCCCGCAGCTCGTCGGGGAGGGTCACCTGCTCCGGGTCCAGCTCGGCGAGGGCGCTGTAGAGGCCGTGGAGCTGCGCGGGTCGCACCGGGAGATCCGGGTCGGCGAGCCGGCCCAGCAGTTCGGCGGCGCCGCCCGGCTCGTCGAGGAGGTCGGCGGCAGAGGTCCGTACCCCCAGCGCGCGCAGCACCTGGGCGTCGTCGAACCCGGTGGCGTCCACCGCCTCGTACAACCCCTCCAGCAGGGGATCGCCCCCGGCGGCACGGAGCCCGGCGGGGCGGCGGCCGTCGAGGACGGGGTGGTCGCGCAGCCACCACGCGGTGTAGGGGCGGACGGTCTCGGTGGTGCCGTCCGGGAGCAGGACGCGCACGGGCTGGGTGAGCGCGTCCCGCAGCGGCGGCCGGGCGAGCAGTGCGAGGGCCTGCGGCCAGCAGTCGTCGTCCACGAGGTCCAGATCGCGCACGGCGACGATCTCGGTGGCGACGGGCGGGACGGGGGTGTCGGGCAGCCGGTCGAGGACGTCCTCGCACCAGACGTCGACGGCGTCGAGGAGGCCGGCGTCGTCCGGTTCGGCCCAGTCGCCGTCGCGGGGCTCCAGCTCGTCGGGGTCCAGGACGACGTCCGTGGCGCGTACGAGGGTGAAGTCGGCCAGCACTCCGCAGGCGGCCAGCGGCCGCTGTCCCCAGCGGGCGGCGAGGCCGGCGTCGCAGAGCGCGAGTTCGTCCTCGCGCATGACCAGGGCGAAGGGGCTGCCGGGCAGCACCAGCTCGCCGGCGGGGGCCGGTTCGCCCTCGTCGTCGGGGAGGGCGAGAGCGCCGAGCCAGGGCTCGTCGCCGGGTTCGAGGTCGGCGTCCCGGACGAGGCCGAGGACCGTGTCGGCGAGTTCCTCGGCGTCGGGGGCGTCCTCGTCCCAGATCTCGCCCGCGTCGAGGGAGGCGGCGACGGCGGCACGGACCTGAGGAGTGGTCAGAACGGCGCGGGGGGTGGCGGGGAGGGCGCCCAGCTTCTCCAGGAGGGGGTGGGCGGCGTCCGGGTGGACGACCTTGAGGCCGAGCCGGGCGAGGCTCGCGGGGGTGTCCGGCAGCGGGAGGAGGGTCTGGCGGGGCCCGATGGTGGTGCGGCCGTCCGCGAGCGGGACGGGGAGGCCGGTCAGGCGCTCCGGGTCGACACCCGCGAGGCTGTCGTAGAGCCGCCGCCACCAGGAGGGTTCGCGCTCCAGACCGGCCAGGCGGTCGACGGCCTCGGTCAGCGGGACCCGGGCGACGCCGAGGGTGCGCAGCTCCGCCCGGCGCTCCAGACCGGCGGGGAGCAGGGACGGCAGCACCTCGGCGAGGACCCGCACCGTGTCGGCGCCGGCGCCCTCCAGGACCTCGGCCTCGATGGGGCGCAGGGCTGCGGGGGCGGCGCGGTCCGGCAGCCCGGTGTCCTCGCCGGAGGTGTCCCGGGGGGCGGCGGCGGGCTCCAGGAACGCCGTGCGCGGCAGCAGTCCGAGGACGGCCGCGCGCAGCGCCCCGTCCAGCTCGCCCTTGCCGAGCGGGCCCGGGACCAGGTCGATGGTGCCGGTGGTGACGGGCCGCCAGTCGCCGAGGAGTCCGGTGTACGCCCGGGCCGCGCGCTCCACGAGGAAGTCGGTGAGGGGGCCGGGGGCGGGGTGGCGCCGGGTGGTGTCCAGCGGGAAGGAGGCGATCAGCAGGGCCGGGATGCCGAGGGGCTCGTCGGTGGGGGTGGGGGCGTGGACGACGGGGGCCGTGCGCGGGTGGGCGGGGGTGCCGTCCCCGTCCACGGGGACGGCCCAGGTGACGGACCAGTGGGGGCGCAGCCGCTCCTCGATCGGGCGGTCGCGGAGGAGTTCCGGGGCGATGGGGCCGCCGTCGGTGACGGCCCGCCAGCGGCGGTCGCCGTGGGCGCTGTCGCGGATGTGGACGTAGGGGCCGTCGGTGGAGCGGTGGAGTTCGCGGGTGGAGCCGGGGGTCTCGACGACGATCTCGGAGAGGCCGGGGAGGGTGAGGAGGAGGGCGTCGTCGATGGAGGCGAGGAGGCGTTCGACGAGGTCGACGGCGGCGCCGTCGCGCAGGGGCAGCACGACGACCGTGTCGTAGCCGTCCGGGGCGGGGCCCTCGGCGGGGAGCGGGAGCCGCAGCAGGGGGACCTGGCCGTCACGGCGGCGGAGTTCGTCGCCGAGGCCGGGGCTGGTGGCGGCGGCGTCCTCGGTGAGGGCGCGGGCCTCGGCGAGGGACCAGCGGACGCCGCCGTGGTGGCTGAGGACGGCGGGGTCGTCGCTGACCGCGAGGACGGAGGCGAAGCCGACGCCGAAGCGGCCGACGGTGTCGCCGTCGTCGCGCTTGGCGGAGGCGCGGAGGGTGCTGAGGGATTCGACGCCGGCGGCGTCGAGGGGGGCGCCGGTGTTGGCCGCGGCGAGGACGGCGGGGGTGTCGCCCGCGGCGGGCCGGAGGGTGAGGCGGAGGCGGCCGGGGGTGCCGGCGCGGGCGGCGGCGTCGGCGGCGTTCTGGGCGAGCTCGACGACGAGGCGGTCGCGGTAGCCGCCGAGGACGAGGTCCTCTTCGGCGTTGGCGTCCTCGCGGAAGCGGGCGGGGGTGGTGCGCCATGCGTCGAGCACCCCGCGCCGCAGGTCGGCGGTCCCGAAGGGGTCTGCCCACTCGGTGGTCGTGAGGGTCACGGGGGTGCTCCGCTCTGTGGGGATGGGCTTCGGCTGAAGGTACAGCTTCCCCTCGTCCCCCCGGGCCACGGTCCGCCCACCGACCCGCTTTGCCCCCAATCCGTCCACCCCGCACCACCAGTCTCGCTTGCGAGCCGAGGCACGAAATCCCGTGGCCCGCAGCGTGCGGGGCCCTGTGGCGCGGGGGCCGCCCTCAATCTCCCCCAGAGCTGCCTCCGGGAGGTGCCCCCAGCCAGGCTGAGATTCCCAGCCCCGCCGGCGACCTGAGCCGCACCACCCCAGCCCCGCCGACAACCTGAGCAACTCAAGCCCCTCCGGCAACCTGAGCAACTCAAGCCCCCTCAGGTGACCTGAGCATCCCAAGCCCCCTCAGGTGACCTGAGCATCCCAAGCCCCTCCGGCGACCTGAGCAACCCAAGCCCCCTCGGGTGACCTGAGCAACTCCAGCCCCGCTGGCGACCTGAGAAACCCAAGCCCCGCTGGCGACCTGAGCAACTCCAGCCCCCTCGGGTGACCTGAGCAACCCCAGCCCCGCTGGCGACCTGAGAAACCCCAGCCCCCCTCGGATGACCTGAGCAACTCCAGCCCCTCCGGCGATTGAGGAGCGGGGGTTCGGGGGCTGGCCCCCGACCGTGGCCCGCGGGATGCGAGGTCCTGTGGCACAGGGTCCGTCCTCAAACTCCCCCAGAGCTGCCTCTGGGAGGTGCCCCCAGACGGGCTGGGTTTGCTCGGGCCACCCGTAGCGCGGGGTCCGTCCTCAAACTCCCCCGGAGCTGCCTCCGGGAGGCGCCCCAGACCGGCCGGGGGCGCCGGACAGGCTGGGATTGCTCGGGCTCCCCGTGGCGCGGGAGCGGGGCTAGGTCGTCTCTTTCGGATCTTGCCGGGCTCGCGAGCCCCGGCACCGATCCGGCCCGATCCGAAAGAAACTCCCTAGGAGTGGCCCAGGTCGTCATCGGGGGTGGGGGTCAAGGGGAAGGCATCGGTCGCCACCGAGTCGAAGACGGGGGCGGGGGGCTGGGGGGTCTTCGGCATGACCGCCGCCTCGGAGTGCCCACCACACCCGTACGCCAGCGACACCACCCTCCCGTCCGCCGGCGAGTACTCATTCGCGCACACCCCGAACGCCTGCCCCAACGACCCCGCGATCGGCATCAGAAACCCGCACGTCACACACGCCGCAGGCGCCGCCTGCGCCATCGGCGTCTTCGCCCCGAACGACTCCTCCCAGCGGTCAGCCGCGATGTGCAGGCCGTAGCGCGACAGCACCCGCGCCCGCCGCATCCCCAGCTCCTCCGCCACCGCGGCGATCTGCCCGCGCGCGTTGGTGACCGTGTCCGCGGGGGCGCGGTCGGTCAGCTCGGCGTCCTCCGCCTCGACGCGTTCGGCCAGGTCGTGGGAGGTCTGGGCGATCACCGAGTTCGGCGGCGGCGCGTCCTCCCCGGTGAAGCCGGGCTCCAGCCGGAGATCCTCCGCCTCGGTGGGCAGCAGGTCCCCGGGGCCCAGGTCACCCGGGCGCAGCCGCTCGCTCCAGGGCACCCACTCGGGGGCGAGGAGCGCGTCGGGCCCCGGCAGCAGGACGGTCTCGTCCAGCGTGACGTTCTTCGCGCGGGAGGCCCGCGCCACAGTCACCGCCCAGCGCCAGCCCCGGTACCCGGGCTCCTTGCACTCGAAGAAGTGTGTGACGACACGATCCCCCTCCGAGACAAGGGACACATGCTCCCCGACCACCCCGGGGGCGGCGGCCTCCTCGGCAGCCGACCGGGCGAGGTCTACCGCCTCGGCGCACAGGCGGTCAGGGGTTCGGCTTCGCGTCGTCGCAGCACTCACAGGTCTCGCTTCTCTCCTACGCCGTCTCACGGGTGCGCCTGCCGAGTCGTGAGGAACGGGCCGCAGGCGGAGCGGACCAGGGGGCCGCATCGACGTCCGCGCCCGGACCAACCCGTCCCGGGCACACCTACCGCCATCCATTCTGCGGGATGCCGAAGAGGCGCGCGGCCGGGAACAATCGCCGGTGGCGCGCTACGCACGCTACCCCTTCCGCAGCCCCGCGCCCACCTGCGCGCTCCAACAAGGGGTCAACCAGTGACCCCGCTCCGGCGCATCGCGCGTGTTCTCAGCGGTCCTTGGGGCACTATGACGAGGTGGCAGCCGCCAGGTCGTCCCAGGGGCCCGGAGCGCTCGGCAGAGCGTGCCGGGCGGTCGGGCGTGCCCTGCGGATGCCGTTCACGGGCACCGGCCGCCGGATCAGACGGGCCACCCACGCGCACGGCGCGGGCGAGTCGGGCCTCGGCCGGCTGATCGAGCTGCACGCCGTGAACGGCGCGGGCGATGTCATGATCACCGTCGCCCTGGCGTCCACGGTCTTCTTCTCCGTCCCCACCGACGAGGCACGCGGCCGGGTCACCCTCTACCTGGCGATCACCCTCGCCCCCTTCGCCCTGCTGGCGCCCGTGATCGGCCCGCTGCTCGACCGGATTCCGCACGGCCGCCGCGCGGCGATGGCGGGCGCGATGGGCACCCGGGCGCTGCTGGCGCTGGGGCTCTCGGGCGCGGTCGCCACCGGGGGCCTTGAGCTGTATCCGGCGGCGCTGGGGGTGCTGGTCGCGTCGAAGGCGTACGGGGTGGTCCGCAGCGCGGTCGTGCCCCGGCTGCTGCCGGCGGGGTTCTCGCTGGTCAAGGCGAACTCCCGGGTCACCCTCGCGGGCCTGCTGGCGACGGGCGCCGCCGCGCCGATCGGGGCGGGGCTGCACCGGATCGGCCCGGAGTGGACGCTGTACGGAGCGTGTGCGCTCTTCGTCCTCGGGACGTACTGGGCGCTGAAGCTGCCGCCGAAGGTGGATTCGGCGAAGGGCGAGCGGAAGGCGCGGATTCTGCCGCTGGGGCAGCGGAAGCCGGGGCTGCGGACGGTCGGCCCGTCGGTGCTGCACGGGCTCCAGGCCAATGCCTCCTTCCGGATGCTCTCCGGGTTCCTCATCTTCTTCCTGGCGTTTCTGCTGCGGGAGCATCCGCTGGCCGGGCAGAGCGCGGCGGTGTCGCTGGGGCTCGTGGGGGTCGCCGCCGGTCTCGGCAACGCGCTGGGGACGGCGGTGGGGGCCTGGCTGAAGGCCCGGGGCCCGGAGCTGATCATCGCCACGGTGCTGGCGGTGCTGCCGGCGGCGGCGGTGCTGGCGGCGGTCTTCTTCGGCGCGGGGATGGTCGCGGTGCTCGCGGCGACGGCGGGGCTCTGCCAGGCGCTGGCGAAGCTGTCCCTGGACGCGCTGATCCAGCGGGATGTGCCGGAGGAGGTGCGGACCTCGGCGTTCGCCCGCTCCGAGACGGTGCTCCAGATGTCGTGGGTGGTGGGCGGGGGCATCGGGATGCTGCTGCCGCTCAACGGGGTCCTGGGGATGGGTGTGGCGGCGGGGATCGTCTGCACGGGGGCGGCGCTGGCGGGGCGCGGGCTGCTGGTCGCGGGTCGCCCAGGCCACCGCCCGCGCCCGAGGGTCGCCTGAGCCCCACCGGGGTACGTGAGCCCTGCCGGGGTACGTGAGCCCCACCGGGGTACGTGAGCCCTGCCGGGGTACGTGAGCCCCACCGGGGTACGTGAGCCCCACCGGGAGCCACCCGCACCCCACCGGAAGCCGTGCGCACCCCGAAGCCACCCGCACCCCGCCCGGGGGCGCCCGGAACCCGCCGGGGGGCGCCCGCGCCCCGCCCGGGGCGCCGGAAACCCCCTGGCCCCCAGCCTCCCCCGGCACGCCCCGGCCGGCCTCCCCGGGCCGGGCCCGTCCCCCGCGCCCGCCCTCTCCCCCGGTCCGGATTCCGCTGGTTCGGGTTCCCCGAGCGCGGCGCGCCGGACCCCCGCGCGGGAAGGCACGGCGGGACCGATAGCCTTTTGGCCATGACCGTTGCGATCTTCTCCGGCAGGCGCCGCCGGGCCGCTGCCACCATCGGCGCCGTCTCCGCCGGGCTCCTCGTACTCTCGGCCTGCGAAAAGCCGACCCCCCTCGCGACCGTCACGGTCGGCCCGGAGTCCGTCCACTCCGAGGCGGCCTGCTACAACGACGGCAAGGCGATCAAGGAGTCCCTGGTCGAGGAGTGCCTGAACAAGACCGGTAAGACCATCAAGGTCGCCATGGAGGACCGCATCCACTTCGGGGTCGACCCGTCGGTCGCGGAGAACGGCTGGACCCTGTTCATCGGCGGCCAGCAGGCCGAGCAGGAGCCGTTCAAGAAGACGTACCGGACCATCTCCGCCAGCTCGTTCTTCACCTCGCAGACCGGCGAGGCCCCCAGCAAGACGAACATCAGCATCGTCGAGACCAAGACCGACAGCAAGAAGCTCCTCGGCATCTGGCAGTTCACGCTCGAGAAGAAGTAGCGCGGGGGCCGGGGCGTGCGCGTACTGGTCGTGACCGCGGTGGCGGCGGAGGCGGACTCCGTCTCCGCCGGGCTCACCACGGCCGCGGCGCGGGTGCTCGCCGCCGGGGTCGGACCGGCCGCCGCCGCCGCCGCCACCGCGACGGAGCTGTCCCTGGCCGCGCACCGGGGCTCCCCCTATGACGTGGTGATCTCCGCCGGTATCGGGGGCGGCTTCCGGCCGCACGCGCCCGTCGGCTCCCTGGTGGTCGCCGACGCGATCGTGGCCGCCGATCTCGGCGCCGCCGGGCCGGACGGCTTTCTCTCCGTCGCGGAGCTGGGCTTCGGCCGCGCCACCCATCTGCCGCCCGCCGGTCTCGCCGCCCGCGCGGCCGAGGCGGCCGGCGCCCTGTACGCGCCGGTCCTGACCGTCTCCACGGTCACCGGAACGGCCGAGCGCGCCGCCGAGCTGAGCCGGTGTCACCCCCGGGCCGCCGCCGAGGCGATGGAGGGCTTCGGGGTCGCCGAGGCCGCCGCCGCCCACGGGCTGCCGGTGCTGGAGGTCCGGGCGATCTCCAACGCCGTGGGGCCGCGCGACCGGGACGCCTGGCGCATCGGGGACGCGCTGGCCGCGCTGCGGACCGGCTTCCAGCGGATCGGCCCCCTCCTGGAGGAGTCGTCATGACCCTGCGGATCTCCTACTCCCCCTGCCCGAACGACACCTTCGTCTTCGACGCGTGGGCCCACGGCCGGGTCCCCGGCGCACCCCCCGTGGAGGTGACGTTCGCGGACATCGACATCACCAACCAGCTGGCCGAGCGCGGCGAGGGCGACATCCTGAAGGTGTCGTACGCCGTGCTGCCGTGGGTCCTCGACGAGTACACCCTGCTGCCGTGCGGCGGGGCGCTGGGCCGGGGCTGCGGCCCGCTGGTCCTCACCCGGGAGCCGGGGACGGATCTGCGCGGCAGAACCGTCGCGGTCCCGAGCGAGCGTTCGACGGCGTATCTGCTCTTCCGGCTGTGGGCCGCCGACCAGGTCCCGGGCGGGGTCGGCGAGGTGGTCGTCCTGCCGTTCCACGAGATCATGCCGGCGGTCCGGGACGGCCGGGTGGACGCCGGGCTCGTCATCCACGAGGCCCGCTTCACCTACCGCTCGTACGGGCTCCACCGGCTGGCCGACATGGGCGAGCACTGGGAGTCCGCCACCGGGCTCCCCATCCCGCTCGGCGCGATCATCGCCAGACGCTCGCTGGGGACGGAGACGCTGGAGCTGCTGGCGGAGTCGATCCGCGCCTCGGTACGGATGGCCTGGGACGACCCGGAGGCGTCCCGGCCGTATGTGCGCGAGCACGCGCAGGAGATGGACCCGAAGGTGGCGGTCCAGCACATCGGTCTGTACGTCAACGAGTTCACCGCCGACCTGGGGGAGGACGGCTACGCGGCGGTGCGCGGGCTGCTCACCCGGGCGGCGGCCGAGGGGCTCGTACCGCCGCTGAGACCGGGCGCGCTCACCTTCGGCTGACCCTCCCCTTGGAGGAAGCCGAGGAGCCGAGGAACCGCGGGGCCGAGGAACCGCGGGGCCGAGGGGCCGGCCCCGGGCGCGCCGGGGCCGCCGACGGCGGGAGGCGGTCAGACGTCGAGCTGGTCGGCCACGGCCCGCAGCAGACCGGCGATCTTCGCGCCGTGGACCTTGTCGGGGTAGCGGCCCCGCTCCAGCATCGGGGTGATGTTCTCCAGGAGCGTCGTCAGGTCCTGCACGATGGACGCCAGCTCATCGGGCTTGCGCCGCTGCGCCGCCGCGACGGAGGGGGTGGGGTCGAGGATCGTCACGGAGAGCGCCTGGTCACCGCGCTGGCCCGCGACCACGCCGAATTCGACGCGCTGGCCCGGCTTGAGCGCGTCGACCCCGTCGGGCAGCACGGACGAGTGAACGAAGACGTCTCCGCCGTCGTCGCGGGAGAGAAAGCCGAAGCCCTTCTCGCTGTTGAACCATTTGACCTTGCCGGTAGGCACGTCTGTCCTCGTCTTCGTACTCATTGGGGCGCTGGGGCCACCGGAAGCTTGTCGCCGGGATTCGGCTCGGGAAGCACTGCTCTGGAAGCACTACAGCGGGTCGACCGACCCGCCGAACCCAAGGCTAATGGTCCAGGGGCTGCTGACAAGACGTCGCCGATCGGTTCCTACTCGCTGGGAACTACCCTGGCCGGATGACTGCTACTCCTGCCGCACCGGGTGACGGACTGGTCCGTACCGGTGGCATTGTCTTCGTCGTCGGCGCCGTGGCCACCCTGGTCACGATGGCACCGCTCTTTCTGGGGACGGACCCGTTTCCGCCGATCGCCTATGCGGTCTGCATGCTGATGGGCGTCGGATTCATGATCGCCGGGGCGGGGGTGCTGCGTTCGATCGCGGCTCAGCGGCGCGCCGCGAAGTCCGCCGCCTAGGCCCGTGCCCCCAGGTGCCCGCGCAGCCACGCCGGGAAGGCCGTGAGGTCGTCGAGTACCACATCCGCACCCTCTTTCCGCAGCTCAGCGGCGGTGCAGGGGCCGGTGGGCACGGCGACGGAGAGGGCTCCGGCGGTGCGGGCGCCGCGGACGTCGCCGATATGGTCGCCGACGTAGACACCCGCGCCGTGCTCATGGAGCGCCTCCGCCTTGGCCTCCGCCCAGAGCCAGCCGATGACGGCGTCGGGCGCCATCCCCAGATGGGTGAGATGGAGCCTGGCGTTCGGCTCGTGCTTGGCCGTGACGACGATGGCCCGGCCGCCGGACTCCTGAACCGCGGCGATGGCCTCGCGCGCGCCGGGGAGGGCCTTCGTGGGCGCGATCGCGTACTCCGGATACAGCGCACGGTAACGATCGCCCATGGCCTGAATCTGATCATCGGGAAACCAGTGCGCCAGCTCCTGCTCCAGCGGCGGGCCCAGCCGGGTGACGGCGAGATCGGCGTCTATCCACACACCCGTCTCCTCGGTGAGCGCCCGGTAGGCGGCGCGGATGCCGGGGCGGGAGTCGATGAGGGTCATGTCGAGGTCGAACCCGACGGTGAGCGGGGCGGGCCCGGAGGCCGGCTCGCGGGGGTGCGGCGGGGTGGGAATCAGGGGACTCATAGGGCCAATTGTGCCCATACCCGGCCCATCCATGGCCTTTACACGTGACCTTTACACTTAGCCAAGCCTAACCATGCCCCGCCGGTCGCCGGACCGGCGCCCGCACCCCTGATTGGTACTCATGTCCGCCAGACGTGCGCTCGCGGTCCGCCGCATCGGCTGGACGGCAGCGGCCCTCGCGGCCCTGCTGATCGCGGTCCTGCTGAGCCTTGCGGTGGGGGCGCGCGCCGTCGCGCCGTCCGCCGTGTTCGACGCCCTGCTCAACGGGGGCGCCGGCGACGACGCCCGGGTCGTGCGCGAGTTGCGCGTCCCGCGCACGGTGATCGCCGTCCTGGTCGGCGCGGCCCTCGCGGTGGCGGGCGCCGTGATGCAGGGCATCACCCGCAACCCCATCGCCGACCCGGGGATTCTCGGGATCAGCCAGGGCGCTTCCGTGGGGGTGGTGATCGCCATCGCGTTCCTGGGGGTGCACACCCTGTCGGGGTACGTCTGGTTCGGCTTCCTGGGTGCCGCGCTCACCTCGGTGGCGGTGTACGCCATCGCCTCGGCCGGGCGCGGCGGCGCCACCCCGGTGAAGCTGGCGCTCGGCGGGGCGGCGATCAACGCGCTCCTGGTGGCCGTCGTGACGGCGATCCTCACCACCAAGGGCTCCACCCTGGACGAGTTCCGCTTCTGGCAGGTGGGGTCGGTCGCCGGGCGGGACGCCGAGGTGATCTCGCAGGTCTGGCCGTTCCTGCTGCTGGGCCTGGTGCTGGTGGCCTCGGTGGCCCGGGGGCTCGACGCGCTGGCACTCGGCGAGGACATGGCGAAGGGGCTGGGCCAGAACGTCGCCGCCGTGCGGATCGTGGGCGGCCTCGGCGCCACGGTCCTCACCGGGGCCGGGGTGGCGGCGGCGGGCCCGATCGCCTTCATCGGCCTCGCGGTCCCGCACATCGTCCGGGCGATCGTCGGCACCGACCACCGCTGGGTGCTGCCGCTGGCGGCGCTGGCCGGCCCGGTGGTGCTGCTGGTGGCGGACACGGCGGGCCGGGTGGTGATCCCGCCGGGAGAGGTGCCGGCCGGGGTGATGACCGCCCTGATCGGGGTGCCCTTCCTGGTCGCCCTGGTCCGCCGGAAGACGGTCCCGGCATGAGCGGGGCTAGACGCCGGGCCGGCGCAGCCGGACGATCCACCACCACCACGGGGGGCCACAGATGAGCACCACCACCGTCCGCCCCGCCGGATACACCGTCGTACGGGCCCGGGGGGCGGCCTTCCTCGTGCACCGGCGGGCCGCGCTGACCGCGGCCGGGCTCGGGGTGCTGCTGGCCGCGGTCTGTGTCGCGTACCTCTCCGTCGGCGAGAGCTTCGTCGCCCCCGGCGAGGTGGTGCGGGTGGTCCTCGGGCAGCCCTCCGGCCACGAGCTGGTCGTGGGGACGCTGCGGCTGCCCCGGATGACCGTCGCCCTGCTCGTCGGACTCGCCTTCGGGGTCGCGGGCGCCCTCATCCAGACCGTCGCCCGCAATCCGCTGGCCAGCCCGGACATCATCGGCATCAGCCAGGGCGCGACAGCGGTGACCGTCGCCGGGATGGCCTTCGGGTTCTCCTCGGCGGCCCTGCTGCCGTATCTCTCGGTCGCCGGCGGGCTGGCCGCCGCCCTGCTGGTCTATCTCTTCGCCTGGCGCGGCGGGCTGCACGCCACCCGCTTCGTCCTCATCGGCATCGGCTTCGGGGTCGCCCTGCGCTCGGTGACGCTGCTCTTCATGACCAAGACCGACCATGTGGTCGCCCAGCAGGCGCACATCTGGATGTCCGGCTCGGTCAACGGACGGGGCTGGGAGGAGGCGGCGCCGCTCGGCTGGACGCTGCTGGTGCTCCTTCCCGCCGTGGTGTGGGCGGCCCGCGCCCAGCGGAACGTCTCCCTGGACGACGACACCGCCACCGCCCTGGGCATCCGGCTGGGGCGGGTGCGGCTGGGGCTCGTGCTCACCGGGGTGGTGCTCGCCTCGGTGGCGACGGGCGCGGCGGGGCCGGTGGACTTCGTGGCGCTGCTCGCGCCGCAGATCGCCCGGCGGCTGACCCGGACCGCGCAGATCCCCCTGCTGAGCTCGGCGCTGGCCGGGGCGGTGATCGTCGTCCTGGCGGATCTGCTGGCGCGCAAGGTCCTCGCCCCCACCGAACTGCCCGTGGGGGTGCTGACGGCCGCCGTCGGCGCCCCGTATCTGATCTGGCTGCTGATGCGCGGCCGCACCACCGGAGGGACATCGTGAGCAGGCTCACCGCGCGCGAGCTGACGCTCGCCTACGAGGACCGCACCGTCGTCCACGAGCTGGATCTCGCGGTGCCGGACGGGCGGGTGACCGTGATCGTCGGCCCGAACGCCTGCGGCAAGTCCACGACCCTGCGGGCGCTGGGGCGGCTGCTGAAGCCCAGGGGCGGGGCGGTGCTGCTGGACGGGACGGAGCTGGACCGCATCCCGACGAAGCGGATCGCCCAGTCGATCGGGCTGCTGCCGCAGTCGCCGGTGGCGCCGGAGGCGATCACCGTCTCCGATCTGGTGTCGCGGGGGCGGCAGCCGCACCAGGCGTGGTGGAGGCAGTGGTCGGAGGAGGACGAGCGGGCGGTCACGGACGCGATGACCCGCACGGATGTGCTGGCGCTGGCGGACCGTTCCGTGGATGAGCTGTCCGGGGGACAGCGGCAGCGGGTGTGGATCGCGATGGCGCTCGCCCAGGAGACGGAGGTCCTGCTGCTGGACGAGCCGACGACCTTCCTGGACATCTCCCACCAGGTGGAGGTGCTGGATCTGGTGCGCCGGCTCAACCACGAGCGGGGGCGGACGGTGGTGGCGGTGCTGCACGACCTGAACCAGGCGGCGCGGTACGCGGATCACCTGGTGGCGATGAAGGCGGGGCGGGTGGTGGCGGAGGGGGCGCCGTCGGAGGTGGTGACGGAGGAGCTGGTGCGGGAGGTGTTCGGCCTGGAGGCGGTGGTGATCCCGGACCCGGTGACCGCCTCCCCCCTGGTAATCCCGGGCGCCCCCTACACCCCGGGAACCCCCCTGCGAAAGCCCCCGCCCCCGCGCGAGGCCCTCCGGTAGCCCGGGGGGGGCTTTGGGGGCTGCCGGGCTGAAGATGGCTCGGGCCACCTCGTGGTGCGGGGTCCCCCCAGAGCTGCCTCCGGGAGCAACCCCGAGCCTCGCCGGGGAGCCAAGGCACGAAATCCAGCCCCGCCGGCGACCAAGGCAGCACACCCAAGCCCCTCCGGCGATTGAGCCGCACCACCCCAGCCCCTCCGGCGACCGAGGCAGCACACCCAAGCCCCTCCGGCGATTGAGCCGCACCACCCCAGCCCCTCCGGCGATTGAGGAGCGGGGGTTCGGGGGCTGGCCCCCGACCGTGGCCCGCACCGTGCGGGGACCTGTCGCACAGGGTCCGTCCTCGAACTCCCCCAGAGCTGCCTCCGGGAGGTGCCCCCAGACGGCCCGGACGGGCCGAAGTGCGCCGGCCCGCCGGGAGGTAACGCCTCAGCGGCGGGCGCGCCATGTCACGTACAGGGCCGACGCCAGGGCCGCTCCCTTCAGGGACCACGGCCACGTCCCCGCCACCGCCTCCCCCAACCCCCCCTCCGGCACGGAATCCCCCCACTCCCCCGCCGCACGCCCCCACACCCACAGCGCCCCCGCCCCCACCGCCGCCCCCGGCAGGGCGAAAACCGCCGTCTTCGTCTCGGCGGCGGACAGCCGGCGCGAGCCGTACACCAGCAACCACCCCAGCCCCAGCGCGATCCACGAACCGAAGAGCGCCCCTCCGACCAGCAGTGCCGCGGCGAGCAGCAGCAGCGGGCTCCCCCAGCCCCTCCTGGGCGCGGGCGCCTCTTCGGGAGCCGGAGCAGGCTCGGCAGCCGGCTCCGGGGCGCGGCGCCGCAGCCGCGACAGCAGCCCGCGCGGGCCCGCCGCCCCGGCCTGCCCGGCCTCCTCCGGAGCCGGCTCCTCCTCCACCGGAGGCTGCGGCGGAGGAGCCAGTATCTCGGGGATCTCCACCCCACCCGTGAACCCGGCCACCCGCTCCCCCGGCCCGAACGGCCGCGGCTCCACGCTCCACCAGTCGGTGTCCGTGTCCGACGACCCCAGCTCGTCCAGCCCCGCCACATGCGGCGACAGCCCCCCGGCGGGCCGAGGCGGCACCGCCACGTCCTTCCGGAGCCGGGGCAGCGGCCGGGACGGCCGGGGCCGCGGAATCCCGCGCCTCCCCCGCGACGCGCCCGGGGCGCCCCCCGGCTCCGGAGCCGGCGCGTCCGCCCCCGCCGGAGCCCCTCCGCGCGCCGACGCCACCACCTCGTCCGGGCTCCCGATCCGCCCCAGAATGCGCCGTACGGCGGCCGGGCTGTCCAGCACCCCTCTCCCCCGCTGCCGGTCGATCTCCCCCCGCAGCGCCGCCACCAGCTCCATCCGGGCGGCCGACGGCAGCTGTTGCCGCTGGGCCAGATCGCCGACCCGGCTCAGATAGTCGTAGACGAGCTGATCACTCTCGATCCCCACGGCCGTTCCCCTGACGTTCCCCGACGTTGCCCGCCGACCGTAGCGCGCCCGTCAGCGCTCCGGGGACTCCACGGGCCGCTCCAGCGACTACCGTGGTGCGGATGGGGACCACGCCCGAGGCAACACCCGCAGCAACACCCGAAGGATCACCCGGAACAGGCTCTCCGCGCACACTGGCCGAGGCCCTGCGCCACCGGGGTGACCCGGAGCTGGCCGCGCTGCTGCGCGCCCGCCCCGATCTGCTGAGCCCCGTCCCGGGCGATCTCACCCAGCTGGCCACCCGGGCGGGCACCCGTGCCTCCGTGGTGCGCGCGCTGGAGCGGCTCGACCGGTTCACGCTCCAGACCGCCGAGGCACTGGCCGTCGCCCCCGACCCCGCCCCCCGCGCCACCCTCCTCGCGCTGCTGGGCGGCGACGACGGCGACCCGGCCGTCGAGGCGGCCCTGCCGGGAGCCGTGGAGGCGCTGCGGACCCGGGCGCTGGTGTGGGGCGGCGACGACCGGCTCCGGCTGGTCCGCACCGCCCGCGAACTGCTCACCCCCTCCCCCACCAGACCCTCCCCCACCGGCCTCGGCCCCACCGTCGCGGAGGCGACGGCCGGGATGTCACCGGGCCGGCTCCAGGAGATCCTGGCCGCGAACGCCCTGCCGACCACCCACGATCCGGTGTCCGCCGTGGCCGCGCTGACCGCGCTGTTCACCGACCGGACACGGATGGGCCGGCTGCTGGACCAGGCCCCGTCGGAGGCGCTGACGGTGCTGGACCGGCTGGTGTGGGGCCCTCCGTACGGCGAGGTCACGGCCAGCCCCGCGCCGCCCGTGCGCTGGCTGCGGGACCACGGGCTGCTGCTGCCCGCCTCCCCCCGCACGGTGGTGCTGCCGCGCGAGGCGGCGCTGCATCTGCGGGCGGGCCGGGCGCACCGCGTGCCCGAGCCGGTGCCGCCGGCTGTCACCGCCACCTCGGCGGTCGCGTCCGGCCGTCCACAGGCTGTGGACAGCACCGCCGCCGGCCAGTCCTTCACCGCGCTGGCGACCGTCGAGGAACTGCTCCAGGACTGGCACGAGGGCGGCCCCCCGGTGCTCCGCGCCGGCGGCCTCGCCGTGCGCGACCTCAAGCGGACCGCCGCCGCCCTGGACACCGGCGAGCCGATGGCCGCCTTCTGGATCGAGGTGGCGTACGCGGCGGGCCTGCTCGCCGCCGACGGCGAGGCCGACGAGCGGTACGCCCCGACCCCGGTGTACGACGAGTGGCTCACCCTCCCCGCCGCCGAGCGCTGGGCGCTCCTCGCCGACGCCTGGCTGACCGCCACCCGCACCCCCGGCCTGGTGGGCGGCCAGGACGGCAAGGGCCGCACCCTGTCGGCGCTCGGCCCCGAGCTGGACCGCTCGGCCGCTCCGGAGGTGCGGCTGCGGGTCCTGGAGCTGCTGGCGACCCTCCCGCCCGGCACCGCCCCCGACCCGGAGACCGTTCTCGCACGGCTCCGCTGGGAGCGCCCGCTGCGGACCGGCGGCGCCGGCACCGGCACCGGCACCGGGAGCGACGGCGCCGGAGGCGGCAGCGGCGGCCCGGTGGATCTGCGCTCCCGGATCGCGGCCTGGACCCTGGGCGAGGCGGAGACCCTGGGCATCACGGGCCGGGGCGCGCTCTCGGCCCCCGGCCGGGCCCTGCTGGGGTACGGACCCGAGGCCGTCGCCCCCGACAGCACCCCGCCCCCGGCCGCCCCGGCGCCCGCCGCCCTGACCACCGCCGGGCGCGCGGCGGCCCAGACCGCCGCCGCGGCGGCCCTCGCCCCACTGCTGCCCACCCCGCTCGACCACGTCCTGCTCCAGGCCGACCTCACCGCCGTCGCCCCCGGCCCGCTGGAGCGCCCCCTCGCCGAGACCCTCGCGGTGCTCGCGGACGTCGAGTCCAAGGGCGGGGCCACCGTCTACCGCTTCACCCCGGGCTCGGTGCGCCGCGCCCTGGACGCGGGCCGCTCGGCCACCGATCTGCACACCTTCCTCGCCACCCACTCCCGTACCCCGGTGCCGCAGCCGCTGAGCTATCTCATCGACGACGTGGCCCGCCGCCACGGCCATCTGCGCATCGGCGCCGCCTCCGCCTACGTCCGCTGCGACGACGACGCCCTGCTGGACGAGATCCTCGCCGACAAGCGCTCCCAGAGCCTCGGGCTGCGCCGGCTCGCGCCCACCGTCCTCGCCGCCCGGGCCGAGCCGCCCGCGCTCCTCGCCGGGCTGCGCTCCCTCGGCTACGCCCCCTCCGCGGAGTCCGCCGAGGGCGATGTGCTGATCACCCGCGCCCACGCCCGCCGCACCCCGCCGCGCACCCCGCCCGTCCCGGTCCCGGACGGCCCGCCGGTGCCGGACGCCACCCTGCTGGGCGCCGCGGTGCGGGCGATCCGCGCCGGGGACCTGGCGGCCACGGTGGAGCACCGGCCGGCGGGCGCGGCCCGGGAACCCGGCCGCCCGCCGGGCCCGGGTACGGGCACGGGCGCGGGCGCGGGCCGTCAGGGCGGGCTGCCCCGCTCGACCTCGGCCGAGACCCTGGCCACCGTCCAGGCGGCGGTGATGACCGGTTCGGCGATCTGGATCGGCTATGTCAACGCCGAGGGCACGGCGAGCCAGCGGGTGATCGCCCCGGTGCGGGTGGAGGGCGGCTTCGTGACCGCGTACGACCACACGGCCGACGAGGTCCGCACGTATCCGCTGCACCGCGTCACGGGCGTCGCGGAACTCGCCGACGAGCCGGCCGACGACCCCGCCGTCCCCTGAACGAACCCGGCCGCCGCCCCCGCCGTCCCCTGAACGAACCCGGCCGCCGCCCCCGGGCAACCGGCCCGCCCCCCGGCTAACCCAGCGTCGCGTCCACCACCCGCACCACCTGCCCCAGCAGCCACACCCCGACCAGCAGCGTGGTGAGCGCCTCCGTCATGTACCACGCCAGCGCGCACCCCGCCGCCCCCAGCACGATCCTCGGCCGCCGCCACCGCGCCGTCCGCCCCACCAGCCAGGAGGCGGCCACCAGCACCAGCGGCAGCAGATACACCAGCGCCCACCACGACGCCGTCCAGCCGCCCGGCAGCGCCCCCGCGTCGAGGTGCGCCAGCACCGGCGCCGCCGCCGTCGCCAGCGCGGGCGCCGCCCACCAGTGCCGGTCCGGCGGGTCGGCGGGGGCCACCGGCATCCGGGGCGGGACGGAGCCGTACGGGCCTGCGGGGTTCTGCGGGCTTCTCATGCCACCACTCAAGCGGCCCCCCGCCGCCCGGGGCACCGCCCGCGTACTCAGCTCCATTCGGACGGATACTCAGGACGAGTACGGCACACTGGAGGTTTGGCTTACCGAAAGGGCGCAGGTGTGAACGGACCACTCATCGTCCAGAGCGACAAGACCCTCCTCCTGGAGGTCGACCACGAGCAGGCCGGCGCCTGCCGCCGTGCCATCGCCCCCTTCGCGGAGCTGGAGCGCGCCCCGGAGCACATCCACACCTACCGCATCACCCCCCTCGGCCTCTGGAACGCCCGCGCCGCCGGGCACGACGCCGAGCAGGTGGTGGACGCGCTGGTGCAGTTCAGCCGCTACCCCGTACCGCACGCCCTGCTCGTCGACGTCGCCGAGACCATGGCCCGCTACGGCCGGCTCACCCTCTCCAAGCACCCCGTCCACGGGCTGGTCCTCACCTCCACCGACCGGCCCGTCCTGGAGGAGATCCTCCGCTCCAAGAAGGTCCAGCCCCTGGTGGGCGAGCGGCTCGACCCCGACACCGTGGTCGTCCACCCCTCCGAGCGCGGGCAGATCAAGCAGACCCTGCTGAAGCTGGGCTGGCCCGCCGAGGACCACGCCGGATATGTCGACGGCGAGGCCCACCGCATCGACCTCGACGAGACCGGCTGGGGTCTGCGCCCCTACCAGCAGCAGGCCGTCGAGGGCTTCTGGCACGGCGGCTCCGGCGTGGTCGTGCTCCCCTGCGGCGCGGGCAAGACCCTCGTCGGCGCGGGCGCCATGGCCCAGGCCAAGGCGACCACCCTGATCCTGGTGACCAACACCGTCTCCGCCCGCCAGTGGAAGCACGAGCTGGTGAAGCGGACCTCGCTGACCGAGGAGGAGATCGGCGAGTACAGCGGTACGCGGAAGGAGATCCGCCCGGTCACCATCGCCACCTACCAGGTGCTGACCACCAAGCGGAAGGGCATCTACCCCCATCTGGAGCTGTTCGACTCCCGCGACTGGGGCCTGATCGTCTACGACGAGGTGCATCTGCTGCCCGCGCCCGTCTTCAAGTTCACCGCCGACCTCCAGGCCCGGCGCAGGCTCGGACTCACCGCCACCCTCGTCCGCGAGGACGGCCGCGAGTCGGATGTCTTCTCGCTCATCGGACCCAAGCGGTTCGACGCGCCGTGGAAGGAGATCGAGGCGCAGGGGTACATCGCGCCCGCCGACTGCGTGGAGGTGCGGGTCAACCTCACCGACGCCGAGCGGCTCGCCTACGCCACCGCCGAGACCGAGGAGAAGTACCGCTTCTGTGCCACCACCGCGACCAAGCGGAAGGTCACGGAGGCGCTGGTCGCCAAGCACCGGGGCGAACAGACCCTGGTCATCGGGCAGTACATCGACCAGCTCGACGAGCTGGGAGAGCATCTGGACGCGCCCGTCATCAAGGGCGAGACCTCGAACGCGCAGCGCGAGAAGCTCTTCGACGCCTTCCGGCAGGGCGAGATCTCGGTGCTCGTCGTCTCGAAGGTGGCCAACTTCTCCATCGACCTGCCGGAGGCGACGGTCGCCATCCAGGTCTCGGGCACCTTCGGTTCCCGCCAGGAGGAGGCCCAGCGGCTGGGCCGCGTACTCCGTCCCAAGGCGGACGGGCACGAGGCCCGCTTCTACTCGGTGGTCGCCCGGGACACCATCGACCAGGATTTCGCGGCCCACCGCCAGCGGTTCCTGGCCGAGCAGGGGTACGCGTACCGGATCGTGGACGCGGACGAACTCCTGAAGTAGGAGCCGGGGTCAGTGGCGGCGGACGCCCGCGTCCTCCGCGTACTCCCCGAGGACGGCGACGCTGAAGAGCGCGCCCGCGAAGGTCATGACCGCGCGCAGCGCGCCGCCGACGCCCTGCGGGGCGGGGGCGGCGCCGCCCTCGGTGTGGCCGGTGCGGGAGGCGTGGGTGCTGGGGGTGAACGTCGCTGTGTTCATGTCCCCATCCTCGTTTCCCGCCCCTCCCGCCACATCGCCCCGAGGGCGGAACCCTGCCCCGCCCCTCCTACGACTCCAGGCATAGGGGTTCGTCTCAGGGTCCGGCACCTGAGGAGGAGACCCGGGTCCTCCCTCGCGCGGAGAAATCCGTTCGCCCTCCTCCCGGCCGATGACTAGACTCCCCCGCCTGCCCGCCTCCCGTTTCCCCGGGGAGAGCCGCCGCCCGGACGGAAACCGGCCGGTCATGTCATGTCCCCCATGCCTGTACGTCCGCCCGGAGGCGACCTGTGCCCGCGCACGCCCCTGACCACACCGACACCGGCCCGCTCGCGCGTGAGCGCGCCCATCTGACGGCCTCCCGCACCGCCCTGCGGGTGATGCGCGAGGGCGTGGAGGCCCTCGATCTGAGCAATGTCACCGCGAACTGGGTCAACTCCCTCGTGCTGGCCACCCAGATGGAGACCCGGATCAAGGAGCTGGCGGACCTCAGCCACACCCCGCTCTTCTTCGGCCGTCTCGACTATCTGCCCGGCGCCGGAAGCGCCCCGGGACCCGACGAGTTCCGCTTCTACATCGGCCGCCGGCACGTCCACGACGCCGACGGCGACCCCATGGTGGTGGACTGGCGCGCCCCCGTCTCCCAGCCCTTCTACCGCGCCTCCCGGAAGGACCCCCTGGGCGTCGGGCTGCGCCGCCGCTTCGGCTACACCGCGGGCGAGCTGACCGCCTACGAGGACGAGCACCTCACCGACCCGGCCGAGGAGGCCCGTACCAGCAGACTCCTCCAGGCCGAGATCGAACGCCCGCGCGTCGGCCCGATGCGCGACATCGTCGCCACCATCCAGCCCGAGCAGGACGAGATCGTGCGGTCCGGGCTCGGCGGCACGGTCTGCGTCCAGGGCGGCCCCGGCACCGGGAAGACCGCCGTCGGCCTGCACCGGGTCGCCTATCTGCTGTACGCGCACCGGGAGCGGCTCGCCCGCACCGGGACCCTGGTGATCGGGCCCAACCGGTCCTTCCTCCACTACATCGAGCAGGTGCTGCCCGCCCTCGGCGAGCTGGACGTCCGGCAGTCCACCGTGGACGACCTGGTCGCCGGGGTGGAGATCCGGGGCACGGACGGCGCGGCGGCGGCCGTCGTCAAGGGCGACGCCCGCATGGCCGAGGTGCTGCGGCGCGCCGTCCGTGCCCATGTCACCCTCCCCACCGAGCCCGTGGTGGTCGTGCGCGGCTCGCGGCGGTGGCGCGTGCCCGCCGGTGAACTGGAGGCGATCGTCCGCGAACTGCTCGCCCGGGACATGCGGTACGGCGCCGCCCGCGACGCCCTCCCCCAGCGCATCGCCCACTCCGTCCTCGTCCGCATGGAGGAGTCCGGGGAGGCGCCCGACGACCGGGTGCAGGACGCGGTGGCGCGGAACCCCGCCGTGAAAGCGGCCGTCAAGGCCGTGTGGCCGCCGGTCGACCCGGCGAAGCTGGTGCTGCGGCTGCTCTCCGACCCGGAGTACCTCGCGGTCCACGCCGACGGCGTGCTCAGCGAGGACGAGCAGCACACCGTCCGCTGGGAGAGGCCGGCGCGGAGCGTCCGGTCCGCGAAGTGGTCGGCGGCCGACGCGGTCCTGATCGACGAGGTGACGGATCTGGTGCAGCGCACCCCCTCCCTCGGCCATGTCGTCCTCGACGAGGCCCAGGACCTCTCCCCCATGCAGTACCGCGCCGTCGGGCGCCGCTGCTCCACCGGCTCCGCGACCGTGCTGGGGGACCTCGCCCAGGGGACCACCCCGTGGGCCACCGGGAGCTGGGCGGAGGCCCTGACCCATCTGGGCAAGCCCGACGCCGCCGTGGAGGAGCTGACCGCCGGGTTCCGCGTTCCGCGCGAGGTGATCGCCTACGCCTCGCGGCTGCTGCCGCACATGTCCCCCGGGCTGCGGCCGGTCAGCTCCGTACGGGAGTCCCCCGGCTCACTGGAGGTGCGGCGGGTCGCCCCCGAGCCCGCCTCCGCGACCGCCTCCGTGGTGGCCGCCTGCGAGGAGGCGCTGCGCCGGGAGGGTTCCGTGGGTCTGATCGCCGCCGACGCCCGGGTGCCGGAGCTGGCCCTCGCCCTCACGGACGCGGGGCTCGCCCCGCTCTCCCCCGGCTCCGAGACCACCGCCGAGTCGCGGCTCACCCTCGTCCCGGCGTCGCTGGCGAAGGGCCTGGAGTACGACTACGTGGTCCTGGACGAGCCGGCCGCCGTGGTCGCCGGGGAGCCGGACGAGCGGACCGGGCTGCGACGGCTGTACGTGGCGCTGACCCGGGCGGTGTCGGGGCTGACGGTGGTGCACCGGGAGGAGCTGCCGGAGCAGCTGGGCGCGGTGTGAGCCTCCGCTAGGCCGCCGGCGCTCTGGGGCGGGGGGCCGCTGGGGCGGGGGCGCGGGGGCCGTGGCGGGTGACCCGGGGTGTGGGGGCGCCTGTGGTGGCGGGACCGGGGGTCGCTCCGGTGCGGTGCCGGGACTCATGATTTACGGCGCGTGCGGGCCCCCGCGAAGCGCGGCCCCCTCAGCGCCACAAATCACGTTTTACGTCCCGGCACCTCCCCTGCGCGCCCCCCTCCCACCGTGAGCACCATGGTGTCCGACCCGCCGTTGCGCCCGACGGTCGTGAACCCGCACGCGGTGTACAGCCCCACGGCGGCGTTCCCGTCCTCCACACTGAGGCTGAGCCGGGGGACACCTGTCCGAGCCGCCCGGTCGATGAGCCCCCGCATGAGCGCCCGCGCGACCCCGCGCCTGCGGAAGTCCGGCAGCACGCCGAGGGTCAGCTCCGGCACGTCGGGGCCTGTGTAGCCGTACCCCTGGTCGTCGCTGGGGAAGCTCCGCGCCCAGGCGGCCCCCATGGCCACCCCCGAGGCGTCCTCGGCCACCACCCCGAAATCCCCGGCCTGCGGCCATCCGCTCACATAGTGCGCGATCTGCGGCTCCCGCATCATGTCGTCGAGCGTGAACCGTGCCTTCCCGTCCCAGTTGAAGGCTTCCAGGAGGATGAGCGCGAGGAAGTCGGCGTCGTGGGGGGCGGCTGAGCGGATGTGCATACGTGCCTCGGGGTTGGGAGGGATCGGAGCTGTCGCGGTGCGAGGGTAGGGCGCGGGCGGGCAGCTCTGCGACCGAATTCCGACCCGGAGGGGTCAGCCCGCCGGCGTACGGACGGCGAAGTGCACAAACGACGCCCAGGCCGCCGACCCGACCACCAGGGCCGGACCGGACCGCACCTTCGAGTCACGGACACCGACCCGGCCGGTCAGAGCCGCGACCTCGACACAGCTGTTGCCGGTGTCACCGCTGTAGGACGACGTGAACCACGCGTTTCCGGGAGCGGGGAGAGCCGCTTCAGTGGAGGTCATGCTCTCTCCGTTCCCCTGTCCGGGGCCTTCGATACGAACAGCGCCCCGTTGGAGTGATAAATCCGTGCGGCCCATTCCCGGGCCGGTCGGGCCGGAGCAGTCGTATGACCATGGGAATCGGGGACCGGCACCAGAAGAAGGATGTCGAAGCCGCACTCAGGAGGGCGGAGGCCTGTGGCCTTAAGGTGACCCACGACAAGAACCGGCACCGGTGGGGTTCGTCATCTGCTGTCCCTGCACACCCCAGAACGCGGGAAACGAGTCGAAGAGAATCGATGGTTTCGTCCGAAAGCGCCGGGACCACGCCTGGCTGGCATTTCATCATGCACCCTCAGACCCCGCTGACGGTGGAGCAGAACGACATCATGGACACCCATGACAGCTTTGAAGTGCGCGCTCGCCCGCATCGAGCACATCCCAGGGGTTCTGATCAGCAGCATCGAACTGGACCCGTGCTCCTTCGACCACAACGGCATGGTGACGGCATCCGTCGTGCCGTGGCCGCCTGACTGAGGAGGCGTGAACTGCCGCATGACCTCGGAAGTCTCTGTGAGGTGCCCTCCCCCTGAGCCGGGGGAGGGCACTCGCGCTGTACGTGTGTACGGATCAGGCCGCCGCGAAGTGCACGAACGACGCCCAGGCCGCCGAGCCGACCACCAGGGCCGGACCGGACCGCACCTTCGAGTCACGGACACCGACCCGGCCGGTCAGAGCCGCGACCTCGACACAGTTGTTGCCGGTGTCACCGCTGTAGGACGACTTGAACCACGCGTTTTCGGGGGCCGGCGCTATGGCCGGGGTCTGCGTGTTGATGGCTCTACTACCTTCTGGCTAGTTCCGTCAGGAATGCGATGGTCTCCTCGACCCCGAGGGCCAGGCCCACCATCGCGTCGAACCGGCGGTTGAACCGGTCCACTTCTCGGGGCTTGTCGGACGCGGAGACCGCTCCCCAAGCGTTGTCGGTCTGGACCCGGGGCGGAAGCTCGCCGAGATCCAGAATCGCGAAGTCGTTGTTGGCACGGTATCCGCGCCGGAAGGGGAGAATCTGTATCGAGACATGGTCCAGCCGGGCGATCCGGATGATCTCCTCGTACTGCTCGCGCATCACTTCGTCGTCACCGACCGGAATACGCAGCGCCGCCTCGCCCAGGATGAAGCGGAGGCGCACCGGTCCTTGGCGCGTCAGCACCCGGTGTTTGCGCTCCATACGGAGTTCGACATGGCGTTGGACGAACTCCGCCGTGGTGTCCTCGACCGGGCGTCCGGTCTCGAACAGCGCCTTCGCGTAGGACTCGGTCTGAAGGAGGCTGTAGACCACTGTGGGGTGGTACGCGGTGATCCCGACCGCCTCGGCCTCCAGACCCACGAAATGCGGCATGCCCGTCGGCAGAAAGCTGCGGTACTGGGTCAGCCACTCCTCGTTCGGCGCTTCCCGGTTCAGTTCGATGAGCTGTTTGATCAGATCCTCGTCGGTCACGCTGTACCGCTTGAGCAGCGTCCGGAGATTTCCCACATTGCGACGGAAGTTCAGCTCGCCGAGTTCGATCCGGGCAAGCGTCGGCTCGGAGATGTCCTTCAACCCCCGGACCGCTTCCTTTCGGGTCATCCCCTTCAGCCTGTCCTCTTCGACCGGCGGGCAGTTCTCCCTGATCTGCCTCAGCTGGATGCCTAACTCCAGCCGGCGTCCGGTGGCTCCGCGTTTTGCTCCCACCTGTGCACCCTTCCAGTTCCTCTGTGCGTGTCAAGTGCGTCCGTGCGCAGGCCCCCTGGAGCCTCAGACAGGTTCCGCATCGCACCGCGCATGTTCACGCATAGTCCATTTTTGGGGGTTGCTGAAAGTTCAGGGATGTTCCGCTTGCAAGGCATCATCCCTACGCGTCACGGTAGTTGAGAACAAGCGCGAGGGGACGAAGTTCCCAGAGCAGGGGGCGTGCGGCCCTCCGCCCGCGCGCTCCCAACACACCCTCACGCGGAGGACTCCGCCATGCCACTTCTCCCCCTGCACCCCGACACCGCGCATCTCGCCGCGCGGCGGGAGCAACTTCTCTCCGGACTGACCGAGCCGGCGAACGGCTTCCTGGTCGCCGTGTACGCGCTGACGACCAGCGACCGGGCGCCCGCGCGGACGCTGGAGCGGGTCACGGCGTACGCGGTCCACCGGGGGTGGCGGGTGCACGCGGAGGTGCTGTGGGACGGGTGCGGGATGACCGAGCCGCTGGGGCGGGCGGGGTGGCGGCGGGCCGAGGAGCTGGTTGTCGGGGGTTTCGTCCAGGGAGTGGTGACGGCGGGTCAGTCCGCCGTGAGCACCGCCGCCGGGGAGTACGAACAGGTACTGGACCGGCTGGGGTCGCGGCGGACGTTCCTGGCGCATGTGCCGCTGGGATGGGAGCCGGCCGGGGGCAGCGCCCCGGGAATCGCCGCACGGCGGGCGGATTCGTCGTGATCGCCGACAGGGGCACTCAGTAGGCTGACGCGTCGAGCGAAGGAGCAGCGCACATGGGATTCCGCCTCAAGACGATCACCCGTGAGGAGCATCTGGCCTTCATCGCGGCCCTGCCCTCGGCCAGTCATATGCAGGTCCCCTCGTGGGGGGATGTGAAGCCGGACTGGCGGGCGGAGAGTCTGGGGTGGTTCGACGACGGGGGCCGCCTCGCCGGGGTGGGGCTGGTGCTGTTCCGGCCGCTGCCGAGGCTCAAGCGGTATCTCGCGTATCTGCCCGAGGGGCCGGTCATCGCCTGGGAGGCGCCGGATCTTGAGCGATGGCTGGAGCCGATGCTGGCCCATCTCAAGAGCAGGGGCGCGTTCTCGGTGAAGATGGGGCCGCCCGTTGTCGCCCGCCGGTGGAGCGCGGAGGCGGTGAAGGCCGCGATCGCCGACCCGGAGGCCCGGCAGTTGCGCGATGCCAGGGCCACCGCACACGAGCCGGGGGCCTTCGATGTCGCCGACCGGCTGCGGCGGATGGGCTGGCAGCAGACCGAGGCGGGAGGCGAGGAGGGCTTCGCGGCGGGGCAGCCGCGCTATGTGTTCCAGGTCCCGTTCGCGGGGCGGTCGCTGGAGGAGATCCACCGGGGTCTGAACCAGCAGTGGCGCCGGAACATCAAGAAGGCCGAGAAGGCGGGGGTGAAGGTGGTCCTCGGCGGCTACGACGATCTGCCCGCCTTCTACGAGCTGTACGCGGAGACCGCCGAGCGCGACCGGTTCATCCCGCGACCGCCGGCGTACTTCCAGCGGATGTGGACGGTGCTGACGGCGGAGGACCCGGACCGGATGCGGCTGTATCTGGCGCACCACGAGGGGGAGGTGCTGGCGGCGGCGACGATGCTGACCGTCGGTGAGCATGTCTGGTACTCGTACGGCGCGTCCACGAGCCGGAAGCGGGAGGTGCAGCCGAACAACGCGATTCAGTGGCGGATGATGTCGGACGCTCACGCGCTGGGTGCGGGGGTCTACGACTTCCGGGGCATCACCGACACGCTGGAGGAGGGCAACCATCTGCTGGGGCTGCTCAGGTTCAAGGTGGGGAGTGGGGGGCAGGCCGTGGAGTACCTCGGTGAGTGGGACTTCCCGCTGAACAAGTTGCTGCACAAGGCGCTCGATCTGTACATGTCGCGGCGCTGAGGGGGGGCTGGCCGCTGGGGGGTGAGGGGGGTGCAGGGTCGTCCCCGGAAGGGATCGGCGGGGAGACCCGGTCGATCCCGGCGTGACCCCGCTGCCCGCCGACCCTGAGGAGTCGAGCCCGGAGGCCGCCGGTCCCGCCACCAACGCGGATGCCCAGCCCCGAGCGCCGGGCCCCGCACCCCGACCCCCCGCACCCCAACAGGGGCGGCCACTCCCAGCCCGTCTGGGGGCACCTCCCAGAGGCAGCTCTGGGGGAGTTTGAGGACGGACCCCGCACCACAGGACACCCGCACCCTGCGGGCCACCGTCGGGGACCAGCCCCCGAACCCCCGCGCCTCAAACGCCGGCGGGGCTGGATTTCGTGCCTCAGCTCGCCAGAGAGGCTGAGCAACCCCAGCCCCGCCGGGGGCACCTCCCAGAGACAGCTCTGGGGAAGCTTGAGGACGGACCCCGCACCACAGGACACCCGCACCCCGCGGCCCCCCGGGCCACAGGACCCCGTACAGCCCACCCCCTACCCGTCCAGGACCTTGCGCCATTCGCGGACCGCCCCCGCGTCCACCGGGCCCTCCCAGCCCTGGGGGCGGGCCGCGCCGCCGATGTGGAAGCCGGTGAGGCCGGCCTCGATGAGCTGGGGGACGTGTTCGAGGCGGAGCCCACCCCCCACCAGGATCAGGGGGTCGTACCCGGGCTCGCCCCGGCGGGCCGATTCCGTGAGGAGGGTGGGGAGGCCGTCGTCGACCCCGCCCGGCGCCCCGGCGGTGAGGTAGGTGTCGAGCCCGGGCAGGTCCGCGAGCTGCTTGCGCAGCGCGTCCCGGTCCGCCGCGCGGTCGATCGCGCGGTGGAAGGTCCAGGAGCAGCCCTCCATCGCGGCGACGAGCCGCTCGACGGTCACGAGGTCCGCGTTCCCGGCCTCGTCGAGGAAGCCGAGCACGAAGGCGTCGGCGCCCTCCGCCCGCAGCCCCTCGGTGGCGCGCACCAGCGCGTCCACCTCCGCGGGCGTACCGGCCGAGAACCCGTCGGCCAGCCTCAGCATCACCCGCAGCGGAACATCCACCGCCGCGCGAATCCGCGCGAACGTCTCCCGCGACGGCGTCAGCCCGTCCGCCGCCATGTCCGCGACCAGCTCCAGCCGGTCCGCGCCGCCGGACTGCGCCGCGACCGCGTCCGCCGCGTCCAGCGCGATCACCTCCAGGACCGCACGGTTGCTCATGGGAACCCCATTCCTCCTGGTCGACGGCTAATGGTTAGAAATAGGTCTAGTCCAATGCCAGCCTAGTGCGCACGCTCCGCGAGCGCACCAGCACCCCTGCCGGTCGAGGGCGGGATCAAGACAGGGGCACGGCCGCGCCCGGAGCCCATCCGGAACCGCGTCCGGGGTCGGCCTACACTTGCGATTAATACCTAGAGGGGGTATACATGGAGCCATAAGAGATACCCCCTAGGGGTATAGGCCACCGGACAGGGAGGAACCGTGGCGCACACAGCCACCCACCAAGAGGTAGAGCTCGCCATCGGCGGCATGACGTGCGCCTCCTGCGCGGCCCGCATCGAGAAGAAGCTCAACCGCATGGACGGCGTCGAGGCCACGGTCAACTACGCCACCGAGAAGGCCAAGGTCACCTACCGCGGCGCGGACATCTCCGTACAGGACCTGATCGGAACCGTCGAGGCGACCGGATACAGCGCCACCGAGCCCCGCCCCCGGGACACGGCCGCGGAGGCCGGACCCGGTGAGGACGGCGCTCCGGAGGACGACCGCGAGCTGCGCACCCTGCGCGAGCGGATGATCACGGCGGTCCTCCTCTCCGTCCCCGTCATCGCGATGGCGATGATCCCCGCGCTTCAGTTCCAGTACTGGCAGTGGCTCTCGCTCACCCTCGCCGCGCCGGTCGTGGTCTACGCCGGCTGGCCCTTCCACCGCGCCGCCTGGACCAACCTCAAGCACGGCGCGGCCACCATGGACACCCTGGTCTCCGTCGGCACTTCGGCGGCCTTCATCTGGTCGCTGTACGCGCTGTTCTTCGGCCACGCGGGCATGCCCGGCATGACCCACCCGTTCGAGCTGACCATCTCCCGCACCGACGGCGCGTCCAACATCTATCTGGAGGCCGCCGCCGGAGTCACCGCCTTCATCCTCGCCGGGCGCTACTTCGAGGCCCGCTCCAAGCGGAAGGCGGGCGCCGCGCTCCGGGCCCTGATGGAGCTGGGCGCGAAGGAGGTGACCGTGCTCCGCGAGGGGCGCGAGGTCCGCATCCCCACCGCCGATCTGGCGGTCGGCGACCGGTTCGTCGTACGCCCCGGTGAGAAGATCGCCACCGACGGCACCGTGGTCGAGGGCTCCTCCGCCGTGGACGCCTCGATGCTCACCGGCGAGTCCGTCCCCGTCGAGGTCTCCCCCGGCGACGGCGTCACCGGCGCCACCCTCAACGCCGGCGGCCGGCTGGTCGTCGAGGCCACCCGCATCGGCGCCGACACCCAGCTGTCCCGGATGGCGAAGCTCGTCGAGGACGCCCAGAACGGCAAGGCCGCGGCCCAGCGCCTGGCCGACCGGATCTCCGCCGTCTTCGTCCCGATCGTGATCCTGCTCGCCCTGGGCACCCTCGGTGTCTGGCTGGCGACCGGGGAGGGCTGGACCGCCGCCTTCACCGCGGCCGTCGCCGTACTGATCATCGCCTGCCCCTGCGCCCTGGGGCTGGCCACGCCGACCGCGCTGATGGTCGGCACCGGCCGGGGAGCCCAGCTCGGCATCCTGATCAAGGGACCCGAGGTCCTGGAGACCACCCGCAAGGTCGACACCGTCGTCCTGGACAAGACCGGCACCGTCACCACCGGCAGGATGACCCTGCTCGCCGTCCACACCGCCGCCTCCACCGACGAGAACGAGGTCCTGCGGCTGGCCGGCGCCCTGGAGAACGCCTCCGAGCACCCCATCGCCCAGGCCGTCGCCGCCGGCGCGGCCGAGCGGACCGGGGAGCTGGCCACCCCCGAGGACTTCGCCAACGTTCCCGGACTCGGTGTCCAGGGCATCGTGGACGGCCACGCCCTCCTGGTGGGCCGCGAGAAGCTGCTCGCCGAGTGGGAGATCCACCTGCCGGAGGCCCTGCTCCGGGCCAAGCGCGAGGCCGAGGCGGCGGGCCGTACCGCCATCGCGGTCGCCTGGGACGGCGAGGCCCGCGCGGTCCTGGAGGTCGCCGACGCGGTCAAGGACACCAGCGCCGAGGCCATCACCCGGCTGCGCGCCCTGGGCCTGACCCCGATCCTGCTGACCGGTGACAACAAGGCCGTGGCCGAGTCGGTCGCCGCCGAGGTGGGCATCGACGAGGTGATCGCCGAGGTCATGCCCGAGGACAAGGTCGATGTGGTCAAGCGCCTCCAGGCCGAGGGCCGCAGCGTCGCCATGGTGGGCGACGGCGTCAACGACGCCGCCGCGCTCGCCCAGGCGGATCTGGGTCTGGCGATGGGCACGGGCACGGACGCCGCCATCGAGGCCGGCGACCTGACCCTCGTACGGGGAGACCTGCGGGCGGCGGCCGACGCCATCCGGCTGGCCCGGCGCACCCTCGGCACCATCCGCACCAACCTGTTCTGGGCCTTCGCCTACAACGTCGCCGCCCTGCCGCTCGCCGCGCTGGGCCTGCTCAGCCCGATGATCGCGGGTGCGGCGATGGCCTTCTCGTCGGTCTTCGTGGTCGGCAACAGCCTGCGGCTGCGGGGCTTCAAGGCCGCCTCGTAGGACTCGCGGGACCCAGCGGGGAGGCGGGGCCGGGCGCGTCAGCGCCCGGCCCCGCCTCCCTGTCCTTGTCCCGGAGGGGTGCTCGGGGCGGCGCGGTCAGCCGTAGCCGCCGCTGCCGAAGGCCCCGCCGCCGACATTCGGCCCGTGGTCCGGGCGCGCCTCCCGGCCCTTGCCGGTGCTGTGGCTGCTGTGGGTCTTCATGTTGTACGGGAGGAGCCGGTCCTCACCCTCGTGCGGGAAGGTGTCGGCGTCCTCCTCCCGTACTTCCTCGATGTGCTCCCGGTGATCGGGCTTGTGCGGCTGTTCCTCGGCGGTCGGGGGGACGAACTTCTCCCGCCGGATCGCGTCCCACCAGATGGTGCTGGTCAGCAGGGCGACCAGAACGACGCCGATGACGATGATGACGGTGATCATGGTGTCTGCCTCCAGGGAACCGGGATGGCACACGGTGCTTTGATCCCAGTGTGACCCCATAAGCTGCTTTTGTGCAGACGGAGACCCGCGCGGACCCCTCCGGAGCGGCCCGGGGCCGCCCTAGAGTCGGCGTATGAGCCCCGACCGCCCCGACCTCCGCACCCGCTGGTCGCAGACGCTCCGCGCCGCCCGCCCCGCCCGCCCCGCCGGCTCCGGCGCCCCGGACCCGCTCCCGTACGCCGATGAGCTGCTCGCCCGCTGGGCCGAGCCCCAGCGCCGCTACCACACCACGGCCCACCTCACCGCCGTGCTCGACCACATCGACACCCTCGCGGACCACGCCGCCGACCCCGCGCTCGTACGCCTCGCGGCCTGGTTCCACGACGCGGTCTACCTCCCCGACCGCTCCGAGAACGAGGAGCGCTCGGCCCGCCTCGCCGAGCGCGCCCTCCCCGAGGCGGGTCTCTCCCCGTCCGGTACGCGGGAGGTCGCCCGCCTGGTCCGCCTCACGGTCACCCACGCCCCCGGGGACACCGACACCAACGGCGCCGTCCTCTGCGACGCCGACCTCGCGATCCTGGCCTCCGGCCCGGACGCCTACGCCGCGTACGCCGCCGCCGTCCGCGAGGAGTACGCCTTCGTCCCCGACGACGCCTTCCGCGCCGGCCGCGCCGCCGTCCTCGGCCATCTCCTCGCCCTGCCGAGGCTCTTCCACACCCCGCACGGCACCCGGCTCTGGGAGGCCCCGGCCCGCCACAACCTGGCGACGGAGCTGGCCCTCCTCGCCTAAAATCGGCGGACACCAGAGGGCCGGCGCCGGACAGCCGGCACCAGATGGCCGTACCGACCGGGACCGGGGGCTCATGGCACGGCAGAGGGCCCTCCTCATCGGGGCCGGCGACTACGACGACCCCATTCCGTCGCTCCCCTTCGTCAAGGACGACCTCCAGCGGCTCGCCGCCGCCCTCACCGAGCGCGGCTTCGACTCGGCGGAGGTCGCCGAGCCCCGGCGGGGAGTCACCCGCAACGTCGTCGACGGGCAGATAGCCCGCTTCCTCCGCGACGCCGGGCCCGCCGACACCCTCCTCATCGTGCTCAGCGGGCACGGCCAGCACTTCGAGGGCGACGACTACCTCATCCCGGAGGACGCCAGCTACGAGATCAGCCCGTTCTCCGACAGCTGTGTGAAGATCGGCTGGGGCAGGGAGCTGGAGAGCTGCGAGGCCGCGCGGATCGTCTTTCTGATCGACGCCTGCCGGGAGGGCCTGGAGCGCGACTCCATGGCACCGGGCGGCGCCCCGCGGGGCTGGAGCCGCCGCAAGATCGCCGCCGCGCTGCGGCGCAAGGTCGCCTATGTCTACGCCTGCTCACCGGCGCAGGTGGCGCTGTATGTGCGCCCGTCGGACACCGTCCGGGAGGGCGGCGACTGCGGC
The DNA here is from genome assembly GCF_053594535.1 of Streptomyces sp. NPDC001889. Classification (NCBI taxonomy): domain Bacteria; kingdom Bacillati; phylum Actinomycetota; class Actinomycetes; order Kitasatosporales; family Streptomycetaceae; genus Streptomyces; species Streptomyces sp. NPDC001889. The sequence continues at coordinate 129,679 of NZ_JBSFER010000020.1, forward strand.
ACGGCCCCCGGCGAGTCGTTCAGCCTCTTCTCCCGCGCCGTGTGCGATGTCGTCGCCTCCCACCCGCACGCGCTCGATCTGGAGGCGTTCGGCGAGGCCGTCCAGGAGCGGGTCCGCCTGCTCCACACCGGATACGGCAAGACCCGGCCGCTCCAGCGGATCCGGATCGTCGCCGACATCCCCGAGCGGGAGTTCACCGTCCTGCCGGGACCGGTACGCGCCCCGAACGAGCACCCCTGGAAGCGCGCGGTCGCCCGCCACCCCGCCTGGGAGCGCACCGACCCCGAACTCGCCCCGACCACCGAAGCCCTGCGCACCGCCTGCACCGCGCTGGCCGAACACCTCGCCGGACAGTACGGGAACACCCGCGCGAGCGGCCTCGGGGACGACCCCTGGCACGACCCCGACGTGGCCGGGCGCGTCAGCGAACGGCTCGGCTTCCTCATCGGCAGGATGGTCAGGGGCACGGTCCTCTCCCCGGGCGAGGCGGCGCTGCTCGCTCTGCTGCCCTTCCTCGATACGGCGTTCTGGACGCGGGAGGCGGCCCGCCGGGTGGGGGTGCTGAACGCGGCCCCGGGCGAGGACGGCGGGTTCCGGGAGTTCCTGCGGCAGTACCCACGGCTGGAGCGCCGGCTCTCCGACGGCCGCCGGCCGGACGCGGAACGGGCCCGGCCCGTCCTGTGGTGGGTCTTCCACCGCTGGCTGCCCCAGCAGCCGGCTGCCTACGCCCCCGGCGTCCTCGGCGAGTGCCTCGGCGCGGTGCCCGGCGCCGACCCCGTCGTGGAGCGGGTCCTCGGCCGGGAACGGCTGCTGCGCTTCGTCCAGGACCGGCGCACGGCCCCCTTCTCCGCACCCCGCCCCGGCACCCTCGCGGACAGCGAGGTGATCGCGGCGGCCACCATCCACGAACACCCCCTGCGCGAGACGCTCGTGGCCTGTCTGCTGAAGGCCGCGCACGCCCTCGCGCTCGACCCCGCCGATCTGCCCGCCGTGGTCGCCGAGCACCTCGGCATCTCCGACAGCGTCGACCTCGGCGCACTGCGCGAAACCCTCCGCGCGGCGCAGTGGACGGTCTCCGGCAGCGGCCGTTCGCTGCACGCCGTCTGCCGGCACCCGGCGGTGGAACTCGCCCTCCAGGAGCACACCGGCCGCGTGGACGCCCTGCTGCGCGACCTCAATGTGCTCGCCGCCCGCCCCGGCAGCCCCGCGGACCCGCTGGCGACCCTCCCCGCCCACGCCAACGCCGACGGGGTGCGCCAGAGCTGGGCCGCACCCGACGGACTCTCCTCGGGCATCCGCTTCCATCTGGCCGAGGACCGGGTGCAGCGGCTCCTCATGGGAAAGGAGCTGTACGGCGATGCCGGTCTCGCCGTCCGCGAGCTGTACCAGAACGCCCTGGACGCCTGCCGCTACCGCGAGGCCCGCACCGAATGGCTGCGCCGGACCACCGGCCGGACCGTCGAGTGGACCGGGCTGATCGACTTCACCGAGGGCGAGGACGAGCACGGCCGTCCCTATCTCGACTGTGCCGACAACGGCGTCGGCATGGGGGTCCGGGAACTCGCGAGCACCTTCGCCCAGGCCGGCACGCGCTTCACCGACCTCCCGGAGTTCGTGCGGGAGGCGGCGGAGTGGGCCCGGCTGGACCCCCCGGTGGAGCTGTACCCGAACAGCAGGTTCGGGATCGGGGTGCTCAGCTACTTCATGCTGGCGGACGAGATCACCGTGGAGACCTGCCGGATGGGGAGGGACGGGTCGCCGGGGCGGACGCTGCGGGTGACGATCGCCGGGCCCGGGAATCTGTTCCGGGTGGAGGATCTGGGGGAGGGGCGCGAGGCGGGGACGAGGGTGCGGCTGCATCTGAGGCGGACCGCCGACCGGACATCGGTCGTGGACCATCTCCTGGGGGTCCTGGCGGTGGCGCAGTACCGCACCCGGGCCCGGGACGGCCGGGATGATCGCGTCTGGGAGCCCGGCCGGCTCCTGCCGCACGGCACGGTCGCGTCCCTCGCCATGTCCCAGGTGGTCAGAGGGGATTCCCGGCCGTCGGGCCATCCCGATCTCTGGTGGCACCCCGGTCCGGGCCAGTTGCTCGGCGATGGCCTCTCCGTGAACACCGACCGCTTCTGGAACGTGAGAATCCCCCACGGTCTCGTCGTCAACCTCCAGGGGGCGCACCGTCCGGAGCTGACCGTCGACCGGACCCGGCTGCGCTCCTACGACGAGACCCATGTCCACGGTCTGTTCCGCTCCACCGTGGCCGGGCTGGTGGACTCACACCCGTCCCTGGTGACCCGGACATGGATCGCCGACCTCGCGCGGCACTCGCCCGATCTCGCCGACCTGGTCGTCGAGGAGCTGCGGAAGAGGGACCGTCCGTGGGACGGCTTCCCGCTGAGCTACCGCACAACGGGCTTCTTCGAACCGGATCTGCTGCTCGTGCCGTTGCTCACCGGCGACTACGACCACCCGGACACCCCCTTCCGGGACCACCACTCCGAGCTGGTCCGTGCGCTTCCGGAGAAGATCCTCCGGTGGCGGCTGCTCGCTCTGCACTCCGCGCGGGGCGATCTGGCCCCGGCAGCTCCGCCGGACGGACACCCGCCGCTGCCGGCACTCCCCTCGGACCTGCACCTCCTCAGCGATTCCCCGAACGGCCCCGGACGCTGGCGGAGCTGTCTGACCCAGGGGCCTCCGGGTTCGAAGATCCTCTCGCCGTATCTCGCCCATCAGCCCTCACCGGCACTCACCGCCACCGGCTGGTCCGTCCTCGCCACGCTGTTTCCCTGGCGTTATGAGCGCGAGGTGGACGCGGGAGCCGTGTTCCACCTCATGGCCGCCACCAAGCGATCGGCCGGTGAGACGGCCGATCGACTGGCGGTGCTCGGATACCGCGTACCCGGCCTGGGGGCGGCGCGCGGCGCGCTGCCGTCCGACAATCCCTTGCTGGGACCCGGCCATGGCCGCCTGCCGCCCCCGGGACATCCGGTCTCCAGACTCCAGGTCTTCCAGCGCGCCCGGTTCGGCGGAAGTCCGCGCGCGACGGCCCGGAGGCTCGGTGAACTGGGTTATCCGGTGGACGGTTCCGACTATCCGCCGGAGGTCGATGAGGATGTTCTGCTGCTCCTGCCCGAGTTGCGGTCCCGCCCTGCCGAGGACCAGCGGCTGTCCCCCGGTGAGGCCATGATCCTGGCGGCCCGCGTCCGCCGGCCGGTCGGCGTGGTTCTGCGGAGCGCCGCGCTCCTCGGACTCTCGGCTCCGGGGGAGAGCGAGACCCGTCGGCTCATGGAGCGGAACACCGAGCTGGTGACGCGACTGGCACGGCACGGAGCGCGGGGCGGAGAGGTCACCCGCGCCGAACTGGTCACCGTCGCGGCCGACCTCGGAGTGCTCCCCGAAGAGGTCGCCGCCCGGGCCGTCCAACTCGGTCTCGCGGTCCCGAGCCGGGTACCGGGGCCGGAGTGGCTGGACGGAGAGTCCCGGGCCGTCGTGGTGGGCCTGTCCCGCCGGCTCCCGGACCGCCGGCCGGTCACCGTCCGGGACCTCGACGCGATCAGCGAGGCATCGGGTCTGGACATCGACCGGGTCGGGGTGAGGCTGAGGCGCCTCGGCTACCGGGTCAGGGAGACCCGCCGACAGCGGGGTTTCCGCCGCTCGGACTGGCTGCTGATCGAGCGGCACGACCTCCGCGGCCGGCTCACCCCGGACACCGTCCACGCCGCCGCCCGGCACACCTGCCGGCCCCCGGAGGTCATCGTCGCCGCCCTCCGTGAACTCGGCCTCCCCGCCGGCCCCCTCCCCGAGGAGTTCCAGCGGGACCTCCTCGCCGGGGAGGTCCTCCACCGGTCCCTGAAGGGAGAGCAGCCCCTGCCCGACCTCCCGGGCGCCCCCGTCTCCCTCCGTGCCATCGCCGCCGTCGCCATGCGCCACCGCACCACCTTCCGCGCCGCCGCCGAGCGGGCGAGCGCGCTCGGGATGCGGCACTCGGCGGAGGGGTGGTTCGACGGAGCCGCCCCGTCAGGGGCGGACGGCCGGGGCCCGCTCCAGGAGTGCGGTGAGGATCGGCCCGGAGTGGGTCCACAGAAGGGCGCCGCCGATGCCCGGGACGAGCCGGTGGCGGGCGGCGGGGATACGGGTGGTGAGGAAGGCGCCCTGGTCCGGTGAGTGGGTGGTGTCCAGCTCTCCGTACCAGAGGTCGACCGGGACGGTGATGTCGGCGAGGGCGAACGGCCAGCGGCCCATCGCGAGGACGGTGTCGCGGGCGTAGCCCGCCGGGCCCCGGGCGAAGCCCTCGGCCAGGGCGCGGCGGTGGGCGGCGGCGAAGGCGGGGTCCCGGAAGACGGCGAGGTCGGGTTCCGGGCTGCCGCCCAGGACCAGGTTCTCCATGGCGTCCGCGCCGAACCCGGCGAAGAACTCCTCCGCCCCGGCCGGGTCGGTCACGGCCCGGTGGACCAGCTCCCGCAGCTCCGCCGGGAGCGCGGCGGCGAACTCCGGTGCCGCGACCTCGTCCGCGCCGGAGACGAGGGCGAGCGCGGAGACGAACCCCGCCGCCGCGCAGGCGAGGGCGAAGGGCGCGCCCTGGGAGTTGCCGACCATGAGCGGGCGGCCCAGGCCGCGCAGGGCGGCGAAGTCGTGGATGTCGGTGGCGAAGCCGGCGAAGGTGCGGCCGGGGGCGGGGGTGGAGGCGCCGAGGCCCGGGCGGTCCACCGAGATCAGCCGGACGCCGAGCGCCTCGACGGCCTCCGGGCCGAAGCCGAGCCGGCGGCTGGTGGCCGCCCCCGGGCAGAGCAGCACGGGCACACCGTGCCGCGGTCCCCACTCGGCCCAGCCCATCAGCCGCCCGCCGGGCAGCCGGGTCTCACCGAGGCGGGCAGGATCGTTGGCATATGCACTCATGGGTCGTCATCCTGGCAGCGCCCACCGGGACTCTTCTCCGGGTTTCCACCCTGTGGGAAGAGCCGGGGATCTAGGCTGACGGGCATGAGCGACAGCGCACCCGTGCCGGAGATGGAGACCCTGCCGTTCTGGGTCGAGGCGACCGACCAGGATCTGGAGGAGGCCGCTCAGGGCGGCGACACCATGGGCCTGTTCAGCCGGGACAACGACGCCGTGCTGCGTTCGGTCCCTCTTGGGCCCCTCCGCAAGAACCTCGCCGACACGGTGGACGCCCTCCAGAAGGTCTTCGAGGAGGTGGCGGCCCGTGGGGGTGCGCTGCCGCTGGCGGAGGCGCAGTTGTCGTTCCAGGTCACGGCGAGCGGGAGCATCCAGCTCATCGGCAGCGGGCAGGTGCAGGGCACCCGGGGACTGACACTCACCTTCCGCCGCACGGAGAACTGACACCGCCGCGCACACGGGAGCGGACGCCCGGAGCACAGCTCATCGGCAGCGGGCAGGTGCAGGGCACCCGGGGACTGACACTCACCTTCCGCCGCACGGAGAACTGACACCGCCGCACGCACGGGAGCGGACGCCCGGAGCACAGCTCATCGGCAGCGGGCAGGCGCAGGGCACCCGGGGCTCCGCACGGCCACGGCGGCGCGGCCGGAGGCCGCCCCGTGGCAGGCGGCCCCGTCGGGGGTGGGCTTGGCGGCGGCGACGGGCGCGGCGACGGGCCCGGGCCCCGGGGCCGGGCAGGACGCGGCCGGCTTCCCCGGGCCCGCGCAGACCCCGGGCGCTTCCCCGGGCCGGCAGAGACCCCGGGTTACAGCCCGGTGAATTCCCCCGCCCCCGGGAATGCCTGCCCCGACCACCCCCGTTACCCCTGTCATGCCCGATTCCGCCCCGCCGCGCCCCCGCATGCCCCTCGCCGTCTACATCCTCGGTCTCTCCGTCTTCGCTCTCGGTACGAGCGAGTTCATGCTCTCCGGTCTGCTGCCGCCGATCGCCGAGGACATGGACGTCTCCATCCCCCAGGCCGGTCTGCTGATATCCGCCTTCGCGATCGGCATGGTCGTCGGCGCGCCGCTGCTCGCCGTCGCCACGCTCCGGCTTCCCCGCAAGACGACGCTCGTCGCGCTCATCACCGTCTTCGGCCTCGGGCAGGTCGCGGGCGCGCTGGCGCCGACGTACGAGATCCTCTTCGCGTCCCGGGTGATCAGCGCGCTCGCGTGTGCCGGGTTCTGGGCGGTGGGGGCGTCCGTCGCCATCGCGATGGTGCCGGTGAACGCGCGGGCGCGGGCGATGGCCGTCATGATCGGCGGGCTCTCCATCGCCAATGTGCTCGGGGTGCCGGCCGGCGCCTTCCTCGGGGACCATCTGGGGTGGCGGTCCGCGTTCTGGGCGGTGGGGCTGTCGTCCGCGATCGCGCTGGTGGGTGTGGTGACCCTCATCCCGCGCATTCCGCTGCCCGCCGAGCGGCCCCGGCTGAAGCGGGAGCTGTCGATCTACGGCGACCGTCAGGTGTGGCTGGCGATCGGGCTCACGGCGCTCGCCGCGGGCGGGGTGTTCTGCGCGTTCTCGTATCTCGCGCCGCTGCTCACGGATGTCGCCGGGCTCGGCGAGAGCTGGGTGCCGAGTGTGCTCGGGCTCTTCGGGCTCGGTGCGCTGATCGGTACGGCGGTGGGCGGCCGGGTCGCGGACGCCCACCTCTTCGGGGTGCTGCTCAGCGGGATCACCGCGTCGACCGTCTTCCTGGCGGCGCTGGCGCTGCTCGCCTCCAGCCCGGTGGCCGTGGTCACGCTCTCGTTCCTGCTGGGGGTCTCGGCGTTCTACACGGCTCCCGCGCTGAACGCCCGGATGTTCAATGTCGCGGGCGCGGCCCCGACGCTCGCGGGCGCCACGACGACCGCCGCGTTCAATCTCGGCAACACGGGCGGGCCCTGGCTGGGCGGCACGGTGATCGACGCCGGTCTCGGGTACGCGTCGACGGCCTGGGCCGGTGCGGCGATGACCGTGGTGGCGCTGGCGCTCGTCGCCGTCTCGCTGCGGCTGCACGGCCGGTCGCGGACGGTGATGGTGTCGCCGGCGGTGGCCTCGGCCGGTGCCGGGACCCGCGTCAAGGGATAGCGCCGCCCACGGGGCGGCCCGGACCCCGTCAGGGGGCGGCCCGGCCCTTGGGGCGCCGCAGCCCCGCCGCGACCAGCAGCCGCACCACCTCGCGGCTCGACACCTCCACCGCGCCCGCCGCGACCGCGTCCCGGTAGCGGTCGGAGGGGAGGTCGTAGTGGTCGCGCTCGAAGGCGCGCGGCGGGCAGCCGATGCCCGCCGCGAAGCGGTGGAGTTCGCCGAAGGAGACATCGCTGACGAGGTGCGACCACATCCGGCCGTGGCCCGGCCAGGCGGGCGGGTCGATATAGACCGTCACGCCAGCTCGCCGACCCTGGCGACCGTCACCCCGGCCTTGTGGCAGACCCAGCGCGGGTCCGCCCCCAGCTCGGGCTCGATCTCCAGGGCGTGCGGATCGCCGGAGTCGCAGACCGGGCAGAGCGGCCAGCGGCCGTGCCGCTCCAGCAGGGCGTCCTGGACGTCCTGGGCGATCAGGCCCGTGACGTACTCCAGGCCGTCCGGCCACTGCTCGACCCACCAGCGGCGGTGTGTCACCGACTCCTCGACCAGGGAGACCACTCCGGAATCCGCCACATCCCGGGCGGCGAGATCGGCCAAGATCAGGGCGCGGGCGGTGTGCAGGGCCTGTTCACGCGGGTCGGAGGCGTCCATGGGCCCATTGTCCCCCGGACGGCGGACACTCCGTCCGCCCAGCAGGGGTTGACCACACCCAAATAGTGAAAATATCTTTCAAATGTGACCGACTCGCTGAAGGAAATTTTCAGTCCCGGGGTGCGCGCCGAGACCCCGCCACCCGCTCCGGCCGCCCTGGCCGCCAAGGTCCGCACACTCACCCCGTCCATGACCCGCTCCATGCAGCGGGTCGCCGGGGCCGTCGCCGAGAACCCGGCGGCGTGCGCCGCGCTCACGGTCACCGGGCTCGCCGAGCTGACCGGCACCAGCGAGGCGACCGTGGTCCGCACGGCCCGGCTGCTGGGCTACCCCGGCTACCGCGATCTCCGCCTCGCGCTGGCCGGGCTCGCCGCGCACCAGCAGTCCGGCCGGGCGCCCAGCGTCACCGCCGACATCGCCGTCGACGACCCCCTCCCCGAGGTGGTCGCCAAGCTCGCCCGCGACGAGCAGCAGACCCTCGCCGACACCGCCGCCGGACTGGACACCGTCCAGCTCGCCGCCGCCGTCACCGCCGCCGCGACCGCCCGCCGGATCGACATCTACGGGGTCGGCGCCTCCTCGCTCGTCGGCCTCGACCTGGCCCAGAAGCTGCTGCGGATCGGCCTGATCGCCCACGCCCACACCGATCCCCATCTCGCCGTCACCAACGCCGTGCAGCTGCGCTCCGGCGATGTCGCCATCGCGATCACCCACTCCGGCTCCACCGGCGATGTGATCGAGCCGCTGCGCACCGCCTTCGAGCACGGGGCGACGACCGTCGCCATCACCGGCCGCCCGGACGGCCCCGTCACCCAGTACGCCGACCATGTGCTGACCACCTCCACCGCGCGCGAGAGCGAGCTGCGGCCCGCCGCCATGTCGTCGCGCACCAGCCAGCTCCTCGTCGTGGACTGCCTCTTCATAGGAGTCGCCCAGCGGACCTACGAGACGGCCGCGCCCGCTCTCTCCGCCTCGTACGAAGCCCTCGCCCACCGCCACAGCCCGCGCGGCACCAGCCGCTGACACACACGGACCGACCGCAGCAGAACAGACGGACAGACCGAAGGAAAGCGTGCTCGATGACCTCCACCTCACCCGCGTACGGTGAACTCCGCGCCCAGCTCGACTCCCTCACCACCGAGGCGTTCCGGCCCGAGCTGGCCGAGATCGACCGGCTGCCCACGCTCGACATCGCCCGGACCATGAACGGCGAGGACCGGACCGTACCGGACGCCGTCGCCGCCCGGCTGCCGGAGATCGCCTCGGCCATCGACGCCGCCGCCGAGCGGATGGCGCGCGGCGGGCGGCTCGTCTACGCGGGCGCCGGCACCGCCGGCCGGATGGGGGTGCTGGACGCGAGCGAGTGCCCGCCGACCTTCAGCACCGACCCCGGTGAGGTGGTCGGTCTGATCGCGGGCGGCCCCGGCGCCGTGCTCAGCGCGGCCGAGGGCGCCGAGGACAGCGCGGAGCTGGCCGCCGCCGATCTGGACGGGCTGGGCATCGGCCCCGACGACACCGTGGTGGGGATCTCCGCCTCCGGCCGCACCCCGTACGCCGTCGGCGCGGTCACCCACGCCCGCTCGCTCGGCGCGCTCACCATCGGGCTCTCCTGCAACGCGGGCAGCGCGCTGGCCGCCGCGGCCGACCACGGCATCGAGGTGGTCACCGGGCCCGAGCTGCTCACCGGCTCCACCCGGCTGAAGGCCGGCACGGCCCAGAAGCTCGTCCTCAACATGATCTCCACCATCACCATGATCCGGCTCGGCAAGACCTACGGAAATCTGATGGTCGACCTCCGCGCCTCCAACGAGAAGCTGCGGGCCCGCTCCCGCCGGATCGTCTCGCTCGCGACCGGCGCGTCCGACGCCGAGATCGAGAGCGCCCTCGCCGCCACCGACGGCGAGGTGAAGAACGCCATCCTCACCCTCATCGGCCGGGTCGACGCCCCCACCGCCGGCCGTCTGCTCACCGAGAACGGCGGCCATCTGCGCGCCGCGCTCCGGTCCGCCGTCAGGGAGTGACCGCGCGGCACCCGCCGCTCGGCACACAGCACACCGCACAGCAAGGCAGCCCCACATGCCTCACAGACACCAGAACCCCCCGGATGACCACCGGGCCGTCGCCGCCGCGATCCTCCCGCTCGTCGGCGGCGCGGCCAACATCACCTCCGTCGCCCACTGCATGACCCGGCTGCGGCTCGGAGTGCGCGACCGCGCCCGGGTGAGGGAACCGGAACTGCGGGCGCTCCCCGCCGTCCTGGGCGTGGTCGAGGGCGATACGTACCAGATCGTCCTCGGCCCGGGGGCGGTCAGCCGGGTCACCGCCGCGTTCGAGAGGCTGATGGCGGCCGGGAGCGGGGAACCGGTGACCGGAACCGGGACCGGGACCGGCGGACCCGGGACCGGCGGACCCGGGCTCGCCGAGCGGGGCGCGGCCCTCAAGGCGGCGCGGAAGGCCCGCAACGCCACCCCGGGCAAGCTGCTGCTGCGCCGGATCGCCCAGGTCTTCGTCCCGCTGATCCCCGCCCTCATCGGCTGCGGCATCCTCGCCGGACTGGGCGGACTGCTGGTCAACCTCGGTCTGCTGCCGGGGCTCACCACCGCGCTCACCGCCCTCACCGGCGGATTCATGGCGCTGCTGCCCGTCTTCGTCGGCTATCTGGCGGCGAAGGAGTTCGGCGGCACCCCGATCCTGGGCGGCGCGGTCGCCGCGATCATCGTCTTCCCCGGGGTCGAGCGGATCGACGCCTTCGGCCAGCGGCTCTCCCCCGGGCAGGGCGGTGTCCTCGGCGCGCTGGGCGCGGCGGTGCTCGCGGTGTACGTGGAGCGGGCGTGCCGGCGGGTGGTGCCGGGGGCGCTCGATGTCCTGGTGACACCGGCGCTGACGGTGCTCATCACCGGTCTGGTCACCGTCTACGGGCTGATGTTCGCCGCCGGTACGGTCGCCACCGCCATCGGCGACTTCGCGGGGGCGCTGCTCGCCGGGGGCGGGGCGCTCGCCGGGTTCGTGCTCGGCGGGCTGTTCCTGCCGCTGGTCATGCTGGGGCTGCACCAGGCGCTGATCCCGATCCACGCCACCCTGATCGAGCAGCAGGGGGCCACGGTGCTGCTGCCGATCCTGGCGATGGCGGGCGCGGGGCAGGTCGGGGCCGCGATGGCGGTCTATCTGCGGCTCCCGCACGACCCGCGCATCCGCGCCACCATCCGCTCCGCCCTCCCGGCGGGACTGCTGGGCGTGGGCGAGCCGCTGATCTACGGGGTCTCGCTGCCGCTGGGCCGCCCGTTCGTCACGGCCTGTGTCGGCGGGGCCTTCGGCGGCGGGTTCGTCGGTTTCTTCCACATGCTGGGGACCACGGTCGGCTCGACGGCCATCGGACCGTCGGGATGGGCGCTCTTCCCGCTGCTCCAGGGCAGCGGGGGTCTCGCGCGCACGGTCGCGGTCTACGCGGGCGGGCTGCTGGCGGGGTACGCGGCCGGGTTCTGCGCGACGTACTGGTTCGGGCTGCGGGGGGTGCCGGAGGCCGGGGCCGGGGCCGGGGCCGGGACAGCGGAAGGGTCCGTGGCGGGTCGGGGCGATGCCCGGCCGGCCGCCGCTGCGGAATGACCATCCCGGTCGGGGGGGAGGGTTGGAATGTGTCGCATGGCTCAGGCCGACTGCCCCACCTGTGGTGGTGCGTCGCTGGAGCAGCGGGGCGATCAGTCCGGCCTGGCGGGCCCTCGCGGTGGCTACGTGTGCGGGACCCGCGACTTCGGTGTGACCCCAGTCGGGTACGAGCTGGAGAGCGCGGAGGCCCGGAAGCGGGTGTCCACCGGGCGGATCGCCCGCGCCAAGAAGGAGCGCGCCGCGCGGGAGAAGGCACCCCGCAGCGCTGAGGCCGCCTCGTAGTCGCGCGGGCGCCCGCCCCGCCGCAGGAACTCCGGCAGATCACGGTCCGAGTGCGCCAGCCGGAGGACCTGCTCTTCCACGGTGACCCGCCGACCGCCCGCGAGGGAGGGCCGGTGCAAGACGATCATCGGCGCGGCCGTGACTTCAGCCCAACGTCATCCCCGCTGGAAGCAACGGCACCACCGACCTGGTATCCCCTACCGTGTTCAACATGATCATTCGGACGGTAGCGCTTGATATCGGCGAGACGCTCACCCGGGATGACCGCTACTGGACCGCCTGGGCTGACTGGATCGGAGTACCGGGACACACCCTTGCGGCGCTGGTGGGCGCAGTAGTCGCTCAGGGGCGGGACAACGCCGACGCCCTCCGTCTCCTCAGGCCGGGCATCGACGTGCGGGCCGAGTACGAAGCTCGCGAGCTGTCAGGCTGCGGGGAGCAGCTGGGCGAGAGCGACCTGTACGACGACGTCCGGCCGGCGCTCGGAGACCTGCGCGCCCTGGGCGTTCGGGTGGTGGTCGCGGGAAACCAGACCGTGAAGGCGGGCCGGATGCTGCGCGCGCTGGACATCCCCGCCGATCTGGTCGTGGCATCCGGGGAGTGGGGGGTCGCGAAGCCGGAGCCCGGATTCTTCGAGCGGCTCCTTCAGGTCGCCGACGCCGAGCCGCACGAGACGCTCTACGTCGGAGATCACCCGGCCAATGACGTTCACCCGGCCAAGGCCGCTGGACTGCGGACCGCTCATCTGCGGCGCGGACCGTGGGGCCATCTGTGGGCCGACGATCCAGCCGTCAGGGACGCGGCGGACTGGAGCGTCAACAGCCTGCACGACCTGGTGGCCGTCGTCGCCGACGTCAACAGGACCGCCCCGCTGACGGATTGACGGGGCCATACCTTGTGCCAGCGCGTTACCACGCGGGTACGGTTCGAAGTGGACGCTTCGAACCTGGAGGCAGGTGTGCCCTCGTACCCCGCGCGCGAGCTAGGCAGACGCATCGCCTACTACCGCAGCATCGCCAGGCCCAAATTGACTCAACAGCACTTGGCCGATCGTGCGCTCATCCATGTCGGCACCCTGAGGAAGATCGAGCGCGGGGCGCGCGGTGTCGGCGACGCCGTGCTGGCCGCCATCGCCGAGGCACTCGGTGTGGACCCCTCGGTTCTGACCGGTCGGCCCGAACGCGGTGACGAGCTGGTCCACGCCGCCATGCCCGCCCTGTCCGCCGTGCTGGCGACCGTCGACATGCCCGACGACGGGCCCGTGCGCTCGCTCGCCGAGCTGACGGAGGCGGTCGGCCGTACCGTGCTGTGGCGTCTCGGCGCGCAGTACGCGCTCCTCAGCGAGAAGGTGCCCGACCTGCTCGCCGAGCTGGCTCGGGCCCGAGCCCAGGCCACCCCGGGTGACCGGCGCCCCGTCGCGCGTCTGCTGATCAGCACCTACCGGGCCGCAGACGCCGTGGCCTACAAACACGGGGCCACTGACCTCAGCGCCCGCCTCATCGACCAGATGCGCTGGATTGTGCCGGAGACGGAGGACTCGCTCACCAAGGCCGCCGTCGCGTACGTCCGCACGGAGACCTTCTTCGCCGCCCGTGCGCACAGCGCCGGCCTGCGGGCCCTGGAGCAGGCGATCGACGCGAGCGCCCGGCCGGACACCCGCCCGGCCGCCGCCGCGCGCGGCGCCCTGCACATGCGCGCCGCCGTCGTGGCCGGCAGGGCGCAGGATGCCGACGCGGCAGACGCACACATGCGCGCCGCCACCGAGCTGGCCGGCACGGTCCCCGAGGGCATCTACCACGGCACCGCCTTCGGACCGGACTCGGTCCGCATCCATCAGGTCTCCGTCGCCGTGGGCCTCGGAGGCGAGCACGCCGCCGACGCACTGGACGTCGCCAGCGAGTGGAAACCGGGTCGCGACATGCCGGCGGAGCGGCGCTCGGGCTTCTACATCGACCTCGCTCGGGCGCAGCTGTGGACCGGGCGGCCCGACCACGCCTTCGAGTCGCTGAGAGTCGCTCGGAAGGTCGCGCCCCAGCACACCCGCCGGCACCCCTGGGTGCGCGAGGACGCAGCCACTCTGCGGCGGCTCAAGCGCGCCGACGCCGAAGACCTCAGCGCCTTCGCCCTGTGGTGCCGCGCCGAAGGCTGACCCGCAAGGTGACCCCCGCTGGGTCAGTTGTGCCCTGTGCGCCGTTCCATCATCAGTTCCGTCAGCAGCCACGGCAGACGGAGCGGAGGGGGCATGGCACACCGATACGAGCATCCTGCCGCTGCGACGAGCACGGTGAGCATCGCCCGCCTCCACGGTGAGGCGTGCTGGCACTGTGGCACCGTCGCGGGACAGCTCGCACCGGCAGGCACGGTGGTGCTGCCCGGCCGCCGGACGCCGTGGCCCGTGGTCAGCTGCGGCTGTGTGCCAACGGCATTCACCATCTACCGGGTGCCCAGCCGGGGCGAGTGGCAGGCCCTCGCGCCGACAGACTTCGCCGAGCACCTCAGCGGGCCCTACGTCGTGGTCTGCCCCGCCGGCACCCTGCGCGTCGACGAACTGCGCTCCGCGCTCGCTGCGAGCATCCCCATCCGTACGTCCCCGGCGACCGCGGACACGGTCCCGGGGCATGGCCAACGCACCTCATCAGGAAGGTCAGGAGCGTCAACATGAATCACGATACGGCCCCTCCGTCCTCACCCGCAGCCGAAGAACCGGACATCGGCGCCATGCGCATGATGTACCGGCGACTGCTCAGCGGAACGGATGTCCCATCCCTGCCCGCGCAGTTGCAGAGCCTCACGGAGACTCTGCACACGTACGTCACGGAACTCATGCCCCGTGTTGAGGTCCTCATCCGATCCCGGCCTGTCAACGACCAGCCCGCGCTGGTGGCGCAGGCGGGGCTGGCGGAGGCCACCCGGCGGGTTCACACGCCGCCCGGTTTCGGTGCCGCTGCCGTCTACCGCCACGCCGAGCGACTGGCCCGGTCGGTCGGCGCGCTGTGCGACCACTACGAGAACCTTTGCCACGCGCCCCTGCCCACGTGCGAGAAGCTCGTGAGAACGTGGGTGGAACCGGAAGGTAAGGGGTACGTCCCCTGGCTGCTCATCGCCCCGATTGGGCCCGTGCCGTCAGTACGGGACATTGGTCGCGGGAGCGTCGCCGAGCTGGCCGAATCGCTCGGGCTGGTTCCCGTCAACGAGGCCGTGCCGAACGCGGGTCCCCGCATCCACGTCGCGGGCAGCAGAGCGGCGCTCCGCTACGGCGTCGGCTCTCTGGCCATCCCGGCCCCTCCGCCCGCCTGGCTGGACCTCCTCAGCCAGGGCGCCCTGGTCAGTATCGCCGTCGGCCTGGAGGCCACCCCGCCCGGCGAGCTGGGGCCCTCCTCCTCGGAGGCGACAGACGACGCGACGGCCGCCTACATGCTCCGGTGCGCACGCCAGCAGCTGCTGCTGCTCGGGGCCGCCACCCTCGCGCCCCCGGCGCAGTCCTGAGCCACGCCCCCGGGCCTCCCTCCCGGCCACGGTGGGCCTCCCCGCCCCGGCCTGCCGCCCCCGGGCAGGCCGGGGCACCCAGACACGAATGGCGAACCCATCATGTTCCGCATCAAGCCACTCGGCGACGACTTCGTCGAGCACCTCATCATCCGCGCCTGGCTCGACCAGGCCCCGGACGGCCCTCCCGGCATCCTGATCGGCCACCCCGGCGCACCTGAGCCCCAGGGCGGGTTCGTGGACGCGTGGCACAAGCTGGCCGTCGCCGGTCTGTCCATCTGGCCCGACGACGGGTACACGCCCGCCGTCCACCCGTCCCTCACCGTTCCGCGTCATGGCGAGGCATGGGTCCTCGACATCCACCAGACCCGGCTGCCCGTCCCCGGCATCACCGACGCCTGGGAGAGCCACGCCCACCGCACCCGCCGGGTGCGCCTCACCCTCGTCACCCACCCGCTCCCCGCCAACCTGGACGAGGACACCGCCCGGGCCCACGTCGACCAGGCCCTGGCGGACGAGAAGAGCGGAACCCGCACCGGCACCACCGATGTCCGCCACCCCCGGAAGAGGCGGACCTGATGCCCTGGTTCCCACACACCCAGCGGATCACCCGCCCACCCGACGACTTCGGCGCCTGGGTCGTCGCCGCCATCTGCGTCCTCTCGGCCATCGGACATGTCTGGGACAGCTCGGCCCGGCTGCTCGACGAACGGCCGCCGGCCCCCAAGCCCGCGTCCGCACCGCCCCCGCCGCCCGGCTGAGACCGTCCCGGACAGAACTCGCCGCCGCCTCTCGACAGCGGCGCTCACACCCACCACCTGCCCCGCGTTCGGACCAGGAGGCTCTGATGAGCACTGCCGCCTTATCGCCCGCGCCCGCTTCTTCGCTCGGCTTCGCCTGGCTGGAAGTCACTGGCTTCTGCAATCTGGAATGCACGCACTGCTACGCCGACTCCAGCCCCAGGGGCACCCACGGCACGATGACGGTCGGCGACTGGAAGTCCACCATCGATCAGCTCGCCGACATGGGTGTGGAGAACGTCCAGTTCATCGGCGGCGAGCCCTGTCTCTACCCGCACCTGGCGGAGTTGATCGACCATGTCCGGCACCGGGGCATCACCGGGATCGAGGTCTACAGCAACCTCACCCACGTGAGTGATTCGCTGTGGGAGACCTTCGTGGCGCAGCGGGTGGACCTGGCCACCTCGTACTACTCGGACCAGGCCGCCGAGCACGATGCTGTCACGGTCCGCCAGGGCTCCCACAGGCGCACGAGGGCCAACATCCAGAAGGCCCAAAGGCTGGGCCTTTCGGTCAGAGGATCGACCATCGAGGTCGGCCCTGGCCAGCGGGCAGGGCAGGCCCGCCAGGATCTCAGGGACCTCGGTCTCGGGAACGTCGGCGGAGACCGGGCGAGGGCCTTCGGCCGCGCGAGCCGAGGCGCGGCGCCAACCGCCGCCGACGTGTGCGGACACTGCGGACGGGGCAGCCTCGCGATCGGGCCCACCGGTGACGTCTGGCCCTGTGTGATGTCCCGCTTCATGACGGTCGGCAACGTCCGAAGGGCACTCCTTTCCACCATCTGGAGCGGCAACGCGATGGCGATGGCGCGGGCCCGTATCCAGGCAGCCCAGGACAGCAGCCCGGAGTCCTGCACTCCGCCTGCGTGCCTCCCTTGGTGCGGGCCCTGTCAGCCGTGCCCTCCGATGGTCGTCCGAGGCACGGCGAAGAGCCGGTCCCGGAGTCGGAACGCTGACTACGATCGGTGACCACGCCGAGCGAGTCGGAGGTACTTTCATGGATGATCACGGCGACGATTTCATCGCCTGGCTTGAGGGCCATGGTGACCCGGTGGAGCGGCACGAGGAGCAGTGGCAGTTGTTCGCCGGTTATGTACGGCACGCCGCGAACAAGGTGGGCCCCACCTTGCCGCTCTGCCTCCCTGGGGAGCCCCAGGAGTGCGGCCGTGACGCGCGGCAGCACACCCTCGCGTGGGCCGCCGCGCTGAAGGCGGCGGCCCAGCGGATCATCGAGACCAGCACGGCCACCCCGGCGGAGTCGTCGTACTACGCGGGACAGTTGTACCTGCGCAGGCTCGCCGCGCTCCGAGAGGGAGACTCAGCGAGGGCGAGCAGCGAGGTTCCGCTCCAGCGGCACTCAGGGGCCGACCGGCTCCACTGATCGGCGGCCGGCGGCTCCGGTACCACCCGAGGCGACCGAATCGGGTAAGGGTCGCGCCCATGAACGACCTCCCGGCCGGTGGGCCGGAATCCTCCGACGGTGGGGCCGGGGGCGGCCGGGACGAAGGGCTCCTCCTTCGCCGGCAGACCAGGACGGCCGGAGGAGCCGGGCGCGGCGCGTGGCACGGACCGCCGTGCCGCGATCGGCGGAGGAGCGGGACCGAGCCGGCGCGGGCTCCGGTGGCGGGGCTGATGGCATCGAAGCTCCGGTCACCAGTGCCGGTGGGGTGGGCGCCGTCGATCGGTGCCGGTGGGGTGGGCGCCGTCGATCGGTGCCGGTGGGGTGGGCCCGATGGCTCAGCGGCCCGATTCCCCGGTCAGGGCCGCGCGGAGGGGTCCAGGCCCAGCGATACGAGGAGCCGCCGGGCCCGGGTCCCGCCCCGCAGGAGGGCGTCCACCAGAGGCCCGGTTCCCCCGTCGCCGCCGGCGGCGTCCAGATAGGCGTCGAAGGGGCGGTCGTCCGGGCCGAGATCGGTGCCGGCGCGCTCGACGGCCCGGAGGAGCGGGGCGTAGCGGGCGCCCATCGCGGCCAGCCGGGCGCCGCCCGCCGAGCGGACCTCCGGGTCGGCGGCGCCCTCGCCGGCCATGTGCGGATAGCGCAGCCCCACCTCGTGGGTGGCGAGGACCGCCAGCAGCAGATGCTCGGTGCCGGTCTCCTGACCGGTCCTGCGGGACTGGTCGACGGTCTCCAGGGCGACCCAGGCGACCGGGTTCGCCGCGAGGTTGGCGCCCCGGGCGAGGAACAGCACCACCCTCAGCCAGAAGGGGCGCCCGGTGCGCGGGCGACGGCCCAGCAGGGTGTCCCGGGTGGGCCGCAGCTCCGGGCCGAGACCGTCGGCCGCCGGGGGGAGGGTGTCGTCGTCCAGCAGCCTCCGCACCTCCCCGGGGGACGTACCGCAGATCCGCAGGACCTCGGCGGCGCGGCTGTCCTCGTCGGCCAGCAGCCCGCGCAGCAGATGCTCCACCGAGCAGCTGAGCGCGTCCGCGCGCCGGGCGTCCTCCATCGCGGACCGGAACGCCCGGGTCGCGGCGCCCGTGAGCCGGCGGCCGCGGTGGCCGTCGTCGCCCAGCACCTCCACGGACGGAACGCTTCCCCCGGCGTCGTCCGTGCCGGCCCAGGAGCCGGGGCGGGAGGCGCGGTCGCGGATGACGGCCAGCTGGGCGGCCATGGTCGCCCCCGTCCGGCCGAGCGCTCGACCGGCGGGGCCCCTGGCCTTGGCGAGGGCGGCGAGCAGATGCTCGGTCCCGATGGTGTCGCCGCCGTCGTCCACCGCGCCCCAGGCCGCGCCCAGGACACCGACCACGCTCCAGTCCGCCTCCACGATCGCCGTCCTCGTCCTCATCCCGTTCTCCCCGCTGTCGCCGCTCATGGGGAGAGCTTCGCGGGGGGCGGGGGGCCACCGCGTCCCCACAATGTCGTTGCCGCGATCTCCCTTCGGCTGAAGAATCACGTCCGGGCCGGGCCGGCCCGTACCCGAAAGTCTTGGGGCTTTCCCTCTTCCGACTTCCGTCTTCCGTTCGTCAGGAGTGTCGATGACCGCCCGTCCCGGTTCGCTGAACGGTTTCTGCTGGCTGGATCTCAAGACCGGGGACACGGCCGCCGCCGGGGAGTTCTTCGGGGCGGTGCTGGGGTGGGGGTTCGCGGTGGACGAGGAGGACTGGCGGCGGGCGGTGAAGATATCGGCGGGCGGGTGGCGGATCGGCGGGGTGAGCGATCTGTCCGCGCCGGTCTATCCGCCCGGGACGCCCGCGCACCTCGCGTACTACCTGGCGGTCGACGAGGTGGACCGGCGGGCCGAGCGGGCGGTGGCGGGCGGGGCGCGGCTGGTGGTGGAGCCGTTCGACGCGGGGGACCAGGGGCGGATGGCGACGCTGGTCGATCCGTTCGGCGCGGCGGTCTCGCTCTGGCAGGCGAGGGAGTTCACCGGGTGGGGGTTCCCGGCGGGGGGCGCGGCGGGCCTGCCGCACCGGATGGTCCTGGCGTGCGCCGACCCGGCGGGCGCGCGCGCCTTCTACCGGGACGCGCTCGGGGTCGAGCCGCGTCCCGGCGACGTGGTCGCCGCGCCCGGGGAGCCCGGCTGGCGGCTGGAGGTCGCTGTGGACGACCCGGGGGCGGTGTCGGAGGCGGCGGCCCGCTCGGGCGGCGAGGTGAGGGAGGGGGTGCTGTACGCCCCCGAGGGGCTCGCCCTCCGGATCAGCCGGGCAGCGCGGCCGTGAGGTCGACCTCGACCAGCTGCCCGGGGAACCCGAGCCGGGCGACACCCAGGAGGGTGCTCGCACTGGTGAACGCCTCGGCGATGACGGATTCGTTCAGCCGGGTCCAGGCGGCGGCCAGGGCGGCGGGGTCGTCGGAGACGACGTAGATCACCGAGCGGACGACATGCTCGGGCCCGGCGTCGACGAAGCGGAGCGCGGTGAGGGCGTTGGCGGCGACCTGGTCGATCTGGGCGCCGAGGTCGTTCTCGCCGACGAGGGTGCCGGAGGGGTCGAGGGGGCACTGGCCGGCGAGGTGGGCGGTGAGGGAAGGGGGGGTGAGGGTGATGTGGTGGTAGCCGGGGGTGGGGTGGAGGGAGGGGGGGTTGATCCGTGTGATCCTGGAACTCATCCCCCGAGTCTCGCCCTTCCCTCCCCCGGGAGCACCTTCTTTTCCCTCCCGCCACCCGAGCAATCCCGGCCCGTCCGGGGGCACCTCCCGGAGCCGGCTCCGGGGGAGTTTGGGGACGGACCCTGTGCGACAGGACCCCGCACCCTGCGGGCCACGGCCGGGGGCCGGCTCGAACACCATCAGGCCGGGAGCCGTGCCCCGCGAGGGGCGCGTCAGGGAAGAAGGCGGTGTTCCTTCGCGAAGGCGACCGCCCCGGCCCGGGTGTCGACACCCAGCTTCGCGTAAATCCTCCCCAGATGCGTCTTCACCGTCGCCTCACTGATGAACAACTCCCGCGCGATCTCCCGATTCCCCACCCCCCGCCCCAACTGCCCCAGAATCTCCCGCTCCCGCTCCGTCAGCTCCGGCAGCCCCCCACCCCGCATCCGGTCCATCACCCGGCTCGCCACCGGCGGCGACAGCGTGGTGCGCCCCCGCGCCGCCGAGTGGATCGCGGTGAAGAGTTCCTCGGGGCGCTCCGCCTTCAGGAGATACCCGGTCGCCCCCGCCCCGATCGCCCGGGTGATGTCCGCGTCCGTGTCGTACGTCGTCAGCACCAGCACATGCACATCGGGCGCCGCGATCCGCCGTGTCGCCTCCACCCCGTCGATCCCGGGCCCCAGCTGAAGGTCCATGAGCACCACGTCCGGGCGGAGCTTCGCCGCCAGCGCCACCGCCTCCTCCCCGCTGCCCGCCTCGCCCACCACCTCGATGTCGGGTTCGCTGCCGAGCAGGGCGAGCAGACCGGCGCGGACGACGGCGTGGTCGTCGCAGAGCAGAATCCGTACGGCGGTCATCGGTCCTCCAGAGGGCGCCCCAGGGGCACGGCGGCCGAGACGACCGTCCCCTCCCCGGGCGCCGATTCGATGGTCAGGGTCCCGCCGAGCTGCCGCAGCCGGGCCCGCATCGCGGGCAGACCGTGCCCCCGGACCCCGGGCGCGGACTCCCCCGGCTCGAACCCGCTCCCGTTGTCGGCGATGTCCAGCACCACCTGGTCGTCCAGCCGGCTCAGGGTCAGCGCCGCCGTGGTGGCGCCCGCGTGCTCGGTCACATTGGCCAGCGCGCCCTGGGCGATCCGCAGCAGCGCCGACTGCACCCGGTCGGGCAGGGCGACGGGCGCTCCGTCCAGATGGAAGCGGACCCGCAGCGCGTCGGTGGTCTCGCGCTCGGCGAGCGTCCGCAGCGCCTGGGCGAGCCCGCCGCCCTCCGCCAGTTCGGCGGGGGCGAGGTCGTGGACGAAGCGGCGGGCCTCCGCGAGGCTCCGCTCGGCGATGGACTCGGCGGTACGGACATGGGCGCGGGCCCGCCCGGGGTCGCTGCCCCAGGTGCGCTCGGCGGCCTGGAGCAGCATCTGCTGGCTGGAGAGGCTCTGCGCGAGGGTGTCGTGGATCTCCATCGAGAGCCGCTGGCGTTCGGCGAGGGTCCCCTCGCGCCGCTCGGTGGCGGCCAGCTCCCGGCGGGTCCGCACCAGGTCGTCGACGAGGGCCCGCAGCCGGTCGGCCTGGCGGCGCATATGGAGGAAGACGGCGGTGGCGAGCGCCGCGACCACCGGCGGCAGCAGGAAGAGGTTCGGGTCGATGCCCTGCCGCAGCCGCCACTCCGCGATCACGACGAGCAGACAGAGCACCGCGACGAGGGCGACGGCCGCCCGCGTCGGCAGCGAGCGCAGCCCGGTGTAGATGAGCGGGACGGCGCACCAGGCGAAGCTGGGCGCCAGCAGCACGACCACCACCCAGCAGCCGACGACGAGCCCGAGCCGGATGGGCTCGCCGCGCGGGTGGAGCCGGGCGGCGAGCCGGCGCCCGGGGAGCTGGAGCACGGCGAGGGCGGTGCCGAGCCCGATGACCCACGGCACCGCCGGGCTCTCCGGGTGCCGGATCAGATACCGCAGCAGGGCCCCGGCGAGCAGCGCGAGGAAGGCCGTGTCCATGACGGCGTCGAGGAGCCGGCTGTCCCGGTCCGCGCCCCGGGTGTCGCGCGCCAGGGGGTCCCGGGCGTCCACGGGGGTCGGGTGCTGGGACATCGTTCGCCGTTCTTCTCTCCGCGTGCTCCGCCGACGGTCTGCGCGTGCTCCGCCGCCGGCCCTCCTCGCATCGTGACCCGGCGGGCGGCCCGCCGCATCAGCCGATCGGCTGACACCCGCCTCCACCATGATGCCTGCGCGGTCCAGCCGGTACGCCGATCCGCCGGGGCGGCCGCCGGCGACAGGATCGGTGGCGGAAGGCGACCACCAGCCCTCCACCAGCAGCAGCACCCCACCAGCACAGGAGCCCAGGCCATGAAGAAGCTGTCGACCCGCACCCGTGTCCTCGCCGGTACCGCCGCCGCCGCCGCCGTCGCCCTCAGCGCCGGAGCGTTCGGCGCGGTCTCCGCGAACGCCTCCGCCCCCGCCGCCGAGTCCCGGGCCGCGGTCAAGGCCGACCCCTCGCACCGCAGCCTCCAGCAGACCACGCATCTGACGGTCGACGCGGCGTCGAAGGCCGCGCGGGCGACGCTGGACGCGGCCGAGCGGGCCGGCCAGCGGGTGACGGTCGCCGTGGTCGACCGGAACGGCAACACCATCGTGACGCTGCGCGGCGACGGCGCGGGCCCGCAGTCCTACGAGTCCGCCGAGAAGAAGGCGTTCACCGCCGTCTCCTGGAACGCGCCGACCTCGGAGCTGGTCAAGCGCCTGGAGTCGACCCCGAACCTGAAGGACATCCCGGGCACCCTGTTCCTGGGCGGCGGCGCGCCGGTCCAGGTCAAGGGCGCACCGATCGCGGGCATCGGTGTGGCGGGCGCGCCGAGCGGCGCCCAGGACGAGGAGTTCGCCAAGGCGGGTGTCGCGGCCCTCAGCCGCTGAACCACGCCCTTCCGCCGCCCGGGGCCCTCCGTTGAGATCTTGCTGGGCTCGCGTGCCCCGGCACCGCGCCTCGCCGCGTTGGCGTCCATCACGCAGGGCCCCCTGGGCCCTGACGGGCACGGGAGGGACCCGCGGTGGCTCACATCCTCCGCCCGGCGACGCACGGCACCGGGCCCGCTCACTGATCCAGCCCGATCCGGACGGAAGACCCTAGGATGCGGCGCGTGATCCGGTCATGCGCCGTGCGCCGTGTCCTGCTGCCCGCCGTGGCGGTGTGCCTCCTCGGGGGGTGCACCGGCGGCGGGCTCGGCACGGTCCGGGACGGGCCGGGGCTCGCGGGGCTCGGTGATCCGCTCTTCCCCCGGCTGGGCAACGGCGGCTACGACGTCCGGCACTACCGGCTGGCGCTCGACTACGACCCGGACACCGGGCGGATCGAGGGCACGGCGGAGATCACCGCCCGCGCGCTGCGGACGCTCGGCGCCTTCCATCTCGATCTGCACGGGCTGACCGCCGACGGGGTCACCGTCGGCGGCGAGCGGGCCGCCACCGGCCGGTCCGGTGACGAGCTGACCGTGCGGCCCGGCACCGGTATCCCGGCGGGCGCGGTCTTCCGTGCGGTCGTCCGCTACTCCGGCACCCCCCGGACGATCACCGACGCGGACGGCTCCGACGAGGGGTGGCTCCCCACCCGCGACGGCGCGCTCGCGCTCGGGGAGCCCGCCGGGTCGATGGCCTGGTTCCCCGGCAACCACCACCCGAGCGACAAGGCGGCGTACGACATCTCCGTCACCGTACCCCGGGGGCTGAAGGCGGTCTCCAACGGGGAACCGGCGCGGGAGCGCGCGGACGGCGGGCGCACGGACGGCGAGCACACGGACGGCGAGCACACGGGCGGCGGGCGCACGGGCGGCGGGCGCACCACCTTCCGCTGGCGCACGGCGGAGCCGATGGCGAGCTATCTGGCGACGCTGGCGATCGGCCCGTACCGGATCACCTCCTCCCGCACCCCGGCCGGTCTGCCGGTGATCACCGCCGTGGACCCGGCGGTGGAGGAGACGCTCTCCGGGCGCATCCCGGAGGTGCTGGCCTGGGCGGAGCGGCACTTCGGCCCGTACCCCTTCTCGTCCATCGGCGCGATCGTGGTCCCCGACGGGGTGGCCGGCTACGCCCTGGAGACACAGAGCCGGCCGGTCTTCCCGGCCCGCCTCCTCACCGTGCGGACCCTGGTCCACGAGATCGCCCACCAGTGGTACGGCAATTCGGTGACGCCCCGGTCCTGGCGGGACATATGGCTCAACGAGGGCTTCGCGACCTACGCGGAGTGGATGTGGGCGGCGGAGTTCGAGTCCGTGCCGGTGGAGCGGAGCTTCGAGGCCGCGTACGCGGAGCGGGACAACTGGTCCTTCGCCCCGGCCGATCCGCCGTCGGCCGCCCGAATCTCCGGCGCTCCGGTGTACGGGCGGGGCGCGATGGTGCTGCACGAGGTGCGGCGGGCGGTCGGGGACGCGGCCTTCGCGCGGATTCTGCGCGGGTGGGCGCGGGAGCACCGGCACGGCAACGCCTCCACTGGGGAGTTCACGGCGTGGGCCGAGCGGTCCTCGGGCCGGGAGCTGGACGCGGTGTGGCGGGGCTGGCTGTACGGGGAGGGACGCCCGGCGCGGCACTGACGCCGGAGCGCGGCGGGGCCCCGCCTCTCCGGAGCGGCGCGTCGCCGAGACGCGCGCCCGGAGGCGGCGGCCGGGGCGCACCGTGCGCCACGGCCGCGCCAGGCGCCGGCCCCGGGAGTGCTCCCGGGGCCGGCGCGCCGCCGGTGCCGGACGGGTGTGTCAGAGATTGACGCCGAAGTCGCGGGCGATGCCCTCCAGACCGGAGGCGTACCCCTGGCCGACGGCGCGGAACTTCCACTCCGCGCCGCTGCGGTACAGCTCGCCGAAGACCATCGCGGTCTCCACGGCCGCGTCCTCGCTCAGGTCGTAGCGGGCGATCTCGGCGCCGCCGGCCTGGTTGACGACACGGATGTACGCGTTGCGCACCTGGCCGAAGTTCTGCGTGCGGGCGACCGCGTCGTAGATGGAGACCGGGAAGACGATCTTGGTGACATCGGCCGGGAGACCGGCCAGGTTCACATTGATCTGCTCGTCGTCGCCACCGCCCTCGCCGGTGCGGTTGTCACCGGTGTGGACGATGGTCTGGTCCGGGGTGGCCCGGTTGTTGAAGAAGACGAAGTGGGCGTCGGACGCGACCTTCCCCGCGGCGTTGACCCCGATCGCGGAGGCGTCCAGGTCAAAGTCCGTGCCGGTGGTGGTACGGACATCCCAGCCGAGGCCGACGGTGACGGCGGTCAGCCCCGGGGCCTCCTTGGTGAGCGAGATGTTGCCGCCCTTGGTCAGGCTTACTGCCATTGGGAAGTCCCCTTCGTGTACGAGTGTGCGGCGGCCCCGGGTCGTCCCGGCGCTGCCGTTACCCGTCTTAACGCAGACGGAGGACCCACAGGTTCCAGGGAAGTTCCAGGGAAATCGAGATGACGTGAACATCTCGGACACGGGACGATGGGGGCATGTCCGGTCCCTATGTCATCCGAGGCTCCGTCTCCCTCCCGGAGGCCGAGCTGATCTGGCGTTTCTCCAGGTCGTCCGGGCCGGGCGGCCAGCATGTCAACACCAGCGACTCCCAGGTGGAGCTGCGCTTCGACCTCGCGCGCACGGAAGCGCTGCCCCCGGTGTGGAAGGAACGGGCGCTGGAGCGGCTCGCGGGACGGCTGGTCGGCGGTGTGATCGCCGTGCGCGCGTCGGAGCACCGCTCCCAGTGGCGCAATCGCGAGACGGCGGCGGTCCGCCTGGCGGCGCTGCTGGCGGAGGCGACCGCGCCGCCGCCCAAGCCCCGGCGGGCGACCCGCGTCCCGCGCGGGCTCAACGAGCGGCGGCTGCGGGAGAAGAAACAGCGCTCGGACACCAAGCGCGGGCGCTCGGGCCGCGACTGGGGCTGACCCTGCGGACCGGACGGACCGGACGGACGAGCCGGACCGGACGGACGAGCCGGGCGGGAGCCCCGCCGGCCCGGGCGCACCGGGCCCCGGGCGCACCGGGCGGCCACGGCTCACCCCAAGTGCCGGTACTTCCCCCGGAAGTACATCAGCGGCCCGCCCTCGGCGACCGGCACACCGGCGGACAGCACCCGCCCGATCACCAGGGTGTGGTCACCCGCCACCACCCGCTGCTCGGTCCGGCACTCCAGCGTCGCCAGCGCGCCGCCGATCAGCGGGGCACCGCTCAGCTCCCCGCGCACCCGGGGGACGTCCTCGAAGAGCAGCCGGTCGCTGACCCGGCCCTTCATGGCGAACCGCCCGGCGATGTGGCGCTGGTCCTCGGAGAGGACCGAGACCGCCCAGAGCGGCTGCTCGTCCAGCAGATCGTCCATCCGGGAGCCGTTGCGCAGACTGATCATCACCAGCGGGGGGTCCAGGGAGACCGAGACGAAGGCGGTCGCCGTCATGCCCGCGTCCTCGCCCCGTGGTCCGTCGTCGGCGTCGTGGGCAGTCACCAGGACGACACCGGCCGCCAGCCGGGCCAGGGCCGCGCGAAACTCCTCGTTGCTCACCCCATCAGCATGGGGGATCGGGGCGGCGGAGCCGGAGGCCCCGGGGGCGGAGGCGGAGGCGGCGGCTGTTGCGGTGGCAGCGGTAGGGAGCACAGCCGACACGCTAGCCGCGCGGACCGGGGCCGCACATCGGGCCAGGGGACCAGTGCGGTCCTAGGACCAGCGTCCCGGCCGGACGCCCCGGACCCGCGCGGAACCGGAACCGGACCCGGACCCGTACCGGCGCCGTACCGGCCCGCACCCGAGCCGCACCGGACCCGAACCGGACCCGTACCGGCCCTGAACCGGCCCGCGCAGCCCCGTGCCGGTCCCGTACCGGCTCCGTACCGCCCCGTATCGGACGCCGCCGGGACGCGTGTACGGTCCGGGGGCCGCGCACGGCCCGGATTTGCGTTCGGAGACACCGGAGGGAGGCGAGGGCGGCTCACCCCCGCTCCGATGACCACGGAGGCGCTCATGTGACTTGAGTCACAGAGGGCCTTATTTGTTGACCCTGTGTACCGAGTGGACAGCTCGCTGTGATTCAGTGGCCGGGGATAGGCAACGTGAAGACCGCACGAGAAGGCCGAAGAGAAACCTGGAGTCTGCTGTCGAGGTCTCGGGGAGAGCGAGCATGGAGACCGAGTCGGAGCCCTACGTCCGTCTTGCGACCCTGCGGCAGCTGCACAAGGTGGTCGCCGATCTCAACACCGCCCGCAGCCTGGCCGACACGCTGCAGACCGTCGCCGACGGCATCGTCGCGGGGCTCGGCTACGAACTGGCCTGCGTCAATCTCGTGCGCCCCGACGGGGATCTCGTCGTCGCCGCCTTCGCCGGCAGCGCCGCGGCCGAGGCCCTGATCACCGGCCGGGTCGGCTCCCGGCCCTCCTGGGAGCGCCGGCTCTCCATGGGCGAGGCCTGGGGCGAGCTGCGGTTCATCCCGCACACCGAGGGCTGGGTGCTCATCGAGGACGATGTCCCGCAGTGGCACACCGAGGGTCCCGACCCCCGCTTCGAGGACGAGTGGCACCCCCAGGACCGGCTCTACGCCCCCATGTTCACCTCCGGGGGCGGGCGCGAGCTGCTCGGCGTCATATCGGTCGACCGGCCGCGCAACGGGCGCCGTCCGGGCCCCTGGGGGCAGGAGGCCCTCCAGATGTACGCCTCCCAGGCCGCCATTGCGATCAGCAATGCCCGGCTCCGAGCAAATATGCAGCGGGCGCTGGTCCGCCTGGAGCGGGAGCAGCAGGCGCTGCGGGCCAGCGAGGAGTCCTTCCGCCAGGCCTTCGAGTACGCGCCGAGCGGGATGGCGATCGCCGAAATGGGCGGTGACCAGCACGGACGGCTGCTGCGCACCAATGACGCGCTCTGCCGGCTGCTGGGCCGGCCCGCCTCCGCGATGCGGCGGTACTCCTTCGCGGATCTCGTCCACCCCGAGGACGTGGGCACCCTGCTGCGCACCTCGGCCGAGGGCGGGCGGGCGGAGCTGCGGCTGGGGCGGCGCGACGGCAGCTACGTCTGGGTCTCGCTGCGGAACTCCGTCGTCGCGGACACCACCGACGGCCCGCGCTTCCTCCTCACCCACGTCGAGGACATCGAGGACCGCAAGCGCCATGAGCTGGCGCTCGCCCACCGCGCCTCGCACGACGCGCTCACCGGGCTGCCCAACAGCGCGGAGCTGCGGGCACGGCTCAGCGCCAAGCTGTGCGAACGGCCGCCCGCCGCCCGGGACGCGGAGGGCAACCCGCTGGACGCGACCGACGCGGGATACGACCCGGAGACCAGCGCGCTCTTCAACGCCGACGGCTTCGACTTCGGCCCGGCGGGCGTCCCGTACGACCACCATGTGCACATGATCGCGCCGGCGGACGACGTGGACGACGGCACCAAGGGCCTCGCGGTCCTCTTCTGCGATCTGGACGGCTTCAAGTCGATCAACGACCGGTTCGGCCACCAGACCGGTGACGCGGTCCTGGTCGAGGTCGCCCGCAGGCTCACCCGGGGCGTGCGGGAGGGGGACACGGTGGCCCGCCTCGGCGGTGACGAGTTCGTGGTCCTCGCCGACGGCCTGGGCGCCGCCGACGCCGCCGATCTCGCCGTACGGCTCCGGAACGCGATCATTCTGCCGATCCGGGTGGGCGGTCGCGGGGTGCGCGTGGGAGCCAGTTTCGGTATCAGCTGGGCGAGTTGCGGGATGTCCGTCGAAGAGGTGCTGCGCTCCGCCGACCAGCGGATGTACGTGGAGAAGCGCTCCCGCTCGAAGGTGCACCGGCGGGCGGGCTGAGCCCGGCTCCTGTCATGTTCTGGTCTTGTGACGATGGCCCCGATTGGGGTCAACGCCACCCATTCCGTTACTCCGAACCGGGTAGGCTCGCCCGCGTCGGCGTAGGGCTGACGACGGTGAGGAGGGACCAGGGATGACGGCCGGGAACAACGGCGCGAGCACGCCAGAGGACGATGATCCTTTCGGGTATCTGTACGAGGACGGGCACGCGGCGGGCGCCACACCACCCTCGGGCCGGGGGCGCGGCTACGGCTACCCGGGTCCCCAGGCACCTCAGCCCGGAGTCCCCCGGACGTCGTACAACCAGGTGCGCGCGGTGGGCGAGCGCCAGTACGGGCAGCAGCCCCCGCCCCAGCAGCCGGGGTACGGCTACCCCCCGCAGCAGGGCTATCCGCCCCAGCAGGGACACCAGCAGGGACACCAGCAGGGGTACGGACAGCAGGGGTACGGGCAGCAGCAGGGCCACCCGCAGCAGGGTTACGGACAGCCGGCCCCGCAGTACGCGGCCCCCGAGACCTACCCCGGCGGCGCCACCACCCGGGTCGTCCCCCAGCCGGACCCCGGCGGCCGGGGCCGCGGCCCCAACACCAAGGGCCTGCTGATCGGCGCGATCGCGGTGGTCGCGGTGGTGGTGATCGGCATCAGCGCCGCGGTGATCGGCAACCTCGGCGAGGACAAGGACGGCGACCAGGCCGGCAAGGAGCCCCAGAGCAGCGCCTCGGCGCCCGCGCGGTCGGTGGAGCCCAGCGGCCAGCCGTCGAAGCCCCCCGAGCCCGCGGAGAAGCCGGGCTCACTGCCCAAGCAGGACGCGGCGACGCTCCAGCTCGGCGGGCCCGCGACCCTGAGCCGCGACATCAAGGGCGCCAAGGGCGCCAACGGCGGCTATGTGGCCTTCAACGGGGCCGGCGGTTCGGCGAGCTGGTCGGTGGACGTGCCCGCCGACGGCGCGTACACGATGACCATCAGCTACAGCGTCCCGGGCAAGAAGGCCGAGACCTCGCTGACCGTCAACGGCGAGACGCCCCGCGACATCAACATGTCGAACTTCGCCAAGGCCGGTGAGGGCCAGTGGGACAAGGGCTGGACCTACACCTACGCCTATGTGAACCTCAAAAAGGGCAAGAACGATCTGAAGATCTCCTGCGAGCCGGGCGACCAGTGCGAGGCCCTGCTCGACCAGGTCTGGCTGGACGCGGGCCAGAAGGGGAGCTGACGGCCCCCGGCCGGGGCCGGGGGCCCCGCCCGTCCCCTCAGGAGGCCGCGGGCCCGGGTGCGGGCGCGGGGGCGAGCAGCCCCAGAAAGCCCGCGACGGTCCGCGACATCGCCTCACGGGCCGGGGTCAGATACTTCCTCGGGTCGACGACCCCGGGGCCGGCCGTCGTCAGGAACTCCCGTACGGCGCCGGTGAACGCCGTGTTCAGCGCCGTACCCACATTGATCTTGACCATTCCGGCGGCGACCGCCGCGCGGATCTCCGCGTCCGGGACGCCCGACGAGCCGTGCAGCACCAGCGGCACCGGGACCGCGGTCCGCAGCCGGACGATCAGGGCGTGGTCCAGGGCGGCGGTGCGCTCGGTCATCGCGTGGGAGGAGCCCACCGCCACCGCCAGCGCGTCCACCCCGGTCGCCGCCGCGTAGGCCGCCGCCTCCGCCGGGTCGGTGCGCACCCCGGGGGCGTGGGCGTCGAGCGGCGGCTCGCCCTCCTTGCCGCCGACCTTCCCCAGCTCCGCCTCGATCCAGATGCCGCGCTCCCGGCCCCAGGCCACCGCCGCCGCCGTGGCCCGCACATTCTCCTCGTACGACAGCTTCGACGCGTCGAACATCACCGAGCCGAAGCCCGCGCCGTCGGCGGCGTGCAGCAGTTCCACCGAGACCACATGGTCCAGATGGAGGGCGAGCGGCGCGCCGGAGGACCGGGCCACGGCGGCGGTGGCCGCCGCTATCGCGGAGAGCCGGCCGCCGTGGAACCGGACCGCGTTCTCGGAGATCTGGAGGATGGCGGGCGCGCCCGCCGCCTCCGCGCCGGCCGCGATGGCCTCCGCGTGCTCCAGGGTGATGACATTGAAGGCGGCGATCCCGCGCCGCTCGGCGGTGGCGGCGCTGACCAGTTCGGCGGTGCTGACGAGAGGCATGGGTCCGTTCTCATTTCCCGGGCGCCGGGCCCGTGGTGCGGCCCGCCGGTGCGGGGGTGCGGCCGGACCGGTCGTACGGCCGCGCTGGGGTCATGCGGGGCCCGTGTGTTCCGTCACCCGGACACGGGGCAGGAGATCGTCGCGGACCGCCCGGTCGAACTCGCCCGCCGCCGGGGCCAGGACCGTCGCCGCCGAGAGGGCGACCGCGCGGGCCAGCAGCTCCGGCCAGGGCCGGGACTCCACCGTCCCCGCGAGGAGGGCGGCCACCGCCGAGTCGCCCGCGCCCGTGGGGTTGCCCCGGACCGGCGCGGGCAGGGCGGCCTGCCAGACGCCGTCGGGGGTGACCGCGAGCAGACCGGCCGGGCCGAGCGAGGCGATCACGGCGTGCGCGCCCCGGCGGCGGGCGTCCCGGGCGGCGCGCAGCGGCTCACGGGCCCCGGTGAGCCGGGCCAGTTCATCGGCGTTGGGCTTGACGAGGTCGGGGCGGGCGGCGATGCCCCGGCGCAGGGGTTCGCCGCTGGTGTCCAGCAGGACGGGGACCCCGGCCGCGCGCGCCCGGCGGACCAGCTCCGCGTAGGCGCCGACGTGGATGCCGGGCGGGAGGCTGCCGCAGAGGGCGACCGCGTCGGCGCCCGGCAGCAGCGTTCCGTACCGGTCGAGGAAGGCGGCCCACTCCCCGGCGGTGACGACCGGTCCCGGCTCGTTCAGCTGGGTGGTGTCGCCGGTCGCGGTGTCCACGACGGCGATGGTGCGCCGGGTGGTGCCGGAGGTGGGGACGAGGGCGTCGTGCGGCGGGAGGGGCGCGAGGAGTTCGCGCAGTACGGTCCCGGCCGGGCCGCCGGCGAAGCCGGTGACGACGGTCTCGTGGCCGAGGGCGGAGAGCACCCGGGCCACGTTCAGCCCCTTGCCGCCGGGGCGTTCGCCGACCTCGCCGACGCGGTGGCTGGTGTGCGGGGTGAGGGCGTCGACGGTGTAGGTGATGTCCAGCGCGGTGTTGAGCGTGACCGTCAGGATCACCCGTGATTCCCCTTCCGGCGGCGGCGGCCCGGCGAACGGTGCTCGTACAGTCCTGATCATGCCAAACGGAAGGCGGTTGGCCCAGACCCTGGACCAACCGCCTTGCTGTGCTTTGCGGGGTTTCACGGCGACATCGCCGTCAGAGCCCCTGAATGTCAGCCCTGGGCCGGATCGACCACCCAGGCGCCCTGGCGCATCACGCCCTTGAGCCGGAACTCCTCGTCCAGGACGACGAGATCGGCGTCCTTGCCGGGCTCCAGCGAACCGACCCGGTCGTCGATGCCCAGCAGCTTGGCCGGGTTGGCGGAGATCGCCTGGACGATGTCGGCGACGGGGATGCGGTCCACGGTGGCCGCCCGTCTGAACGCCGTGTCCAGGGTGAGCGTGGAGCCCGCGATGGCGCCGCCCTCGGCGAGCCGGGCCACGCCGTCGACGACATCGACGGCCATCGAACCGAGCTGGTAGCGACCGTCGCCGAAGCCCGCCGCGTCCATGGCGTCGGTGATGAAGGCGACCCGGTGCGCGCCCGCGCGGTGGAAGGCGAGTTCGAGCGCCGCGGGGTGGAGATGGGTGCCGTCGTTGATCAGCTCGACGGTGACCCGCTCGTCCTCCAGGAGCGCGGCGATCGGGCCGGGCGCGCGGTGGCCGATCTGCGGCATGGCGTTGAAGAGGTGGGTCGCCACGGTGGCGCCCGCGTCGATGGCCTCCACCGTCTGCTCGTACGTCGCGTCGGTGTGGCCGAGCGCGGCGATCACGCCGTGTTCGGCGAGCAGCCGTACGGAGTCGATGCCGCCGGGGAGTTCGGCGGCGAGGGTCACCATCCTGGCCGTGCCCCGGGCCGCGTCGATCAGCTTGCGGACCTCGGCCGGGTCGGGGTGGAGCAGCAGATCCTCGTTGTGCGCCCCCTTGCGACAGGGGGAGATGAAGGGGCCCTCGAAGTGGAGGCCCGCGATGTCGCCCTGCTCGACCAGTTCGGAGAGGGCCGCCGCGCGGTGGGCGAGGTAGTCCGGCTCGGCGGTGACCAGGGAGGCGACCAGGGTGGTGGTGCCGTGCTCCCGGTGGGTGCGCACACCGAGGAGGACGTCGTCGATGGTGCCGCCGGTGAAGGAGGCTCCGCCGCCGCCGTGGTTGTGGAGGTCGATGAAGCCCGGGACGATCCAGTGGCCGGAGAGATCGCGCGCGGGGGCGTCCTCCGGGGCGGTACCGGTGATCTTCGTACCGGCGACAGACACCCGGCCGTTCTCGACGGTCCCGGTCGGCAGGACCACCCGGGCTCCGGTGAGGACGGTGCTGTCGGCGCGTGCGGCGCTGTCGGCGAGTGCGGCGCGAGCGGCCATTAGGCGGTTACCTCCGAGTCGGTGGCGAGCAGATCCCAGGCGAGCAGCCCCGCACCCAGGCATCCAGCGGTGTCCCCGAGGGCTGCCGGGACGATGGAGGGCAGCTTCTGGAACGTGACGCGCTCCTCGACGGCGGCCCGCAGGGGTGTGAACAGGGTTTCACCGGCCTCGGCGAGGCCGCCACCGATGATCAGGGTGCGGGGGTCCAGCAGGGTGAGTGCGGTGACCAGTCCGGCGGCGAGGGCGTCGACGGCGTCGAGCCAGACGGCGATGGCCTTCGGGTCGCCGGACTCGACGGCCTTGGCGCAGTCGGCGGCGTCGGCGTCCGGGTCGCCGCTGGCCTTCGCCCAGGCGCGGGTGACGGCGGCGGCGGAGGCGAGGGCCTCCAGACAGCCGCGCTGGCCGCAGCCGCACAGGGGGCCGTCGGGGCGGACGACGACATGGCCGATCTCGCCGGCGTAGCCGTGGGCGCCGGCCTCGATGGTGCCGTCGATGCCGATGGCGCCGGCGATGCCGGTGCCGAGCGGTACGAAGAGGAACCGGTCGGCGCCGTGCCCGGCGCCGATCCGTCCCTCGGCGAGGCCGCCGGTGCGGACGTCGTGTCCGAGGGCGACGGGGACGCCGCGGAGGCGCTCGCTGAGGAGTTGCCGCATGGGGACGTCCCGCCAGCCGAGATTGGTCGCGTAGACGACGGTGCCGCTCTCGGAGTCGATGATTCCGGGGACGACCACTCCGGCGGCGAGGGCGGTCTCGCCGAGGTGCTCTCTGCCGTGGGTGCGGAGGTCGTCGGCGAAGTCGAGGATGGACTGCACGACGGCCTCGGCGCCACGCTCCCGCCCGGTGGCGCGGCGGGCCTCGTAGAGGAGGTTTCCGTCCGCGCCGACGAGGGCGGCTTTCATGCCGGTGCCGCCCACATCGAGGGCGATGACGTGTCTCACGTGCACAGTCTCGCGCGAGATGGCCCGAAAGGTCTAGTCCACTATCCTCGATTGTTGCGGAACAGTACAAACCTATCCACCCCCCACCAGCACAAACCCCCCGCCCGCCGGGCTCGGCCCCCGTCCCGCGTCCAGGCCGAAACTCCCACTCCCCTCCGCCAGCCGGACCCCGCGCTCAACCACCCCCGGAGCCGCCTCTGGGAGGTGCCCCCGGACAGGCTGGGCTGCCCAGCCCCCCAGCGAGCCGAGGCACGAAATCCAGCCCCTCCGGCGATTGAGGAGCGGGGGTTCGGGGGCCGGCCCCCGACCCGGGCCCGCAGGATGCGGGACCCCGTCGCACAGGGCCCGCGCCCGGGCGCCCCGGTCAGGGGAGGATCACGCTGCGGGAGAGATTCCTCGGGCGGTCCGGATCGAACCCCTTGCGCTCCGCCAGCTCCACCGCCAGCCTCTGCACCCTCACCAGATCCGCCATCGGATCACCCCCCTGATGCACCACCAGACTCCCCCCCACCCTCCCCACCTCACCGGACAACCCCTCCGGCAGCTCCCCGAACACCCACGCCACCCGCCCCGCCCCCGTGATCGCGATCGGCCCGTGCCGGTACTCCATCGCCGGATACGCCTCCGTCCACGCCCCGGCCGCCTCCCGCATCTTCAGCCCCGCCTCCAGCGCCAGCCCGTACGTCCAGCCGCGCCCGAGGAACGTCCACTGCTCCGCCCCCACCGCCGCCTCCGGCAGCGGCTCCGTCACCGCCAGCTCCGCGTCCACCGCCGCCTCCGTGACCGGCTTCAGACCCGGCACCGGGCCGAGGCCCGCGCGCAGGAAGGCCAGCGCGGTCGTGGCGAACCGGGTCTGCACCACCGACTCCTCGTCCGCCCAGTCCAGCACCGCCACCTCGTCCGCCGCGTGCATCACCGGGGTCGCCGGGTCCGCCGTCAGGGCCGTCGTCGGGACCCGGCCCTTGAACCGGGCGAGCAGGTCCAGCACCTCGGTGGTCGTCCCCGAGCGGGTGATCGCCACCACCCGGTCGTAGGAGCGGCCCACCGGGAACTCCGACGCCGCGAACGCGTCCGTCTCCCCCTGCCCCGCCGCCTCCCGCAGCGCCGCGTACGCGATCGCCATGAACCACGACGTCCCGCACCCGGTCACGGCCACCCGCTCCCCCGGCCTCGGCAGCCCCCCGAAATCCACCACGGCACGGGCCGCACGGCGCCAACAGGCGGGCTGGGTGGCTATCTCTGTCGCAGTACGGGACATGTGGCAAGACTCCTCGCGCGCGTACACGTGTATACCGACCGGCACTTGACCATTCCGTGCCGAGACGTGCTTAGCAGGCCCGGACACACCAGGGCAATGGGCACCTCCCGCGCCCCATAACAAAACCCTTCTGTAGAACAGACGTTGCAGAAGTGAGACCGCGCGGCATAGACCACTGAACCCCCCGTGATGGAAAATCGCAGCTCGCCCGGGGGGCGGCAGCAGGCTGCATGCGGGCACACATCAAGCAATCGGCGAACCGGGAGCAGAGCTGTGCCACGGCACTTCTTGAGTCTGACGGCGGCGACCGCGGCACTGGCCCTCACCCTCACGGGCTGTGGCGGCTCCAGCGGCCCGGACGAGGTCACGCTCAGCCTCATCGCCGCCGACTACGACGTCAGCGGCGGCCAGAGCAGCAAGACGTACTGGTCCAAACTGGTCCGGGAGTTCGAGTCCCAGCACACCAACATCAAGGTCGAGGTGCGGATAGAGCCCTGGACCGATGTGGACCGCGAGGTCTCCGAGCTGGTGAAGGAGGGCAAGGCCCCCGACATGGCGCAGATCGGCGCCTACGCCGACTACGCCGCCGACGACAAGCTCTACAGCGCGGACGAACTCCTCTCCATCCCCGTGCAGTCCAACTTCCTGCCCCCGCTGGCGGACGCCGGCGAACAGCGCCGGGTGCAGTACGGGCTCCCGTTCGCCGCCTCCACCCGGCTGCTCTTCTACAACAAGGACCTCTTCGCGGAGGCCGGGATCGAGAAGGCCCCGAAGACCTGGGCGGAGCTGAGCGAGGCCGCCGAGCGGCTGAAGTCCGGCACCGATGTGAAGTACCCCTTCGCGCTGCCGCTGGGGCCCGAGGAGGCCCAGATCGAGACCATGATGTGGCTGCTCGGCAGCGGCTCCAACGGCTATGTGGACCCCGGCGGCGGCTACTCCATCGACACCGAGGAGAACGCCGGCACCCTTCAGTGGATCAAGTCCCATCTGGTCGGCCCCGGCCTCACCGGACCCGGCGCCCCCGGTGAGCTGAACCGCAAGGACGCGTTCGCCGCCTTCACCCGGGGCGAGGTGGGGATGCTCAACGGCCACCCCTCGCTGATCAAGCAGGCCAGGGCGGCCGGTGTCGGGCTCGGCATGGTCCCGGTGCCCGGCCGCACCGGGGAGACCAAGGCCTCCCTCGGCGTCGCCGACTGGATCATGGGCTTCAAGGAGAACGGCAACAAGGACGAGATCGGCACCTTCCTGGACTTCCTCTTCGCCGACAAGAACGTCCTGGCGTTCGCCTCGCAGAACGATCTGCTGCCGGTGACGGTGACCGGCTCCGAGGCGATGGAGCTGGACCCGGACCACAGGGATCTGCGGCAGTTCCTGCGGGAGCTGCCCGCCGCGCTGCTGCCCCCGGTCGACAAGACCTCCTGGGGCGCCGTGAGCGACGACATCAAGCGGAACATCGGCAAGGCCGTGACCGAGGGCACCACCCCGGAGAAGGTGCTGGGCCGGATCGCCCGGAACGCCGCCGAGGCCGAGGCCAAGGAGGAGTAGCGGGCACCGGCCCGGCGGGCGCGGGGGGCGGGCTGTCGGCGCCCGCGTCTATGTTGGAGGCATGACCGACACCGCGCCGCTCTCCGAGCGTGACCGCGCCGTGCTCGCCATGGAACAGCACTCCTGGCCGGGCCCCGGCGCCAAGGAGCGCGCCATCAGGGAGCGGCTCGGCATCTCCCCGGTCCGCTACTACCAGCTGCTCAACGCCCTCCTCGACGATCCCCGCGCCCTCGCCCACGCCCCGGTGACCGTCAACCGGCTGCGCCGTGTCAGAGACGGGAAACGCACACGCCGCTAAGGTCGGGGCCATGGGCAGCTCCCCGTACGCGCATCCTCTGCCGTCCCCGTCGACCCCGGCGGGCCGCGACGGCCTCGCCGCACTTCTGGACCGTCCCCGCGGTGCCGTCGTCGCACTCGACTTCGACGGCACCCTCGCCGAGATCGTCCCCGACCCGGAGCAGGCCCGCGCCCACCCCGGCGCGGTGCCGGCGCTGGCGCGCCTCGCGCCCGGGGTGGCGTCCGTGGCGGTGGTCACCGGCCGCCCCGCGGGGGTCGCGGTCCGCTACGGCGGCTTCGCCGGGGTGGCGGGCCTGGACCATCTGGTGGTGCTCGGGCACTACGGCGCCGAGCGGTGGGACGCGGTCACCGGCACCGTGAACACCCCCGCCCCGCACCCCGGCGTCGCCGCCGTCCGCGCCGAGCTGCCCGGCTTCCTCGACCGCATCGGCGCCTGGCAGGGGACCTGGATCGAGGAGAAGGGCCAGGCCGTCGCCGTGCACACGCGCCGCGCCGCCGACCCGCGGGCCGCCTTCGAGGCGCTGCGGGAGCCGCTGGCCGGTCTCGCCTCCCGGCACGGTCTGGTGCTGGAGCCCGGCCGGATGGTGCTGGAGCTGCGCCCGCCGGGCATGGACAAGGGCGTCGCCCTCGCGGAGTACGTGCGCGAGGTGAAGGCCGAGGCCGTGCTGTACGCGGGGGACGACCTCGGGGACCTGCCCGCCTTCGCGGCCGTGGAGAAGCTCCGCTCGGACGGGCTGCCGGGGCTGCTGGTGTGCAGCGGCAGCACGGAGGTCACCGAGCTGGCCGAGCGGGCCGATCTGCTGCTGCCGGGCCCGGCCGCGGTGGTGGAGTTCCTGGCGGCCCTCGCGGAGCGGCTGTAGTCCCCCGCGGCGGGGCTACAGCTCCCGCAGCGCCTCCAGCTGGTCGAGGAACCACCGCTCGGGCGGCAGCGCCGTGGCCGCCGCCGCGAGCCGCCCGGTGCGCCGGGCGCGCTCGTCGGCGGGCATGGTGAGCGCCCGGTGCAGGGCGTCGGCGGTGGCGGTGATGTCGTACGGATTGACGGTGAGCGCGTCCCCGCCCAGCTCCTCGTGCGCCCCCGCCTCCCGGGACAGCACCAGCGCGCAGCCCTCGTCGGAGACCACCGGGATCTCCTTGGCGACCAGGTTCATCCCGTCCCGGATGGGGTTGACCAGGGCGACGTCCGCGAGGCGGTAGGCGGCGAGCGAGCGGGCGAAGTCGTCCTTCACATGGAGGACGACCGGGGTCCAGCCGGGTGTGCCGTACTCCTCGTTGATCTCGTCGGCGACCCGTCGCACCTCGGCCGTGTAGTCGCGGTAGACCGCCAGGTCCTGCCGGGAGGGGTAGGCGAAGGCGACATGCACCACGCGCTCGCGCCACTCGGGGCGGGACGCGAGCAGCTCCCGGTAGGCGAGCAGCCCGCGCACGATGTTCTTGGACAGCTCGGTGCGGTCCACCCGCACGATGGTGCGCCGGCCGGGGCCGATCTGCTCGCGGAGGGCGGCCATCCGCTCCGCCACGTCCGGGCGGTGGGCCCGCTCCCGCAGGAAGCCGGCGTCCGCGCCGAGGCCGTGCACCCCGATCCGGGCGCCGTCGAGGGCCTTCTCGCCGAGCACCCGGGTGACGCACTCGCCGAAGAGACCGGCCCAGCGGCGGGTGAGGAAGCAGGTGCGGTCGGCGCCGAGGAGGCCGCGCAGGAGCTGCTCGGCGATGTCGTCGGGGAGCAGCCGGAAGTAGTCGGCGGGCGCCCAGGGGGTGTGCGAGAAGTGCCCGATGCGCAGATCGGGCCGGAGCTCCCGGAGCAGCCCGGGGACGAGCGCGAGGTGGTAGTCCTGCACCAGCACGGCGGCGCCGTCGTCGGCGTGGTCGGCCAGCGCCCGCGCGAAGGAGCGGTTGTAGCTCTCGTACGCGGCCCACTGGCGGCGGAACGCGGCGTCGAAGACGGGTTCCAGCGGGGTCTGGTAGAGCAGGTGGTGCACAAACCAGAGCACGGAGTTGGCGATGCCGTTGTACGCGTCGGAGTGGACGGCGGGGTCGATGCCGAGCATCAGCACCCCGGGCTCGCCGGTGCCGCGCCGCAGGGCCTCGCGGTCGCCGTCGCCGAGGGCGGAGCAGATCCAGAGGGCGTCCTCCCCCGAGCCGATCGCGGAGAGGCCGGAGACGAGTCCGCCACCGCCGCGCCGGGCGTCGAGGGTGCCGTCGTCGCGGAGCGTGTAGGAGACGGGGCCCCGGTTGGACGCGACGAGAATCCGCGCGCGGGACGGGGCGGTGGGGGGCTCGGAGACCATGTCGCGAACCTAGCCCGTCCCGCGCGGACTCAAACGTGCGTACGGCTCCGGTTGGCTCACTCGGGCCGGGTGCCCGCCGCCGCTCCGGCGCCCCGGCGGCCGCGGGCGGCGGCGTAGGCGACGATCCCGGCGGCGGCGAGGCTCAGCGCGAGCCCGCCGAGGAGCCAGAGGCGCTCGGCGCCGGTGCCGCTCTGCCGGGGGCCCAGGGTCTGGGCCGCCGCCGGGCCGTGCAGCAGGGCGGAGCCGAGCAGAGCGGGGCCGAGCAGCGCCGTCGCGGCGACGACGGAGCGGTGCACAAATCTCATATATAGGATATTCAGCCAGCGGGTGGGAGTCAGGCGGCGCGACGCGCCGCGTACTCGGGGATCTCCCCCATCGGGGGCCGCTCCTCGGTGTCCACCCGGTGGGTGCGCGGCTCGAAACCGTGCTCACCGCGCTCGAACTGGGTGAGCGAGGGGCGCACCAGATGGCCCCGGGTCAGCCGGAGCTGGGCGGTCCGGTAGATCGCGGCGGCCATCCGGCCGAGGGCCTGGCCGTCCTGGTGGCGGTGTTTGCGGGAGCCCACGTCGACCTGGGCGAGGGCGTCCAGGCCCACCGTGTGCAGGGCGTCGACGAGCAGGCCCAGCTCCACCCCGTACCCCACCGGGAAGGGCAGCCGCTCCAGCAGCCCGCGCCGGACCGCGTACTCCCCGCCC
The DNA here is from genome assembly GCF_053594535.1 of Streptomyces sp. NPDC001889. NCBI lineage: Bacteria > Bacillati > Actinomycetota > Actinomycetes > Kitasatosporales > Streptomycetaceae > Streptomyces > Streptomyces sp. NPDC001889. The sequence goes on from NZ_JBSFER010000020.1 coordinate 169,798, forward strand.
AGCGGCTGGACGAACCCGGCCAGCAGCGGCCAGTGCAGATTGAGCAGTGGCCGGGCCACCAGCTCGGTCACCCGGCCGCCCTGCCCCGGGGTGTCGTCGAGGGGGCGGTCGTACATCGCCTTGACGAAGTCGATGCCGGGGTCGGTCAGGAGCGGGCCCACGATCCCGGAGACGAAGTCGGCGGAGAAGTCCCGCAGGTCGGCGTCGACGAAGCAGACGATGTCACCGCGGGTGACCATCAGTGACCGCCAGAGCACCTCGCCCTTGCCGGCGACGGCGGGAATCCGGGGCAGGATCGCGTCCCGGTGCACCACCCGCGCACCCGCCGCGGCGGCCACATCGGCCGTGCGGTCGGTGGAGCCGGAGTCGATCACCACCAGCTCGTCGACGAGCGGGGCGGTCTCCATCAGCTCCCGGCGGATCACGGTGACGATGTCACCCACCGTGGCCTCCTCGTTGAGCGCGGGCAGCACCACGCTCACCGTGGCGGGCACGGCCCGCTTCGCGGCGAGCAGCCGGGGCAGCGGCCGGTCGGCCGCCGACCAGGAACGCCTGGTCAGCCAGCGCTCTGTCTCGTCGAGCACGTTCGCCCACTCCCCACAGCTGTGACGCATCTCGCGGTTCGGACGACTATCTCAACCGTCCACCCCTTCGGTTACAGTCTTGAACAACACGGATGCCCACCGCATGTCGGGGTCGGGTCCCGTGTTCACAATCGAATACCGCTCATCCAGAGGGGCAGAGGGATACGGCCCGTTGAAGCCCCGGCAACCCTCCAGCCGGTCTCAGTCGCTGTTCAGCGCGTGAGGCTCCCGGCTCGGGAAGGTGCCAAATCCGTCTCATGGCGAGCCTCGCCATGGGAAAGATGAGGAGAAAGGGCCTCCCTCCATGGCTGTTCAGACTGACCTCAGCACCCCCGTCACCCCCGTCGACCTGGGCCCCGCAGCGGCTCTCTCGTGTCGCGAGTGCGGTGAGCGCTTCGCTCTGGGCCCGATCTTCGCCTGTTCCTCCTGTTTCGGTCCGCTGGAAGTCGCCTACGACCTCCCGTCCGGTGACCCCGAGGCGCTGCGCGCCCGGATCGCCGCCGGTCCGGAGAACATCTGGCGGTACGCGCCCCTGCTGCCCGTCCCCGCCGGCGTGGCGGACAAGCCGAGCCTGAACCCGGGCTTCACCAAGCTGGTCAAGGCCGACAACCTCGCCCGCGAACTGGGCGTCACCGGCGGGCTGTTCATCAAGGACGACTCCGGCAACCCGACCCACTCCTTCAAGGACCGGGTCGTCGCCATCGCCGTCGAGGCGGCCCGCGCCTTCGGCTTCACCACCCTGTCCTGCTCCTCCACCGGCAACCTCGCCGGCGCGGTCGGCGCGGCGGCGGCCCGGGCGGGCCTGCGCTCCTGTGTCTTCATCCCGCACGACCTGGAGCAGGGCAAGGTCGTCATGGCCGCGGTCTACGGCGGCGAGCTGGTCGGCATCGAGGGCAACTACGACGATGTGAACCGTTTCTGCTCGGAGCTGATCGGCGATCCGCTCGGCGAGGGCTGGGGCTTCGTCAACGTCAATCTGCGCCCGTACTACGGCGAGGGCTCCAAGACGCTGGCGTACGAGATCTGCGAGCAGCTCGGCTGGCGGCTGCCCGACCAGATCGTGATCCCGATCGCCTCCGGCTCCCAGCTCACCAAGATCGACAAGGGTCTCCAGGAGCTGATCCGGCTGGGCCTGGTCGAGGACCGCCCCTACAAGATCTTCGGGGCCCAGGCGGAGGGCTGCTCGCCGGTGGCGGCGGCCTTCAAGGCCGGGCACGACGTGGTGCGCCCGGTGAAGCCGGACACCATCGCCAAGTCGCTGGCGATCGGCAACCCCGCCGACGGGCCCTACGTCCTGGACATCGCCCGCCGCACGGGCGGCGCCGTCGAGGACGTCACCGACGAGCAGATCGTGGACTCGATCAAGCTGCTGGCCCGCACGGAGGGCATCTTCGCCGAGACCGCCGGCGGGGTCACCGTGGGCGTGACCCGGAAGCTGATCGAGGCCGGCGTGCTCGACCCCGCGCTGACCACCGTCGTCCTCAACACCGGTGACGGCCTCAAGACCCTGGACGCGGTGGCCCCGACCACCGGGCCCACCGCGACGATCCGCCCGAGCCTGGACGCGTTCCGCGACGCCGGCCTGGCCCACTGACCCGGCCCCGGCCCACGACCCCCTGGGAGAGCTGAAGATGAGCGTCAACGTCCGTATCCCGACCATTCTGCGCACCTACACCGGAGGCCGGGCCGAGGTGGCCGCCGAGGGCACCACCCTCTCCGAGGTGATCGCGGACCTGGAGCGGAACCACGCGGGGATCGCCGCGCGCGTCCTGGACGACAACGGCAGGCTGCGCCGCTTCGTGAACGTCTATGTCAATGACGACGACGTCCGCTTCGAGCAGGGCCTGGAGACCGCGACCCCGGACGGCGCCGGCGTCTCGATCATCCCGGCGGTCGCCGGCGGCTGAGCCCCGGCGCGTCTCTACGCACCGTCACCCCGATTGCCCCCTCCGTAAGAGAAACGGAGGGGGCAATTCTGTAGGGTTGAGCGCGCTACAGTTGGGGAACGCCCCTCGGCCGACGGTGCCGACCGGCCTATCAGAATGCGCCCGGGCGCGATAAGAAGCAGCCAATGTGTGCGCTTGATTTGAACCCTAAGTCCTCTTTGCCGGGCCCGACTTGCCCCGGGATCTCATGAATTCAGGCTGATTACCCGATGGCCCGTGCCCGGATTTCTCGTCCGATTGACCTGTTGCAGAGGGCAGTTGGGCAGATACATTCAGCCGCGGTCGACGCGTTCCGGCGCACACCTGTGGGGTCCTCAACCCGTCCCGGACGGGCAGGCACACGGCGGGTGAGGTCTGACCCGGGTCCGCGAGGTGCGGTCCTGCGCAAGGGCCAGTAATAGGGGAGTTAGGCATGGCTCAGGGCACCGTCAAGTGGTTCAACGCGGAGAAGGGGTACGGCTTCATCGCGGTCGACGGTGGTGCGGACGTCTTCGTCCACTACAGCGCGATCCAGATGGACGGCTACCGCACCCTGGAGGAGGGGCAGCGAGTCGAGTTCGAAATCTCGCAGGGACAGAAGGGTCCGCAGGCGGACATGGTGAAGCTCGCGGTCTGATCCCGCGTTCCTCGCCACACCTGCGACACCTGCGACGCGATCGGCCACCGACGCGCTCACACATGTGGGGTCCGCATCCCGGGAACGGGGTGCGGACCCCACAGGTGTGTCCGGGCGCGGCAGGCCGGCGGAGCCCCCGGGCGCCCTCGCGCGGGCGCTCCCGGAGCCCCGGCGCGGCGGGGCGGCGCGCGCCCGCGCACCGCCCCGCGGGGACGGGCTCCCGGGGCCCTCGCTCCCCCCGGTTCTCCCGGAGGCGCTTGCACTCGGAGGGGGCGAGTGCTAATCATTGGCGTTAGCACTCTCCTGGTGAGAGTGACAGAACAAGGACCGGGTCGGTGAGGTCCGCACGCCGGGTGGGGCAGAGAACCACACGGCTGGGGACCGTCCGTCGCGGGCGCCAGCGCGGTCCGGCCAGAGCTTCCCACCAGTCCGTGGAGGACACTTCACATGGCAAAGATCATCGCGTTCGACGAGGAGGCGCGGCGCGGCCTTGAGCGCGGTATGAACCAGCTCGCCGACGCCGTCAAGGTCACCCTCGGCCCCAAGGGCCGCAACGTCGTCCTTGAGAAGAAGTGGGGCGCGCCCACGATCACCAACGATGGTGTGTCCATCGCCAAGGAGATCGAGCTCGAGGACCCGTACGAGAAGATCGGCGCCGAGCTGGTCAAGGAAGTCGCCAAGAAGACGGACGACGTCGCCGGCGACGGCACGACCACCGCCACCGTTCTCGCCCAGGCGCTCGTCCGCGAGGGCCTGCGCAACGTCGCGGCCGGCGCCAACCCGATGGCCCTCAAGCGCGGCATCGAGAAGGCCGTCGAGGCCGTCTCCGGTGCCCTCCTGGAGCAGGCCAAGGACGTGGAGACCAAGGAGCAGATCGCCTCCACCGCCTCCATCTCCGCCGCCGACACCCAGATCGGCGAGCTCATCGCCGAGGCGATGGACAAGGTCGGCAAGGAAGGCGTCATCACCGTCGAGGAGTCCCAGACCTTCGGTCTGGAGCTGGAGCTCACCGAGGGTATGCGCTTCGACAAGGGCTACATCTCGGCGTACTTCGCCACCGACATGGAGCGTATGGAGGCGTCCCTGGACGACCCGTACATCCTGATCGTCAACTCCAAGATCGGCAACGTGAAGGACCTCCTTCCGCTGCTGGAGAAGGTCATGCAGTCGGGCAAGCCCCTGCTGATCATCGCCGAGGACGTCGAGGGCGAGGCCCTGTCCACGCTGGTCGTGAACAAGATCCGCGGCACCTTCAAGTCCGTCGCCGTCAAGGCCCCGGGCTTCGGCGACCGCCGCAAGGCCATGCTGAACGACATCGCCATCCTCACGGGCGGCACGGTCATCTCCGAGGAGGTCGGCCTCAAGCTCGAGAACGCCGGCCTGGACCTGCTGGGCCGCGCCCGCAAGGTCGTCATCACCAAGGACGAGACCACGATCGTCGACGGCGCCGGTGACAGCGACCAGGTCGCCGGGCGGGTCAACCAGATCCGCGCCGAGATCGAGAACTCCGACTCGGACTACGACCGCGAGAAGCTCCAGGAGCGCCTGGCGAAGCTGGCCGGCGGCGTGGCCGTCATCAAGGCCGGTGCCGCGACCGAGGTCGAGCTCAAGGAGCGCAAGCACCGCATCGAGGACGCCGTCCGCAACGCGAAGGCGGCCGTCGAGGAGGGCATCGTCGCCGGTGGTGGCGTCGCGCTGCTCCAGGCTTCCTCGGTCTTCGAGAAGCTCGACCTCGAAGGCGACGAGGCGACCGGCGCCAACGCCGTGAAGCTCGCGCTGGAGGCCCCGCTCAAGCAGATCGCCATCAACGGCGGCCTGGAGGGTGGCGTCATCGTCGAGAAGGTGCGCAACCTGCCCGTCGGCCACGGCCTGAACGCCGCGACCGGTGAGTACGTCGACATGATCGCCGAGGGCATCCTCGACCCCGCGAAGGTGACCCGCTCTGCCCTGCAGAACGCGGCCTCCATCGCGGCGCTGTTCCTGACCACCGAGGCCGTCATCGCCGACAAGCCGGAGAAGGCCGCCGCGGCCGCTCCGGGCGGCATGCCGGGCGGTGACATGGACTTCTGATCCCCCGGGATCGGCAGCTCCTGCTCCATCCGAAGGGCGGCACCCCTCTCCCAGGGGGTGCCGCCCTTCGGCGTGCGCCCGGCCGTACCCGGGGGTGCCGCCCTCCGGCGTGCGCCCGGCCGTACCCGGGGGTGTCCTGCGGGGCATCCCCTACGCCCCGGGGACGAGCCCTCCGCGCGCCCCTCCCTCCAGGGTCGCAGCAAGCCCGCCCTCGGGGATGATTCGCCCCGCCCTTCCTTGAGCCAGGGTCTATCCCGTCACCCACCCCGCTCAACGGGAAGGCCCCTCGGTGCGGTTGAGAAGACCGGCTCCCCCACGCGCGGCGGGCGGACCCGCCGCGGCCCCGGCCGGCGGCCCCGCGGTGACGGCCTTCGCGCCCGCCGGCCTCCGATCCGGCGGACCGGGCCCCCGCCGGCACCGCGCCAACTACATTGGCACAGGCGCCCATTGAGCCTCTTGCGCCACAGCAGCGAGCCCATCCACTGGAGGAACGACTTCATGCAGCGACGACGACTCGTACCCGTGCTCGCGGTGAGTGTCATGGCGACACTCGCACCCGCCGTGACCACCACCACCGCGGCGGCCGCACCGGGCCCCGGGACGAGTCCCCTGGCTCAGTACGCCCAGCAGAAGCTCACCTGGAAGCGGTGCCACCCGGATCTGCCGGCCGCCTTCCAGTGCGCCACGGTCAAGGTGCCGCTCAACTACGCCAAGCCCGGCGGCAAGAAGACGGACATCGCGATATCCCGCTACCGGACCAGTGTGCCGGGCAAGCGCCACGGCGTCCTGCTCTCCAACCCCGGCGGCCCCGGCGGCAGCGGGCTCGGTCTGCCGCTGGAGTTCAAGACCGCGCTGCCCCAGTCCGTGCGGGACCGGTACGACCTGATCGGCTTCGACCCCCGCGGCGTCGGCCGGAGCTCCCCCGTCACCTGCGGACTCTCCGGGGCCGAGGCCCTGTGGCCGCGGGTGTACAAGGCGAAGACCTATGCCAAGGACGTCGCCACGGCGAAGGGCGTCGCCGACAAGTGCCGCAAGAAGTCCGGGGAGAAGGTTCCGCACACCACCACCCGCAACACCGCGCGGGACCTGGATCTGATCCGTACCGTCCTCGGCGAGAAGAAGCTCAACTACGTGGGCTACTCCTACGGGACCTATCTGGGCGCCGTCTACAGCCAGATGTTCCCCCAGCGGACCGGCCGCTTCATCCTCGACAGCGCCGTCGACCCCACGCGCACCTGGCGCGGCATGATCCAGGCGTGGGCGGACGGCGCGGAGCCGGCGTTCCAGCGGTGGACGAAGTGGGCGGCGGCGCGGAACGCGGTCTACAAGCTGGGCGACACCCCGCAGAAGGTGAGCAAGTCCTTCTGGGACCTGGTGGCCCAGGCCGACCGGAAGCCCTTCGAGTACGAGGGCGAGGTGTTCAACGGCGACGGGGTGCGGGAGTACATGCGGTACTCGACCTTCAGCGTCGAGCCCGCCAGCGAACTGGTCGTGAACCTGAGGAAGGCCGCCGCCGGCAAGAAGACCGGCCCGGCGGGGACCGAGCCGCGCCGGCGGCCCGCCTTCGCCGTGGAGACGCCGGCCGACAACGGCGACGCGGCCTTCTGGTCGGTCGTCTGCGGGGACAACTCGGCGGCCTGGCCGCGCGACACCGAGCAGTACCGCAAGGACGCGGTCCGGGACAAGAAGCGCTACCCGCTGTACGGGGACTTCGGGTCCAACATCACGCCGTGCGCCTTCTGGAACAAGTCCGGTGAGCCGGTCACCAAGGTCGACAACAAGGTGCCCTCGCTGATCATCCAGAACGAGTGGGACTCGCAGACGCCGCTCTCGACGGCGAAGGGGATGAGGAGCGCGCTCAAGGGCGCGAAGATGGTGACCGTGAAGAACGGGGAGGGGCACGGGGTGTATCTCTTCGGCGGGAGCGCGTGCGCGGATGCCGCGGGGACGTCGTACCTGAACACCGGGAAGCTCCCGGCGAAGGACACCACCTGCGCCCCGGGCGCCCCCCGCACCTCCACCACCCCCCAGTCCCCCCTCCCCCAGCACCCCCACCGCTTCTGACCACCCCGTGCCGGACGGGCCCCCAGCCCGTCCGGCACGCACCCCGGCCCGTCCGGCACGCACCCCGGCCCACCCAGCACGACACCCCAGCCCGCTCGACGCGCACCCCAGCCCGCCCAGCGTGACATCCCAGCCCGTCCGGCGTTTGAGGACGGACCCCGCACCACAGGAAACCCGCACAAACCCAGCCCGTCCGGCGATTGAGGACGGACCCCGCACCACGGGACCCCGCACCCAGCGGGCCCGGGTCGGGGACCAGCCCCCGCACCCCACCCCCACCCCCTCATGACACCATCAAGCGTGCTCGACATCGGCTACTCCCTCTCCCCCCGCTTCCCCGACCCCCCTCAAACCGACTACCGCGCGGCCGACCCCCCCGCCCTCCGCCACGACCTCTTCTGCGGCGACGTCTACCTCGCCGACACCAAGGCCGACCGCGAGGTGTCCACAGCCTGGGGATGGGTCCCCGTCCTCGACTTCGCCTGGGCGCTCTGCGACATCGTCGAGCGCCTCGACCGCGACCCGCGCGGCAGCCGCTCCGCCACCCCCCAGCGCGCCGAGCTGGACTTCACGGAGTCCGCCGACCGGATGCTGTTCGAGCGGCGCTTCGGCTGGGTGGATGTGGAGGCGGACTGGATGCGCCGCGACGAGCCGCCGCTCACCTTCAGCCACAGCGAGCTGCGCCGTGAGTCCCGCGACTTCCTGCACGATGTGATCGCGGATCTGACCGATCTGCACGAGAGCCTCGCCGACAACCCGGTGATCTGGGACCTCCAGGCCCGCTTCCCCCGTATCTGAGACCCGTCCTCGGACGCCCCGCGAAAGGCCACGCCCCGCGAAAGGCCACGGACCGCGCACGCGCCCCCGGTCGTCCTCCCCGCGAGCCGGCCCCCCACAGCCCGGGCTCACCGCCCCCGTCGCGGCGGTGTCCCCGGCGTGCCATGCGGCGCCCCCGGCGGCCCTTGACCTCAAGCAAGGTTGAGGCAGGAGGGTTGGCCCTGTCACCGAGAGAGCACCACGACTCAGGGGAGCCCGCCATGCACGCCATCCGCCTCCACGCCTTCGGCCCCGCCGAGAACCTCGTCCACGAGGTGGCCGAGGACCCCGTCCCCGGCCCCGGCCAGGTGCGGATCTCGGTCGCCGCCGCCGGCGTCCACGTCCTGGACACCGCTCTGCGCCGGGGCGAGAGCGGCCCCTACGCCGAGCCGATCCCGCTGCCGACGATCCCGGGCCGCGAGGTCGCGGGCGTGGTCGACGCCCTCGGCGAGGGCACCGACGACCACTGGCTGGGACGGCCGGTCGTCGCCCATCTGGGCATGGTCCCGGGCGGATACGCCGAACTCGCCGTCACCGGCGCCGACCGGCTCCACGCGGTCCCGGACGGCCTGGACGCGGCGGAGGCCGTGGCCATGATCGGCACCGGCCGCACGGCGCTGGGCATCCTCCAGTTCGCCGAGCCGGGCCCGGACTCCACCGTGATCGTCACCGCGGCGGCCGGCGGCATCGGCACCCTGCTCGTGCAGTACGCCAAGAACGCCGGCGCCACCGTCATCGGTCTGGCGGGCGGCCCGGTCAAGGTCGCGGGCGTCCTGGCGAACGGCGCGGACATCGCCGTCGACTACAAGCAGCCCGACTGGCCCGAGCAGGTCCGCGACTACCTGGGCGAGCAGCGCGCCACCACCGTCTTCGACGCGGTCGGCGGCGCCAACGGGCGCGCCGCCGTCGATCTGCTCGGCAAGGGCGGCCGGCACGTCGTCTTCGGCTGGGCCGGGGAGAAGCTGCACGACGGGGAGCCGCTGACCTTCACCGAGGAGGAGCAGGCCGAGCGCGGGATCACCTCGGAGATGGTGCTCGGCCCGGGAATGCTGGAGCGGGCGGGCGGACTGCGCGCCCTGGAGGAGCGCTCCCTCGCCGAGGCGGCCACCGGCCGGCTCCGCCCGGCCGTCCACCGCTTCCCGCTCAGCGACGCGGCGGGCGCCCACCGGGCGATCGAGACCCGGGGGGCGGTCGGCAAGGTGGTCCTGATCCCCACCGGCTCCTCACCGGCTCCCGGCTCCGCGAGGCCCGCGAGGCCCGTGAGGCCCGTGAGGCCCTAGGCCGTCTCTTTCGGATCTTGCCGGGCTCGCGAGCCGAGCGACGCGAGCGCCTCGTCGGTCAGCCGGTACACGGTCCACTCGTCCTGCGGACGGGCGCCGAGCGACCGGTAGAAGTCGATCGATGGGGTGTTCCAGTCCAGGACCGACCACTCCAGCCGCTCGTACCCCCGCTCCACACAGATCCGCGCCAGTTCCGTCAGCAGCGCCTTGCCGTGCCCGCCGCCGCGCCGGTCGGGGCGTACGTACAGATCCTCCAGATAAATGCCGTGCACCCCGCGCCAGGTGCTGAAGTTCAGGAACCACAGGGAGAATCCGACGACTTCCCCGTCGTCCGTCACGGCGATGTGGGCGTGGGCGGCGGGCCGCTCGCCGAAGAGCGCCTCGCGGAGCTGCTCCTCGGTGGCGCGGACCTCGTGCAGCGCCTTCTCGTAGTCGGCGAGTTCCCGGACCATGCGGTGGATCGCGGGGATGTCCTCGGGCAGGGCGTTACGGATCATGGGATCAGCGTGGCCGAGCCCCGGCCGGCCACGCCGGCCGGTCCAGCATCCAAGACACCTCCGCCGGGCCGGGAGTTCACTCCCGGCCCAGCAGGGTCCGCGCGATCGACACCTGGACGGGGTCGAGCCGTTCCTCCCCGTCCTCGACCGTCCACAGACCGTTCTGGAGCACCCGCCCGAGCGACCACGCCCGGGCGCGCTCCCGGTCCAGCGCCAGGACCTCGGTCATCAGATCGAACCGCCGGCGCGTCTCGGCCGGGTCGAAGCGGTTGTGGAGGGCGGGGGCCAGCTCGAAGCCGGGGTCACCGGCCAGCGGCTTCGGGTCGATGGCGAGCCAGGGCTCGCGCTCGGCGGCGAGCACGTTCCCGTAGTGCAGATCCCAGTGGAGCAGCCGGTCACCGGGTTCGGCCAGAACCTCCCGTACCGCCGCCGCGCAGTCGAGGAGCAGCCGCCGCTCGGCGCTGTCGGCGAGGCGCGGTGCGGCGCCCGGCACCGCGTCGAGCATCCGGGCGGCGAGATCGCCGAGCCGGCGCATCCCCTCGGGGGCGGGCCGGTCCGTCAGCCGGGCCAGCAGCTCCGCGAGGACGCGCACCGCCTCGCGCGAGTCCTCCACCGACGACAGATCGCGGGTGCCGAGGCGCTCCAGCAGCAGGGTGCCGGTCTCGCGGTCGTGTTCCAGCAGCCGGGCCGCGCCGTCCCCGCCCCAGGCGCGCAGGGCGTCCGGCTCGCCCTCGGTCTCCTCGTCGAGTGCCTGGAGCTTCAGCACGGCGCCCGTGCCGTCCGCCCGCTCCACCGGCAGCACCAGGGCGCACACGCCGTGCATGGGGGCTCCGGCGGTCCGCAGCCCCCAGCGGTCGAGGAAGCCGGCGGCCCGCGCGGGCAGCAGCCCGGCGAAGGCCCGGCCCTCCGCTCCCCGGTTCTCGGAGTAGTGGGCGACGAGAGCTTCCGGGACCTCGATCATGGAGTCGATGGTACGTACGGGGGGGGCGGGCCCGGGGGCGCGGCGGGCGCGGGCGGGCCGGGGCGGGGCGGGACAGGGCGGGACAGGGCGGGGCAGGGCGGGCGCGAGGTCCGCTCCCACCGTTCTCCGGCCCCGGCCCCCTTGCGTACAGTCGTCGCACACGCGGCGCCGAGCAGCAGGGACACCATGACCAGGAGCACCGTCAACGGCGGCATTTCGTTCTGGTACGCACGGGACGGATTCCCCGTCCCCCGCGAGCCGCTGCCCGGCGACACCACGGCCGATGTCTGCGTCGTGGGCGGCGGATACACCGGGCTGTGGACGGCGTACTACCTGAAGAAGGCCGTCCCCTTCCTCAACATCACCGTCCTGGAGGCGAAGTTCTGCGGCTACGGGGCCTCCGGGCGCAACGGCGGCTGGCTCTACAACGGCATCGCCGGGCGCGACCGGTACGCCCGGCTGCACGGGCACGACGCCGCCGTCCGGCTCCAGCGGGCGATGAACGACACCGTGGCGGAGGTGATCCGGGTTGCCGCCGATGAGGGGATCGACGCGGACATCCACCCCGGTGGCGTCCTCGAAGTGGCCCGCTCCCCCGCCCAGGCGGCCCGGCTGCGGGAGTTCCACGCCGCCGAGCTGGCCTTCGGCGAGACGGACCGCACCCTGCACGGGGCCCGCGAGACCGCCGAACGCGTCCGGGTCGCCGGCGCCGTCGCCTCCACCTGGACCCCGCACGGCGCCCGGCTGCACCCGGCGCGGCTGGTGCGGGGCCTCGCCGATGCCGTGGAGCGCCTCGGGGTCACCCTCCACGAGTCGACCCCGGTCACCGCCATCCGGCCCCAGCACGCGGACACCCCGTACGGCACGGTCCGCGCGCCCTATGTGCTGCGCTGCACCGAAGGGTTCACGGCGGGGCTGAAGGGGCTGCGCCGCACCTGGCTCCCGATGAACTCCTCGATGATCGCCACCGAGCCGCTGCCGCCGTCGCTGTGGGAGACGATCGGCTGGGACGGCCGCGAGACCCTCGGCGATCTGGCGCACGCCTATGTCTACGCCCAGCGCACCGCCGACGACCGGATCGCCCTCGGCGGCCGGGGCGCCCCCTACCGCTACGGCTCGCGCACCGACAACGACGGCCGCACCCGGCAGGCCACCGTCGAGGCGCTGCGCGAGATGCTGGTCCGGCTCTTCCCGACCACGGCCGGGGTGCGGATCGACCACGCCTGGTCGGGCGTGCTCGGCGTCCCCCGCGACTGGTGCGCCACGGTCACCCTCGACCGCTCCACCGGCCTGGGCTGGGCGGGCGGTTACGTCGGTTCGGGCGTGGCCACCGCCAATCTCGCCGCCCGCACCCTGCGCGACCTGATCCAGCAGGACTCCGGCCAGGGCGGCGCCACCGCCCTGACGGGCCTCCCCTGGGTCAACCACAAGGTCCGCGCCTGGGAGCCGGAGCCGCTGCGCTGGCTGGGCGTCCAGGCGATGTACGCGGCCTACCGGGCCGCGGACCGGCACGAGTCCCTGGCCCGTACGACGGAGACCGCCCGCGCGGCCCGCCTCGCGGACCGGGTGTCGGGCCGCCACTGACCCCGGGGCTCCCGCACGGTGCCGGCCCGGGACGCGGAGGCTCCACTGCCGGCCCCCGCCGCGGTGAACCGGCCTGCGGGAGCCGGCCGCCGGCCGCGTCCGGCTGCCTCTACGGGGAACCCGCGAGCGCGTTGCACTCCGCGACGATCTCCGGCCACCTGGTGAGAACCTCTTCACCGACGACCAGTTCATCCAGGATGCCGGAGTAGAGCAGGTCAACCGCGCGGCGGATATCCGACTTCCTGCTGCTCCACTGGTCCCTGCCGTCGACGATGGCGTAGTGGTTGACATGGATGCCGAACTTTTCCTCGAACATGCGGAGTTCGAGTCCCACGAGTTGCAGTTCGTAGATCGCGTCCGACATCTTCGACCCACCGCCCGTCTTCCCCCAGTACTCCTTGATCTCCCAGATGGCAACGGGGTTCAACAGGTCGGGTATCGCCCCGTCCAGACGCCGGGGCGACACCCATATGTGCTGGTCGGAAATCAGCGCCGCCCTGCTCTGAGGGTTCGTGTCCACCGGGACACCGCTTCTCTCGCTCTCCAGCCGGACCAGGGCGTCCACCGTATTGACGAGAACCTTGGAGGATGTGTGATAACCCTCCAGCCGCACCCCGTAACTCTGCAACACCTGGTCGGATATCCCGGCGTAGTCGGCCTTGGCCTCCTCCTCGGTGCGCATGAGGTTCAGAATCCGGTCGGAGACCTCCCGTCGCTTCCACCAGTAATCCGAGAGGCGTTCCAGAACATCGTCATGATTCCTCAGATAACCGACCAGACCATGAGCAGCCGGCGTGCCGGACGCCTGGAGCACCGAAATGATTTCATGGGGATCGATAGCCGATGCGTATCTGCCGCGCTGCGCGATCGACTGATCGGCCAACATGCGCACAACATTCCAGAAGGGGTCGTCCCAGCGGGCTTCGGCGAACCCGGTTTCACGCTTCACTTTCCCCCGCTCCCGCTCTCCGCCAGCAGCTCCGACGGGGCCACACCGAGAGCGCGCGCAAGCCGGTGGATATTGACGAGTCCGATATTCCGCTCGCCGCGCTCCACGCTTCCGACATATGTGCGGTGCAGGGGCACCAACTCGGCGAGCCCTTCTTGCGACAATCCCTTCGCTTCGCGGAGTTCCCTCACTCGCAAGCCGAACCTGATCAAGACCACGCGATCATCCACAAAACCTGTAGAATGCCCGTCGTGACGACGATGGGTCTACAGACGATGAGTAGCAATCAGCAGGGTGAAGGCAAGTCGTTCCTCAAGTGGGCCGGCGGCAAGACCAGGTATGCCGATCAGCTGGCCGCGATTGCCCCACCCTCGTATGGTCGATACATCGAGCCGTTCATGGGGAGTGCGGCGCTCTTCTTCGAACTGGGGCACCCGGACGCGTCACTCTCCGATGCAAATCCTGAACTGGTGATCTGCTTTCAACAGGTGGCCGAGGACCCCGAGAAAATCATGGCCCTGTTGGACGACATGCCCAACAATCGCGAGTTCTACAACGCGGAACGATCGAAAGCCGCTGAAAGCCTGTCGGACTGCGCCCGGGCGGCCCGGGTCATCTATCTCAACAAGACAGGATTCCGCGGCCTATGGCGAGTGAACCGGAAAGGGGGATTCAATGTCCCGTACGGCGAGTACGACCGCCCCTACTACAACCGGTCGACACTCCTTGCCGCTTCCGCCGCCCTCCGGAACGCCGACATCCGGCACCGCGACTTCGAAGCGGCCGTCAAGGATGCACAGCCCGGTGACTGGATATATCTGGACCCGCCCTATATCCCGCTGAGCCAGTTCTCGGACTTCAAGCGATACACAGCCGGCCAGTTCGGAGAGGACGACCAGCGCCGACTGGCCGCCGCCATGCGCGAAGCCAGTGCCCGCGGTGTGCACGTGGCCATGACCAACAGCGACACCCCGCTGGCCCGTGAGATCTTCTCGGACTTCCGAGTGGCGCGCATGGCCACACGGCGGGACATCAATCTCCAGTCGAAGAGCCGCGGCAGCTGGGATCTGGTCTTCACCAGCTACCCCTGCGACCTCCCCGGACAGACGATGCCACCCGCCGGCCCACCGCGAGCACAGAAGCGCGAGGACCCGGCGCTGTTCACGCTCCGGGGCGGAGAAACCGCCCCTGCGGCCTCGGAGGTACGGGCATGGGCCCGCCGGGCCGGTCTCGACGTCCCCGCGCGCGGCCGAATCCGCCCGGAGATCATGGCCGCCTGGCACGCCGCGAACCCTGTGACCACCGGCTCGGGGTGAAGCCGCCGCCGGGAACCCGGCCTGCCCTCAGCAGTGGCCGATGCGCGCAAGCTCCTCTTCAAGACCTTCAGCCCAGGCCGGTTGCGGTAGGCGTCAAAGGCTTCTCGGTGCTCCAGGACGGATCGCGGCCCAGAGCGTGAAGAGCGGTCACCGACTTGGCGTACAGATACCAGCGGCCCCATTTCTGGCCGACTCCACACCCCGCCTGCTCCGCCAGTTCGACGAGCAGCGCCGCACGCTCTGTGTCAGGCAGGACGCCAACCATGGGGTACTTGGCATGGTGGTGGCCGCCGATCTCAACGTGGAACGTGTGGACTGACCGCAGCACCCCCTGGGCAGGCCCCACACCATGGACAGATCGATGGTGAACTGGTCACTTCGATTGGGAGAGGTGGAGCTCAGCGCTACGCTCCCGCGGCGGTGGTCACACAGTCAGGGGGTCGCGGCTCGGGCGGCCGAGCTCGGATACGTTCTGGGGAAGGACGCCAATCTGCTGAAGGCTGCCGCCACGCTGCATGACATCGGGTATGCGCCCCGGCTGGCCGCGACGGGTTTCCATCCACTCGACGGCGCCCGGTTCCTCCGTGACCAGCACGGTGCTGACGAGCGGCTGGTCCGGTTGGTGGCGAACCACTCCTTCGCGCTGCTGGAGGCCGAGGAGCGCGGACTGCGGAAGACGCTGGAGGCGGAGTTCCCCTTGCTGGAGGAGCCCCTGGTGGTGGATGCGCTCGTGTACTGCGACATGACGACCACACCCGACGGGGAACAGACCACCGCCCAGGAGCGGGTAGCGGAAATCCTGGGCCGCTACGGGACGGACAGCCTCGTCGGGCGGTTCATCGGTCGGGCGGCACCGGAGATCTTCGCTGCTGTGGAGCGGGTGGAAGCAGCCCTGGCGAGTCAGCCCAGGTAGGGATACGTGCCCGCCAGGTAGTCACCGATCTGCTGGCGCATGCTCGGGTGGATGTCGTACGCGTCGAGATCGTCCGGCTGGATGAAGCGGACGCCGTCGGCCTCGTCGTTGATCGTGGGCTCGCCGCCGACCGGGCGGCCGATGTAGGTGTTCTCGTACTGCTGGCGGATCTCACCGTCGGTGTAGGCGACGATGTGGTGCGGGTTGGTGTAGACGCCGAGGAAGCCGGTGACCTCGGCGACGATGCCGGTCTCCTCCAGACATTCCCGTACCGCGCACTGTGCCGCTGTCTCGCCGATGTCCTGGGCTCCGCCGGGCAGGGCCCACTGACCGTTGTCGCGGCGGCGCTGGAGCAGGATGGCGCCCTGGTCGTCGACGACCAGGAGGTTGCTGGCGGGGATGAGGGTGTTCGCCTTCGGGGCGGTGGGCTCGTTGTAGTACTCAGTTCTGCCCACGTGTGGCGGTCCCCTCCTGGTCGGGTGTCCAGGGCCGCGCGGCGGCCCAGACAGCGTCGAAACTCTGAGCGTAGGTGTCGAACCACCCAGCGGCGTCAGCCCTTCTGAGGTGGAGAAGCGGGTTGGCGCTGGCCGGCCGGCCCCAGACGTGCGGGTTGATCAGCAGGTCGTCGTCGTAGCGGAACATGGAGGTGTAGAGCGTCGTGTCGTGCAGCCGCACCTCGCACCCTGTCTCGGAGAGAAGAGAGCGGTAGTAGGTGAGAGAGGCGCGGATCTTGGCGGACAGGGTGTCGTCGATGCCTTCCTCCCGGCCCCGGATGCCGACCGCCGTGCCGGCGGGGTCACCGAAACAGAGGCGTACCCGGACCCCGTCCCCGGACGTCCCCGTGCCCCGTCCCAGCAGAACGTGCCGTGCTTCCCGTTCCCCGTGGCCAAGAAGGGGAGCGGTCAGATTCCTGCATCCGGCGGCTGGCCGTGTTCGAGGTAGGCGGTCAGACCGCTTGTTCGGGCCTGGATGGCCGCTGCGATTCGACGTGCGAGTCGGGGGATGGTGAGCTCGGGCACTTGGTCGGGATTGTGGAAGTCGTAGCCGCGGAGCTCGTCCGCTTGCAGTGCGATCTGGCTCCTATGCTCAACGCTCAGACGACCGCCATCAAAGAGGTAGAGGACCTTGTCGCCCTCTCCCTGGTTCGGCGCCCAGTCAACGGCGAGAAGGCGGCCGATGTGCGGTGCGATGCCGAGCTCCTCCTGGACCTCGCGTACACAGGCTTGCCGAGGTGACTCTCCTTCTTCTACGTAGCCCCCTGGGATGTCGCGATAGTCCTTGTAGGAAGGCTCGACCAGGAGGACCCGATCGGATTCATCGAAGAAGAGAGCGCCGGCTGCCATACGGGGGCGGGCCATCTTCGCTTCGTGCTCGTTCTCGCTCACGGTTCGGACTTTAGCTGCCGGCGACGACGCCCAGTCTGCGGGCCAGATCTGCCACGGGATGGGAAGGCCGGCCCCTGGTGCCACGTATCCAGCCGATGACCAATTCCCGACTCAGGTAGTGGTGGCGCACCTGCTCGGGCGCGGCCTGTTCGGCGTCCAGCAAGACGGCCAGAGCTTCGTCGGTGCGGTTCCAGGAGCTCAGGGCCCTGGCGACTTCGAGACTGTGTCGTACGCGCCGCTCCACAGGCAGGGCGGTCGTGTCGATTCGTGAGCCCAGATCTGCGGCGATCTGGATGTCGCCCAGTTCGCCGGCGGTGGCCACGCAGTGGATAGCCACGTTGGTCGGGCCGAAGGCCGTCCACATGTGATTGGCGTCGGTGCCGAGTCGTTGCGCGGCCTCGTCGGCTTCGCGGAGGAAGGTCTGCGTGGTCGCCCGGTCCTCTGCCCGCGCGGCGGCCATCGCGCCGGCGAGGAACAGCGTGCCGTACACCGAAAGGTACTCGTTATTGGCGTCGCCCAACTCTGGCTGCATGACGGCTGCCGCGTCGTTCACCAGTTGGACCGCGGCTGTGAAGCGCCCGGTGGCCAGGAGGCAGTGCGTGACTGCTCGGAAGAGCGATCCCGTGACCTCGCTGCGGCCGCTGGACTGCGCTGCTGCCAGACCACGGTCCGCTGCGATCCATGCCAGCTCGGGCTCTCCCAGCTTGCCCAGCACCATGGCCGCGCCGTGGTAGGCGAGGGCCAGCAGCTCGTGGGCTTCCTCCGCCTCGTGCCCCGAGTAGGCGCGGGATGCTGCGAGGGCATCGGCTAGGACAAGGGGAAGACGGCGGGTTGCAAAGCCGTACCGAGACGCCTGGTAGGCATCGAGCACATCGCGCACGTTACCTCGAAGGTCCTGCAAGACGGGTGGCTCATCGTCGGCTGCGAGGCTCAGTAAAGGGGTGAGCTGCTTGTAGTCCATGAGTGTTTCGCGCAGCGCAGGGACGGTCCGGCGCCCGCTGTCGGCCGACCACTCCATCAGGGTCGGCTCGGCAAGCAGGTCTCCGAGGGAGATGTCGAGCGCGTCGGCGAGTGAGGTGATCACCGAAAGGCGATCAAGCTCGATCCTGTTGTTCTCCGCCTTGCTCAGCCAGTCCGTCGTCCGGCCGACAAGGCCGTTGGCTGACCGTCCTTTCCCACCTCGGCTTCCACGCACGGCACCTGAGCATCTACGGAACGCTCGCCCCGTGGCGCCGACGACAGGTCGAAGGCATCACACTGCGCTTCCGCCACCTGGACCTCACTCTCGGCGACATCGTCCTCCTGTGGAACACGGATCACCCGGACCGGCTGGCCGTTGACCTCGGCACTGGGCTGGAACGCCTGGCCTGGGCGCGTACCAGGGCGAGCTGGCAACCCCTGATCTTTGGGCGCTTCGCACAGATGGCGCCACCACCGACGCTGGATGCCCTCCGTACCGCCACGCTCCTGCTCGGCCACGGGATCGCCCCAGCAGCTCGGAGTGCAGGCGGAATCACACGGCGCGTCATAGGCGCCATCGATCCCGAAGCCACCCGCCTTGGCGTCAGCGCCATGGTTCGAGCTGCCTACGACTACTGGTCGCTCTTCGACGCCTTGCGTACTCCATGGCCGGAGATCGCTCGCGTCATCGAGGGAGAGGGGGAGGCGACGCGCTCGGCCCTGGCGGCATAGCAGTTGTGTGCAGCGCTCGTTCTCGCCCCAAGCCTCGCAGCGGCTGAAGCTGATAGGTCGAGCCGTAAACACGCAGGTCGAACAACGAGCAACGGATGAGGTGTGGGGTTCTTCCGACCGAAACTCATCACTCCAGGCGATCAACCCCTTACACGCTGTCGGCGGTGCGTGCTGTCATACGACCGGCGCAGGGATGCACTACTGAAGTTGTAGGCGTGGTGTCGTCAGTGTGAGGCAGGTCGCGGTGAGGCATCCGTCGATGATGTCGCTGCGGTATTGGATCTGGCGGAGGCCGTGCCGTAGCCGACGGATGAGGTGGCCGGGGTCGGTGAAGGCGGTGTTGGCCTGGCTGGTCCGGCGGAGTACCGACCAGATGCCTTCGACGGGGTTGAGGTCGGGTGCGCAAGGCGGCAGGTGGTAGGAGGTGATCCAGTCCTGTGCCTCAATGAAGGCCCGCATGCGGCGGTCTTCGTGGACGTTCAGGTTGTCCCCTATGAGGACGATGGGTCCGTCGAGCTGCTGGTGGGCGGCGATGAGGAGAGCGACGCTGGGAACGGCCCCGGACCCGGATGACCGGGGTCGATCCGCGCCTGCCCCACGTGCGGGAGGTCGGCGGCGTCATCGAGAACCCGGCCTCGTCCTCGAAGACGATCCAGGCCCCGAGCGCCGCCGCGATGGTTCCAAGCGAGGCCACACCTCCTTCACCCAGCCGGCCACCGCTGCCTCGTCACGCTCGACGGCACGACGGGCCGGACCCTGGTGGCTCCAGCCGTGTCTCCGCAGCATCTGCGAGATCCCCGACAGCGTCATGGACTTGTGGAACCGCCGGCGTGGACGTGAAGATCGTCTCCGACACCCTCGGCCACAGCGACACCCGGATCACGCGCGACATCTACCAGAGCGTCCTGCCCCAGGTCGGCAAGAACGCCGCCGAGGCCACCGCCTGACTCGTCCCGCTCCGGCGGAAGTCCGACGCCGAGAGGCCGGCAAGGCCAGGCGCAAGGGCAAGAAGAAGGACAAGCGGAAGAAGCGCGACCGCTAGACCGGCAGGCGGTCCGCTCACGCATCGCTCACGCAAGCCATCTCGCGGCGTCCCCACCGTCTGCGGAGCCCCGCCCCACAAACAAGGAAAGGCCAGGTCACGGGCTATGCGACCTGGCCTTTTATCGAGCCCCCTGTCGGATTCGAACCGACGACCTACGCATTACAAGTGCGTTGCTCTGGCCAGCTGAGCTAAGGAGGCAGCCGTAGCAGTGTAACCAAAACCCCGCCCCGCCCCGGCCGGGAATCTCGTTCCCTTCCTGTTACTGACAGAACAGAAAACGCCAGGTAGCGTCACCACCAGTCCACACAGGTGGACTACACCAATCCTTTACTCGGATCGTCCGGCACGTTCCTGCCGGTGGAGGGACATACGCTCATGGCTACCGTCACTTTCGACAAGGCGACCCGGATCTACCCGGGCACCGAGAAGCCCGCCGTCGACCAGCTGGAGATCGAGATCGAGGACGGCGAGTTCCTCGTCCTCGTCGGGCCCTCCGGCTGTGGCAAGTCCACCTCCCTGCGCATGCTCGCCGGGCTCGAGGACGTCAACGGCGGTGCCATCCGCATCGGTGAGCGCGATGTCACTCATCTGCCGCCCAAGGACCGGGACATCGCCATGGTGTTCCAGAACTACGCGCTCTACCCGCACATGAGCGTCGCCGACAACATGGGCTTCGCGCTCAAGATCGCCGGCGTCAACAAGAGCGAGATCCGCAAGAAGGTCGAAGAGGCCGCGAAGATCCTCGACCTCACCCCGTACCTGGACCGCAAGCCGAAGGCGCTCTCCGGTGGTCAGCGGCAGCGGGTGGCGATGGGGCGGGCCATCGTCCGGGAGCCGCAGGTCTTCCTCATGGACGAGCCGCTCTCCAACCTGGACGCCAAGCTGCGTGTCTCCACCCGTACGCAGATCGCCTCGCTCCAGCGCCGGCTCGGCATCACCACCGTCTACGTCACCCACGACCAGACCGAGGCGCTCACCATGGGCGACCGGGTCGCGGTCCTCAAGGACGGGCTGCTCCAGCAGGTCGACTCGCCGCGGAACATGTACGACCGCCCGGCGAACCTCTTCGTCGCCGGCTTCATCGGCTCCCCCGCGATGAACCTGGTCGAGGTCCCGATCACCGACGGCGGCGTGAAGTTCGGCAACAGCGTCGTCCCGGTCTCCCGGGAGGCCCTGAGCGCCGCCGCCGACCGCGGTGACACCACGGTCACCGTCGGCATCCGCCCCGAGCACTTCGACGTGGTCGAGCACGGCGGAGCCGCGTCGCTCTCCAAGGACTCCAAGGACGCCCCGGCCGGCCTCGCCGTCCTGGTCAACGTCGTGGAGGAGCTGGGCTCCGACGGCTTCGTGTACGGCTCGTCCGAGGTCAGCGGCGAGGAGAAGGAGCTCGTCGTGCGCGTCGGCGGCCGCTCCGTGCCGGAGAAGGGCGCCACGCTGCACGTCGTGCCCCGCCCGGACGAGCTGCATGTCTTCGCCACCTCCACGGGCGAGCGCCTCACCGACTGACGCACCAACCCCACACCGCCGTAGCGGCCCCGCGGACTCCGCGGGGCCGTTCCGCGTACCCCGGTGAAATAAACCACCACTACGGTCATTTCGACTTCCGCCGTCAACACGGGATTCGAAAGCACCCCTCGAACCGTCCCCCACGTGAGTGACTAAATGTCGCCAAATCATCACCGGCCGCTACGCTCGCTCGCGTGACCCACACAGCACGCCGAATCGGCCGCACTCTCGCCCTCGTTCTGCCCGTCGTCCTGGTGCTCTCCGGAACCCTCGCGGTCACCAGCGTCCCGTGGGCCGGGCAGACCGGCGAGTCGCAGATGCTCACCGCCTCCTCCCAGAACGTCTCCGTACGCGCGAAGTCACGAGCCCCGCAGGACATCCTGCGCGACCGTCTCCTGACCGAACTCCAGGAGAAGAACCCCGGGACCGCCCTCACCCGGCTCCAGCGCGAGGTGGAGGCACGTCCCTCGCTCGCCAAGCACTGCATGTCGATCGCCCGCGCCCTCGGCCGTGCCGCCGTCGACCGCCTCGGGCCCACCCGCGCCCAGGTGTACTCCAAGCCCGTCTGCGACACCTCCTTCGCCGCCGGGGTGGCCCAGCAGACCCAGGGGAGCTGACGCGCCCGCCGAGAGCCGCGGCACCTATCGTTCACGGCATGCATACGCCTACGTATCCGACGCAGGCCGTGGTCCTGGCGGGCGGCCAGGGCTCGCGGCTGCGCCCCTACACGGACGACCGCCCCAAGCCGATGGTCGAGATCCCGGGAACCGGGACCCCGATCATCGGCCATCAGCTGTCCTGGCTCGCATCGGAGGGCGTGACGGACGCCGTCGTCTCCTGCGGCCATCTCGCGGAGGTGCTCCAGGAGTGGCTGGAGAGCACCGCACTGCCGCTGCGCGTGACCACCGTCGTCGAGACGGAGCCGCTCGGACGGGGCGGCGGACTGAAGTACGCCGCGGCCCGGCTGCCGCGGCCGGAACTGCCCTGGTACGCCACCAACGGGGACATCTGGACCCGTTTCTCCCTGCGTGAGATGGCGGCCTTCCACGCCGAGCGGGACGCCGTAGCGACGCTCGCGCTGGCCCGGCCCAGGATTCCCTGGGGGGCCGTGGAGACCGATGCCTTCGGGCACATCACCGACTTCATCGAGTCGCCGCCGTCGCCCTATCTGATCAACGCGGGCGTGTATGTGTTCTCGGCCGCCTTCGCGGGGTTGCTGCCCGAGCGCGGGGACCACGAGCGGACGACGTTCCCGGGGTTGGCGAGGGAACGGAAACTGGCCGGGTTCCCGCTGCCGAACGGGGCGTACTGGCGGGCGATCGACACCGCGAAGGATCTGACCGAGGCGGCGAAGGAGCTGTCCGCCCGCGCCCTCTAGACCCCTGGCCGCCCGCGCCCTCTAGGCCCCTGGGTCTCCGGGTCTCCGGGTCCCACAGCGCCTTCGTTCGTCGGGCCGGCCCCGAACCCCCGCGCCTGCGACGCCGACGGGCTGGGTCGGGCTCCATCGCCATCGCGTCCGGGCTGCCGAGAGCGCCCTCCGGACACCAGCGGGGATGGGAGCGCCGTCGGACACCGGCGGGGCTGGGGCGTACGCCTCGAACGCCGACCGGGCCGGGGGCCGGGAGCCGGGTCACCGCCCCCGGCCGTTCGCGGGACCGCGTACGGGCGCCCCATCCACCGGTGGGGCGGCGGATCTCCCGCTCCGTGCCTCGAACCGCGGCCGGGGCGGATTCCGTGGCTCGGACCGCTCGACCGGCCCCAACCCGGCCGGCCGGCCACCCGGCCGGCCAACCCCAAGGCCGCCCCCAGTCCGAAGGGCGACCCCCGCCCAGAGGCCGAACCACCGAAGCCCGAACCACCCAGCCCGTCCGGCGTTTGAGGACGGACCCCGCACCCGCGGAAGCCCGAGGCGGGAAGACCCCGCACGACAAGGCCCCTGCCCACCCGGCGACACAGGACAGCCCCGCGCTCCGGGCAGCCGGCGGGCCGCCCGGAGCGCGGGGCCACCCCCGTGGCTCTCCCGGGTGGGTCTCAGCCGAGGAGGCCGCCGATGACCTTGCCGTCCGACGTGGTGCCCCCGCTGCTCGATCCCCCTCCGGTGGAGCCGGAGTTGTCGGGGCTGCTCCCCGGCGCGCTCCCGGTCCCGCCGCTGCCCGTGCCGCCGCCCGTGGTCGGGGCGGTGCCGGTAGCGGGCTGCTGCTGTTGCTGCTGGGCCGGCTCGGAGCGGGTCGGGGACTGCTGCCCCGCGCCGGTGGTGCCCTGGGACTCGCTGGGGCGTCCGGCGCCCGTGGAGGCCGTCTCCGGGGCCACGGCGCCCGAGGTGGACGGCGGTGCCGACCGCTCCCGCACCGGGGTGCCCGACTGGCTCGCCGAGGGCGACGGCTTGTGCTTCTTGTCCTTGGCGTCCCCGGGCCCCGGGGAGCTGCTCGTGCCCGACGGCCTGTCCTGGGGCAGCGGCGAGCCGGGAAGGTGGTTGGTCGGGTCCTGGTTGGGCCCCGGCACCGTCACCATGTCCGTGGAGCGCACCGCGCCTCCGAGCATCGAGCCGATCAGCAGGGTCAGACCGACGACCACCGCGGTGACGACCGCCCCGCGCCGCAGCACCCGCTGCCGCAGCTCCCACAGCTCCGAACGCGGGCCCAGGGTGCGCCACGCCTCCCCCGCGAGCCGTCCGTCGATGGAGTAGACGGGGGCGCCCGCGATGATCAGCGGCGACCAGGCGGCCAGATAGATGATGTCGGGGGCGTCATAGGCGGGCACGGTCTTCCAGCTCACGGTGAGGATCAGCGCCGCCGACAGCAGCGCCCCCACCACGGCCGCGACCCGCTGCCACAGCCCGAGGACGGTGAGCACACCCACCACGACCTGGAGGAAGGCGACAGTGAGCCCCGCCCCCACCGGGTGGGAGAGCGCGAAGTCCCGCAGCGGCTCGGCGAGCGCCCAGGGGTGGAGCGAGTTGAGCCACTTCACCATGGAGCCGCGCTCGCCGCCGTCGAAGTAGACGGGGTCGCAGAGCTTGCCCATGCCCGCGTAGATGGAGATGAAGCCGAGGAAGACCCGCAGCGGCAGCAGCACCACGCCCAGGTTCATCCGGCGGCCGGGGTAGTAGGCGTGGCGCACCACGTCGTTGCCGTGGCGCTGGGGGCGGTCGTCCCCGGCCTCGTCGTCCGGCTGGTCGTCGTAGGGCTCGTGGTCGTACGGCGCGTACGTGTCGTGGTGGTCGTGGTGGTCGTAGGCGCCCTCGGCCTGGCGCATCGGCGGCAGCAGTGGCCGTCCGGGGGGCGCGGCGAGCGGGGTGCGCGCCGTGTCGTCCGGGCCGGGCGCGGTGCCCCCGGCGACCTGGACCCGGGGGATGACCTGGGTCGAACCGGTGTCGTACCCCCCGGGGTCGTATCCGTCGTAGCCGTCGTGCCCGGCGGTGACGGTGTTGTTCCGCACGGCCTGGAGCAGACCGGTCGCGCCGGAGTCCCCCGGCGCGGATCTCCCGCTCCAGACGACCGGCGCCCGCCGCCGCACCACCGACGCGCCCGCGGGCATCCGAGCGGTCTGCGACAGCACTCGTGCGGGGCGCGGGCTCTGGGCGAGCTGCACCCGGAAGCTGGCGTGGTTCACGATGACCTGCGCGGGGTCGCAGTCAACCTTGATCATGCTCAGCGCAGGCTGATCATCGAACCCGGGCCGGGGCGTTCTGGTGTCCACACTCATCTAACCGAGTGACATGGAGTTTGGACACTGCCGCGACGGGCCCTATCTGTCCGAGACCCGTCAAGGCTGGTGAGAGGGTTGGAGGAGGTGTGCCCTCCCGGCGTCAACCTTCCGTACGCGCGCCCTTGAGCCCCCGCGCACGCCCCCGCTCCCCCGCGCGGAGGAGAACCCGGGGCCCCCGGGACCCCGCAGGGCGGCGCCGGGGGCCCGGAGAGCGTCAGGCGCGCCGCTTGGCCGCCTCGTACAGCACCACTCCGGCCGCGACACCGGCGTTCAGCGACTCCGCGCCGCCCGGCATCGGGATGCGGACCAGGTAGTCACAGGTCTCGCCGACGAGCCGGGAGAGCCCCTTGCCCTCGCTGCCGACGACGATGACGACCGGGCCGCCGAGCGCCTCCAGGTCGCCGACCTCGTGGTCGCCGTCCGCCGCGAGGCCGACGACGGTGACACCGGCCTTCTGGTAGCCCTCCAGCGCGCGGGTCAGATTGGTGGCGCGGGCCACCGGGGTGCGCGCGGCGGTGCCGGCGGAGGTCTTCCACGCGCCGGCGGTCATGCCGGCGGCACGGCGCTCGGGGACGACGACGCCGTGCCCGCCGAAGGCGGAGACGGAGCGGACGACGGCACCGAGGTTCCGCGGGTCGGTCACACCGTCGAGCGCGACGATCAGCGGGGCCTCGCCGTGGTCGGCGGCGGAGGCGGCGAGGTCCTCGGGGTGCGCGTACTCGTACGGCGGGACCTGGAGGACGAGCCCCTGGTGGTTGAGGCCGTTGGTCATCCGGTCCAGCTCGGGGCGGGGCGCCTCCATGATGTGGATGTTGCCCCGGCCGGTGGCGAGCTGGAGGGCCTCGCGGACCCGCTCGTCGTTGTCGATGTACTGCTGGACGAAGAGCGTGGTGGCGGGCACCCCGTCGCGCAGCGCCTCGAAGACCGGGTTGCGGCCGACGACCATCTCGGACGTGCCCTTGCCGCCTCGGCGGGCGACGGGCCGGCGGGTGGTCTGCCGGGCCTTGGCGTTGGCCACGCGGTTCTTGACGTGCCCCTTGCGGGCGGAGGCAGGCGGGGTCGGACCCTTGCCCTCAAGGCTGCGGCGCCGCTTGCCACCGCTGCCGACCTGCGCGCCCTTCTTGTTGGACGTGCGGCGGTTTCTGCGCTGGCTGTTCCCGGCCATGACTGTTACCTGTTCCTGAATCCTCGTATGTGTGTACGTATGACAGTGTGCCGCCCGGACGGCCGGGCGGCACATTCGTCCTGGCTCAGCGGGGGCCGAGCGTCCAGCGCGGGCCCTCGGGGCCGTCCTCGATGACCAGCCCGGACTGCTGGAGCTGGTCGCGGATGGCGTCGGCCGTGGCCCAGTCCTTGCGGGCGCGGGCCGCCTCGCGCTGCTGGAGCACCAGGCGCACCAGCGTGTCGACGGCGCCGTGCAGATCCTCGCCGCCGTCGGCGTCACCCGCCCAGTGCGGGTCGAAGGGGTCGAGCCCGAGGACCCCGAGCATGGCGCGCACCTCGGCGAGGCGGGCCACCGCGGACTCCTTGTCGTCGGCGGCGAGCGCCGAATTGCCCTGGCGGACGGTGGTGTGGATGACGGCGAGGGCCTGCGGGACACCGAGGTCGTCGTCCATGGCCTCGGCGAACGCGAGCGGCACCTCGGCGGCGGCCTCGACCGGCCCGCCCGCCTTCTCGCAGACGCGCTGCATGAAGCCGGCGATCCGGGCGAACGCGGACTCGGCCTCGCGCAGCGCCTCCTCGCTGTACTCGATCATCGAGCGGTAGTGCGGGGTGCCGAGGTAGTAGCGGAGGACGATCGGCTTCCAGTGCTTGACCATCTCGGAGACGAGCACCGAGTTGCCGAGCGACTTGGACATCTTCTCGCCGCTCATGGTGACCCAGGCGTTGTGCACCCAGTACCGCGCGAACTCGTCGCCGAAGGCCTTGGCCTGCGCGATCTCGTTCTCGTGGTGGGGGAAGATCAGATCGAGCCCGCCGCCGTGGATGTCGAAGGCCTCGCCGAGGTACTTGTGCGCCATGGCGGAGCACTCCAGGTGCCAGCCGGGGCGGCCGCGGCCCCAGGGGGTCTCCCAGCTCGGCTCGCCGGGCTTGACCGCCTTCCACATGGCGAAGTCGCGCGGGTCGCGCTTGCCCGTCTCGCCCTCGCCCGAGGGCTGGCGCAGATCGTCCAGGTCCTGGTTGGAGAGCTGGAGATAGCCGGGGAACGAGCGGACGTCGAAGTAGACATTGCCGTCGGCCTCGTAGGCGTGGCCGCGCTCGATGAGGCCGCGCATCATCTCGACCATCTCGGTGATGTGGCCGGTGGCGCGCGGTTCACAGCTGGGCGGGAGGCAGCCGAGGGCGTCGTACCCCGCGTTGAAGGCGCGCTCGTTGGTGTAGCCGATGGACCACCAGGGGCGGTTCTGCTCCGCCGACTTCCAGATGATCTTGTCGTCGATGTCGGTGACATTGCGGATGAACGTCACGTCGTAGCCGCGGTACTCGAACCAGCGGCGCATGATGTCGAAGTTCAGCCCCGACCTGATGTGCCCGATGTGCGGGGCGGCCTGCACGGTCGCACCACAGAGGTAGATCGAGACACAGCCCGGAACGATCGGGGTGAAGTCACGGATCTGCCGGGCGCTGGTGTCGTACAGGCGAATGGTCACGCAACAAGGGTAGTGGCCCCATAGCGGTGCCCCGCGACCCTTGCGGATCGCGGGGCGAACTTTGTGCACCCGTACAAAGAGGCTGTGTGATCGGTTGACATCGGCGGACCGGCCGGACAGGCCCCGGACACGGGTGCGGAAGGCGGACCCCGAGAAGCCCCGGACGCGGACTCAGATACGGCCGACGACCTTGCGCGGGGTGATCCGGACGACCACACGGGGGTCGTCCTGGCCGGCCGCCGGATTGAATTCCGCGTACCGCTTGCCGGTGTATTTGAGCGACAGCTCGTCGATGAGTTCCTGGCCGCCCTCGGTGGTGAGCGTGGCCTCGCCGCGGATCTCGGCGTAGGTGTAGGGCGCCTCGAAGGGCTGGACCACCACGCTCACCCGGGGGTCGCGGCGGAGGTTCCGCTCCTTGCGGCGGCCGACCGTGGTGGAGATGAGGACGTCGTCGCCGTCCCGCTTCACCCAGACCGGTGACACCTGGGGGCTGCCGTCGGGCTGGATGGTCGCGATGTTCACGAAGACGGGGGCGTCGAGCAGCGCCTTGAGCTCGTCCGAGAGTGCGGCGGTCATGGGGGCGGCCTTTCTGCTGGGTGAGCGCGGACTGATTCGTTGACCGATCCGGTGGTCCGCCAACCCGCGGGGGCGGCGGACCACACCTGCGGGGGTCGTTCCCCCCGTCCGTCCGGCTCAGCCGGAGGCCGCCGGGGCGCGCCGGTGCACCAGGGCGGTGGCGATGGCGGCGAGCCCCTCGGCCCGGCCGGTGAGGCCGAGCCCGTCCGTGGTCGTCCCGGATATCGACACCGGGGCGCCGACGGCCGCGCCCAGGATCTTCTGGGCCTCCTCGCGCCGCTTGCCGATCTTCGGCCGGACGCCGATGACCTGGATGGCGACATTGCCGATCTCGAAGCCCTCGGCGCGGACGATCCGGGCGGCCTCGGTCAGCAGGGTGACGCCGGAGGCTCCGGACCACTCCGGGCGGCCGGTGCCGAAGTGGGCGCCCAGATCGCCGACGCCGGCGGCGGAGAAGAGCGCGTCACAGGCGGCGTGGGCGGCGACGTCGCCGTCGGAGTGCCCGGCGAGCCCGTCCTCGCCCTCCCAGAGCAGCCCCGCGCACCACAGTTCGCGGCCCGTCTCGAAGGCGTGGACGTCGGTGCCGATGCCGACCAGGGGCAGCACGACGGGAGGCGGGAAGCGGTCAGAATCCGTCATTGGCCCTCCTGCGGGCGAGTACAGCCTCGGCGAGGACGAGGTCGAGCGGGCGGGTCACCTTGAACGCCTCCTCGTGGCCGGGCACGACCACGACGGGCTCACCGAGCCGCTCGACGAGGCCGGCGCAGTCGGTGGCGCCCTCGCCCTCCGCCGCGGTGGCCCGGTGGGCCCGGAGCAGGGTGGCGCGGTCGAAGCCCTGGGGGGTCTGCACAGCCCGCAGCCGGGCGCGCTCGGGGGTGGCGACGACCGGCTGGGGGCCGCCCTCGCGCAGGGCGGGGCCGACCTCCTTGACGGTGTCCGCGAGCGGCAGCGCGGGGACGACCGCCGGTGCTCCCTCGCGTACGGCCTCGATGACGGCGTCGACGGTGTCGACCGGCACGAGGGGGCGGGCGGCGTCGTGGACCAGGACGGTGCCGATGTCCTCGGGGAGGGCGTCGAGACCGAGCCGTACCGACTCCTGGCGGTTCTCACCGCCGGGGACGACGACGACCTCGGTGCGGTCGGGGAGTACGAGATCGGTGAGGAGGGTCTTCACCGAGGTGGTGTCGTCCGGTGGGGCGACGACCACGACGAGGGAGACCGCGTTGGACGCCGCCATGGCGCGTACGGCGTGGACGAGTATGGGAGTGCCGTTCAGCGTGCGGAGCGCCTTGGGGGCTCCGGGACCGAGCCGGACACCCCGGCCGGCGGCCGGGATCACGGCCGCGGTGCGGGGCGTCGGCGATTCGTCTGTCATCGGTTGTACTCCGGCAGGTTTGTTTCCTCGGCCGACATGGGTATGGCCACAGCGTGCCGGGCGCGACGCCTTGACGGACCCTTCCGTGACTCTGGTCTGCGCCAGTCGCCCGGGCCCGGCACACCACAGGCGTTTCGGTGCCGCGGTGATGGGGACACCTGTGGGAACACCCGTGAAGTGGACACGAACATGCCGCAGCGCCCGGCGACAGACCCGTGATCAAAGATGATCATGGCATGTCAGCGGGCACCGCGGCATTGGTGCGTCATGCGTCAGGACGCGAGGACCTCGTCGAGCAGAGCCTCGGCCTTGTCTTCGTTGGTGTTCTCCGCGAGGGCGAGCTCGCTCACCAGGATCTGGCGAGCCTTGGCGAGCATCCGCTTCTCACCTGCGGAAAGACCACGCTCACGCTCACGGCGCCACAGGTCGCGCACGACTTCGGCGACCTTGATGACATCGCCGGACGCGAGCTTCTCAAGATTTGCCTTGTAGCGGCGGGACCAGTTCGTCGGCTCCTCGGCGTACGGCGCGCGCAGCACCTCGAAGACCCGGTCGAGCCCGTCCTGGCCGACCACATCGCGCACACCGACGAACTCCGCATTGTCCGCCGGCACACGAACCGTCAGGTCGCCCTGGGCGACCTTGAGCACCAAGTAGGTCTTGTCCACGCCTTTGATCTGGCGAGTTTCGATGGCCTCGATCAGCGCGGCCCCGTGATGGGGATAGACCACGGTGTCGCCAACCTTGAACGTCATGTGACAGGTACCCCTTCCGTGGCTATCCAGGGTAACACGGATACAGCTTCTTCTGAATGGCGTTTTCGCAGGTCAGGGCATATCTCGGGGCTTGACAACAGCAACAGGAACGTGCTGCGGAGGACTTCTGGAAGGGGGTATTCGCAGGTGGGAGCGGCTGCACAGGGGGCGGGAAACAGACGGCTCAGACCACCCCTGAACCCCTCAGACATGGGTGAACGTCCCGTTTTGCCGGGTTCTCGACGGTGAACTTCGCCTACTCCGTTCGGCCGTCGGTCACCCGTACGGACCCCCGCCGCCGGGAATCCGGAATTGATCAACGAACGCGTGACCGGCTATTCGGGGGAATGCGCGCCGGGGGCGGAATTGATCACGGTGATATGCGATCGGCACGGGAAACGCCGGTACCGGAACTCCCGCGCGGGCGGCGCGTAACTCGGGGCGCGCAACTCGGGGCCGGAAGACCCACGGGAGCCTGCGGGAGCCTGCGGGAGCCCGCGGGAGGAAGACCCGCGGGAGCGTGCTGGAGCCCGTTGGGAGGAAGACTCCCGGGGCGGCCGGCGGGAGGGCCCGCGAGAAGGCGGCGGGGGCCGGACGGGACGGGGTGCGCGGGCCGGGCCGGGGAGGGCCGGCCGGGAGCGCTTCCGCCCGGCCGCGGGAAGCGGTCCGGGGAAACGGTGGCGGGGAGGGCCGGGGAAACGGTGACGGGGAGGGCCGGGGTCGTCCGCGCGAGGGCCCCCCGGGGCACCCGTGGCACCAAGGGGCGGGTCGAGTGCAACCCCGGAGCGGCGGCTCTGTAATCTGGCGGCGAACTGAAGTGATCTCGGACGGTATCGCGAACTGACGCGGACCCGGCCGCCATTGCACCGGTTCGCCCGATCAGTCAACCGCCAGTCCGTACGCCCAAGGAGATGCCGCCGCCGTGAGCCTCCCCCATACGCCGTCCGGGGGCGCCCCCAGCCTTCGACGCGGCGCCCTCGCCGTGACCGCCGTCGCGCTGTCGTTCACCGCCCTCACCGCCTGTGGCGCGGGCAACAACGCGCAGTCCCTCGGCATCAAGCCGGACACCGCGGAGGCGACGGTCGACACGATCAGCGTCCAGAACGCGAATGTGATCACCCAGCCGGCGAAGGGCGACACGGGTCCCGCGGTCGTCTCGGCGACCGTGTTCAACACGGGCACCAAGGACCAGACCATCGAGTCGATCACCCTCGCGGGTGGCGCCGGAGCGGTGAAGCTCACCCCGGCGAAGGGCTCCGGCGCGGTCACCGTGCCCGCGCAGGGCTCGATCGTGATCGGCGGCAAGGACAACGCCTCCGCCGTGATCGACAATGGCACCCCGCTGACGGGGAACATCGGCGGCGTGCAGGAGACGGTCTTCCGCTTCAGCGAGACCGGCGACGTGACGCTCAAGGCGTTCGTGATGGCGTCCACGGGCGACGGCTTCCAGGACTTCGGCCCCAGCTCCCTGCCGTCCCCGCCGGCGGAGCGGGCCACCCCGTCGGGCGAGCCCTCCGGCACGCCCGCGGGCTCCCCGTCGGCGCCCGGGAGCGGCGCCCCGGGCGCCGAGGGCGAGGAGTCCGGCGAGCCGTCGGCTCCGGCCGAGTCCGCCGACTCGGAGAGCTGAGCGGGGCCGTCCGCACGGCGGGCGGCGACAGCGGCGCGCCCAGGCGGCGAGCGCGTCCAGCGCGGCGAGCCAGCCGTCGGCCAGGTCGCCGACGGTGGCCTGGTTCAGGGCCT